>CAZVSK010000011.1:0-8128 GCA_964630035.1 uncultured Candidatus Saccharibacteria bacterium
AATTAAAATACTAACAACAAAATACCCCCGCAGGCATTAGCGTGTCAAATGTTTTTATTTAATTATCAACTATGAGATTAGAGACCTAATTATCTTTTTTGTCTCTTTTGGTGATTTTACTCTTATCCAATCCGCGCCGGATCCTATAATAGGATGGTCGTTTCCGCCTTTAAAAAGCGCATCTCCAACATAAAGAATGTCTCTTTTTTTTGTCTTGAAATATTTACCAGCAAATGTGAGTCCGAATGATTTATTGATACCTTCGCGTATAACATCAATTGAAGTAAGTCCCGCTATTTTTGCGTCAAAATCGGGAAGTCGTCTTTCAAGAAGATTTTTTATCTTTTTCCGTATATCTCCTTCGTTTTTATTCCAATTCTTCTTTTTCGCAATGGGAGCTTTTTGACCAAGTGCCGAAAAAACAACCTCGCTTCCGCGATTTTCTATAAGCTTTCCATATGAATTAACTGGGGTTTGGAATCCAGAATCTTTCATTGCTGAGACAATGGTTTTTTTTATAAACTTTTCTTCTTTTTGCGTCAGTTTTTTCTCATATACCTTTTTCCACTCTTTTTTTATATATGCGTAGCACAGAGAGGCATTTTGAGGAAAAAGAAGCACATTCTCATATTTTGTTCCTTTTTTGGGAAGTTTTGAAACGATCTGCTTCATAAATTGTGAGTATTTTTCACCACTTATAAATGCAATTTTCCGCGTATGAGAAGCGCGCGCAAGGAGATTAGTCATTTCTTTGTCTATTGGTCTTTTGCTTTCCGCAATCGTTCCATCAATGTCAAACATGACAAGTTTTTTTGTTTTGAATGTTTGGGAAAAATTTTTCATATCTTCCATTATATTATAATTGAATAGTCGCCAAATTTAAGCTTTAATAATACTGCATGGCAAAAAAGAAAAAGAAGAAACAGCAGACATCTGAAAATAAGAAATTTCCAGAACGAGAATCGTCCCGCACTCAAACCAAATATCCTCTACATCCTGAAATAAAAAAGAGTGTTTGGATGGTGGGTTTTCTTGCGCTTGCCGTAATTTTTCTCCTTGCTGGTTTGGGACAGGCCGGACCATGGGGGGAGGGAATATATCATGGTCTCAAAAAACTTTTCGGGTGGGGTTATTTTTTCATACCCTTCATTTTCTTTGTCCTTGCATTTTCGTTTATTTCCGAAGAGCGTAAACAAATGCTCGGATTCCGTCTTATAAGTGGTGTGTTTTTTGTAGGAGCGGGGCTTGGTCTTTTTGATGTCATCGTCCCCGAAAGCGGGGGAATAATCGGATCGTTTGTTGGATCTCTCAAAAATCCTTTTGGAGATATTGTTGCTATCGTCGTGACAATCGCAATTCTCATTATTTCTTTCCTTGTCACTATCAATAAACCAATTTCATTTTTAAGAAAAAAACAGATGGATGAAGAGGACGAAGAGATAGAAGTTTCAGAAGAGCGCGTGGAAATACGAGAAAGCGTTCCCGCTCAAGAAGAAACGGAAAAGCAAAAGAAAAAAAATGAGAAGGATGAAATTGAAATAAAAGAACCGGGATATTTTGAAGAAGATATGGGAAAGAAAAAAGGAGGAGAAAAAACAAAAGAAATACACAACTATGTTGCTCCACCTCTTTCTCTTTTATCATCAATAATTGAAAAACCCACAATAGGTGATCTTAGGGCTAATGCAAATATCATAAAAAGAACATTGGAAAGTTTTGGTATTTCCGTGGAAATGGGGGAGATTAATGTTGGTCCCACAGTCACTCGGTATACATTAAAACCCGCGGAAGGTATGCGTCTTTCGCGCATCACGGCGCTTAATCAGGATCTCGCTCTTGCACTTGCCGCGCACCCGATACGTATTGAAGCACCAATTCCAGGGAAATCTTTAGTTGGAATTGAGGTTCCAAATAAATCCGCAGCGATCGTACGTTTGGGAAGTATTCTTCTCTACCCCGAATTCCAAAAGGCATCCCCACTCACTTTTGCGCTCGGAAGAGATGTGAGTGGAGAACCAGTTTTTCAAGATATAGGAAAAATGCCACACCTTCTTGTCGCTGGAGCGACCGGAAGCGGAAAATCAATCACCCTCCACGCTCTTCTTATTTCACTTCTTTTCAAAAATTCCCCGGATATGCTCAAGTTTATTATGGTTGATCCGAAACGCGTAGAACTTTCAATATACAAAGACATTCCACATCTTCTCGCTCCCGTTATTACGGAAAATAAAAAAGCGTTGGGCGCACTTCGCTGGGCAATACAAGAAATGGATCGCAGATATACACTTCTGCTTGAATCAGGAGCACGCGACATTAAAAGCTACCATAAGACGAAAAACGATCTTCCATATATCGTTATTGTAATAGATGAACTAGCAGATCTTATGACCTCATATGGAAGGGAGGTGGAAGGATCTATTATACGTCTCGCACAAATGGCACGCGCAACGGGAATTCACCTCATTGTATCCACACAACGTCCGTCTGTTGAAATCATCACAGGACTTATTAAGGCCAACATCACTACGAGAATCGCGTTACAAGTAGCAAGTCAAATTGATTCTCGAACAATTCTTGACACTTCGGGAGCTGAAAAACTTTTGGGAAGCGGTGATCTTCTTTTCTCTTCCGCTGAACTTTCAAAACCAAGACGTGTACAAGGGGCTTTTATCACGGAAGATGAAATAAAGAAGGTAGTTGAATTTATAAAGAAAAACAACAAGGGTTTTGATGAAGAACAGATTAGTGTAGAAAAAGTGGATATAGAACCAAATGGAGAAAGTGGGGGAGAAAACGGAAACGGACAAATTAATTTTGATGACTATGAAGCAAATGGAGATGACGATGATTTATATGAGGAAGCTGTTGAGGTCGTGCGTTCCGCAAAAAAAGCATCGGCGTCACTACTCCAGCGCCGTTTGAAAGTTGGATACGCCCGCGCCGCGCGCTTATTGGATATGATGGAAGAACGTGGAGTAGTCGGGCCCGGAGATGGCGCAAAACCAAGAGATGTATTTTTCTAAAAAACCCGTTAACCCGCTCTAATGCGGGTTTTTTTGTATGTTGAAGATGCAAGAAAAATATGCAATAGTAAATGCGTTAAAAAGTTTTTATGGAATTTGAAGAGAAAAATCCTTCTATTCTCGTCGGAAACGCAATGAGAACGAAGGGTATGTCTGTTGAAAAATTAGCACAGGTCACTGGAATTTCAGACAGATTCATACAATCAATCGTTGACGAAGATTTAAAAAAACTTCCTTCTTCTCCGTATGTACACGGATATATATTGAAGATAGCCGATGCACTTGGTTTAGATGGAGAAGAGTTATGGAAAGAATTCTTCGCCCAAAACAAAGAAATTAAGCGATCTGGAGCACTGGATGAACTTCCGGGAAACCGTTTTGTTCTTAAATCAATAAATAAAAAATGGGTTGTCGGAATTGTTATTCTTATCGTCGTCGCAGGATTTGTTTTTTGGCGTGCTCAGTCGCATTTTGGAGAACCCGAACTTTCTCTTGAAAATTTCAAAGACGAAATGATTGTTGAAGACAAAATATTCCCTCTGAAGGGAAAAATAGATCCTCGCGATCAGCTTTTTATCAATGAAGAAACAATATATCCGAATGAAGAGGGTTTATTTGAAAAAACGCTTTCACTTGAACATGGTTTTAATACAATCACATTCAAAATCAAGAAGTTTTTGGGAGAAGAGTATATAATAAAGAAACAAATATTTCTAAAAGTCGCTACAAGCAGTGAGGAAAATGCAAATACGCCAATTCCTTCTGTTTTTGAGGAAATACAAACAAACAATTAAAATGGCGCCAAGTAAAAAAATAAAAGATGAAAAAGGGGGAGAGAAAAACGATCTAAATTCACTCATGGAGTCGCTCCAGAGCCGTTTTGGCGAGGGGTCAATTATGACTCTCGGATCGCAACTTCACACAAAGGTGGAAACGGTTCCATCTGGGTCGTTTTCGCTTGATATCGCACTTGGGGGAGGAATTCCAAAAGGGAGAATTATTGAGATATATGGACCGGAAAGCTCTGGAAAAACAACTCTCGCGCTACACACTGTTGCTGAAGTACAAAAGAGAGGTGGAAAGGCGGCGTTCATTGACGCAGAACACGCGCTTGATCCAGAATATGCGGCAAAAATAGGAGTAAAAGTAAAAGATTTAATTATTTCGCAACCCGACAATGGAGAAGAGGCATTGAACATACTTGAAAGTGTTGTGCGATCTGGAATTATCAATATTGTTGTTGTTGATTCTGTCGCCGCACTTACTCCGCGCGCTGAAATAGAAGGAGAAATGGGCGCATCACATATCGGCCTTCAAGCGCGATTGCTTTCACAAGCGCTTCGTAAACTTACCGCAATAGCAGCAAAAACAGGAACAATTATAATTTTCATTAATCAACTTAGAATGAAAATCGGAATTATGTTTGGAAATCCGGAAACAACCCCCGGAGGTATGGCTCTAAAATTTTATGCTTCCGTAAGAATTGATGTGCGAAGAATTGCACAAATAAAAAAAGGTGATGAGGTGACAGGAAACAGAACAAAAGCAAAGGTGGTAAAAAATAAAGTTGCCCCACCGTTTCGTATTGCCGAATTTGACATTATGTACGGCGAAGGCATCTCGTATGAAGCAGATGTTTTGAACACCGCAACAAAATATGGGGTCGTAAAAAAATCTGGCGCAAGTTATAGTTTTGGAGATGAAAAACTTGGGGTTGGATTTGATAATGTTCGCGAAAAACTGAAAACTGACAAAAAAACACTGGATGCTATAAAGAAAAAAACAAAAGAGGCCTCAGAAGAAAAGGGAATTGTATCAGAAGAATAAAAAAATCCCTCCTTTTAAAACGGAGGGATTTTTAATTACCAAATTATTTCCACAGTTTTGTCATAGGCCCCTCTCACTGCTTTGGGAGATACGAGTTGTGTGTCTTGTATCCAAAACTTAAGAGAAAGAGAATCTCTATCCTTATTAAGTTTTTTTGCCATTTTATCAAGACACTCCCTTATCGCACCCACTACGCCCTCTGACCAACAAGAGTCATGGTGTGCATATTCTTGCCACGAAGCAACGGCATAGGTTGGAGGATTACCAAAAATCGCCAAAACTTGAGTGTATGATCTAGGACGAAGAAAAAGAAAATTTATTTTTTCTTTTTCTTTTTGGTCGGCGTGTACAATAACACCGACAAAAAGAGCTTTTGGTGTAAATTTTGGAAGAGAATCTTTAACAACGCCAACAATTTCTTCTGTAAATTCTGATATTTTCACTTCTGTCTCCTTTTTGTTTTATTAAAAAAGTCGGATATTCTTTAGTTAGTTATAAAGCACATATAACCACCTGTCAAGTTGTTTTTTGTCTTTTCACCTTCATAAAAACGCCTTAATTAGAATTTAATACAAAGAAATTTTCAAACAGTTTTGCCACAAGTATCGGCCCCGTCCCTCCCGGCGTTGGAGTATATAAAATTGTCATCGGTTGTTGGTTGTCAGTTGTTGGTTGTGAAGCATCAAAATCTCCAACCAATTGCCACTCACCATTCGCCATTTGTTTCCTTCCATATCCAAAATCAATCACCAAAACTTTCTCCTTTAACATTTCTTTTGAAATGAGATGTGGTTGGCCAGTTCCCAAAACAACCACATCGGCATTTTTGAGAAGCGAATAATCACTTCCTTTGTCCAAAAGATATAAATCTGAAACTCTTCCCTTGAGCCATGTTGCAATTGGCTTCCCAACAAGATTTCCAAGACCAACAATTGCTACGCGAGAATTTTTAATTTCAAATTTTTCAGCCCGAGGCTGATCCGCTTTTGGTGGAAAATTTTGAATTATCTCACAAAATACACCGACTGCTGGAGGAAAAACAATGTTTCTTCCAGCATAAAACGCGCCAAGCGCGCGTTCACCCAACACGTCAACATCTTTTTCTCTCGGAATCACATTCATCACATATTGTGGGTTTATATGGGGGGGTAGGGGAAGTTGCACAATCGCACCACCACACGTTTTGTGTCCCGCAATTTTTAATATTTCTTTCCGTAATGAATCCTGAGTTGTCTCCTTGCTAAATGTATAGATGCGGAAATCAATCCCGAGCTCCTTTGCAACTTTTTCTTTTTGTTTTAAAAAACTAACCGATGCTGGATCGTTTCCAACCAAAAACGCCGCAAAAAATTTTTTTGTTTTTTTCTCTTTGAGTCGCGCAAGAATGTCTTCTGCTATTTTTTTTCCGTCAATAATCATAAATAAAATCCCTTATTTTCCTATTCGCGCGAATTAGAAATGGTTGAAATGATGTTTTTTATAAAATCAGGAAGGTCGCCCGCAATCCGATAATAGACAACCAAACTTTTTTGTCTGTGATCCAAAATGTCTAACTTATACAACATGTTTAGATGTTTTGATGTCGCTGTAAATGAAAGTTCTATGCGTTCTGCAATGTCACCAACAGATAGTTCTTTTTCTTTTGTTAAAACCTTTATTATCTTTAATCTGCGGTCATTACCAAACGCCTTCATAATCCTCGCAAGTTGTTTTATACTCTCCTTGTTCATATATTATTTATATTAACACACATACCCACTATTTTCCTATTCGCGCGAATAGGAAAATAGTGGGGGAATAAAATGAGATAAAATGCGGATTTATGAAGAAATTTTTAGATGAGAAAAACCTAAATACTAACTGGAAATTTTTTAGAAAGTTTTTTCACTTCTCCACGAATTATTGATTTGGATCGTGTTTTTGATAACGCATCGGAAATAAGGTGCGCAATTATCTTCATTTCTTTTTCTTTCATGCCGCGCGTTGTGAGTGCTGGAGTGCCAATGCGTATTCCTGATGGGTTGGTAGGTTTTTGTGTGTCGTAGGGAATTGTGTTTTTGTTCACAACAATTCCAACATCTTCCAACAAATCACTCGCATCACCTCCGCTTATCCCTTTTTCCATTGTATCAACCAAAAACAAATGCGAATCGGTTCCCCCTGAAATAATTCTCCACCCAAGTTTCTTGAGCTCTTCCGCAAGTGCCCTCGCATTTTTCACTACTTGTTTTGAATATACTTTAAATTGATTTGTGTCGGCCTCACGTAATGCGACTCCGATTGCCGCGATTGTATTCACGTGTGGTCCACCCTGAAGCCCAGGAAAAACAATTTTATTAATAGCTTCTGCGATTGATAGTTTCGAATTTTTAATTTTTAATTTTGAATTTATTTGAAATTTGAGTTTTGAGTTTTGAGATTTTCTTGCAAATATAAGCGCTGCGCGCGGACCTCTAAGTGTTTTGTGCGTTGTTGTTGTAACTACATCGGCATATTTGAAAGGGGATGGATATGCGCCACCCGCAACAAGCCCGGCGAAATGAGACATGTCTACCATAAAAATTGCGCCTACCGTATCCGCAATTTTTCTCATCTTTTTGAAATCAATAATCCGCGCATATGCACTTCCTCCCACAATAATAAGTGCCGGTTTTTCTTTTTTCGCAATTTTCAAAACTTCATC
This sequence comes from uncultured Candidatus Saccharibacteria bacterium, assembly GCA_964630035.1. Lineage (GTDB taxonomy): Bacteria > Patescibacteriota > Minisyncoccia > UBA6257 > GWB1-50-10 > JAKANR01. The sequence goes on from CAZVSK010000011.1 coordinate 7,534, forward strand.
ATAATTTATCTTCTCTGTTTTTTTATCTACTCCATAAGGAACCTGCTTCCACAATTTTCCAGTCACACTCGCACGATACCCATGTGTGAGGTGACCCCCCATATCAAGCGCCATTGACATAATTTTTGAACCAACAGGAATAAGTGCGTGATATACCGCAAGATTTGCGGGAGATCCGGAATACGGTTGCACATTCACATCCCACGTTTTTTGATCCGCCAGCTGGCGGATAAACAATTTCAGTGCGCGTAATTGCACCAATTCCTCAAGTTCATCAACGTGTGTATTCCCCGCATAATACCGCGCATGCGGATATCCTTCTGCATATTTGTTAGTGAATACACTTGCCAGCGCTTCGCGCACACCTCGCGAGACATAATTTTCTGACGCGATTAAATTAAGTGTATTGTTTTGGCGAGTTTCTTCGTTTTTGATAAGTTTTTGTATTCCTTTGTCCTTCATCCCGTTAGAGGTAGATCGCGATCAACACACGACCCACTTTTTAAAAAATTCGACTATCGTATGTTATAAAAATATCACTAACAAACCCTTATCCCGCGATCGCGACCTCTAACGGGACAAGTACGTTTTTAAT
>CAZVSK010000011.1:8228-9635 GCA_964630035.1 uncultured Candidatus Saccharibacteria bacterium
ATTAAAACAAACTTCCTTGTGGAGTGATGTGATCCTCTTCTTTATAGGCGATTTCCGCCTTTCCCATTTGGGGAAGATGGCGTTGAGGTATCCAAAGATATCCCTGCTTCCGTATAAGGTCAAAAATTTCTTTCGTGATTCTCACATCCTGCTTGCAATATTCTTTCAATTTTTCCATCTCTCCATCTCTATACCAATCAATTGCGTCAAGACCGTGACCCGTCTTTTTTATACCAAGATTTGCCTCTCCCAAAAGATCCAAACTTATACGCCTACCCCAGCTGTTTTCAATCTCCTCAAGTATGTCAAAGTGGGGAATCGCAGCGAGATTGAATGGAAAATATTTATTGAGCACAGGAACATCAAATCTCTTGCTTGAAAAACCTATAATGAGTCCAGCTTCTTTCATCATTTTTCCAAGGGTTGAAAATTCGTGTTCCTCAAAACAGTAGTATTCGTCTTTCAAATACGAATATGCCCCCACGACAGAGACCTCCAATTTCTCTATATTTTGTTCGCCCCCCACATCGGCAAACGTATTTTTTGTTTCAATATCAAATACAATTTTGTCTTTCATATTTTTTATCTCACATGGCGATCTGCGACTTTTGAGGCCGCGTAGCTTTCCGGTTTTGTTTTTGCTTCAAAGTTGTTCGCACGAATCATCCCGACGACTTCTTGAATAAGTGTTTTCGTCTCTCCGTTTTCTCCAATGTCTGCGTGTATCTCAAAATCCCAATGAGGAAGATTGTGTGTCTCTTTCAACTCTTCAAGAAGAGATTTTGCGGTATCAATGGAAAATAAAACTTCTTGTATGATCCTATCGCGAAGTGTATAAAACTTTCCTTTTTCAAATCCTCTCCAAAAATATCTCCCGCCATTTCCCACACGATACACGACTACAACAGTAACAAAATCCGCGTTCTTACTCGGAAGATACAAAGAGTCAGTGCCAATAATAATTTTGTATGAACTATGTACATCGTTTTTCAAAAATTGCACAACTTCACGAACCACTTCTTGAAGTGGTAATTGCATACCAAACGAATTTTTGAATAACAACTGCATTGTTCTACCTTATGCCGAAGAGAATACTCAGTCAATACGGGCGCACCTAAAAGAAGCTTGTAAAACAATATATGACAATGATATGCTATGAAAAGCAGATTTTATGCGCGCGTAGCTCAATGGTAGAGCAATCGTCTTATACACGATCGGTTCCAAGTTCGAATCTTGGCGCGCGCACATAAACTACATACGCGCGCTTAACTCAGTTGGGAAGAGGATTAATTATGTGGTATATAATTAATCCGTTTACATCCCGTACAATTCTTGGGCACTTAGCTCAGTGGTAGAGCGACTCGTTTACACCGAGTAGGTCGGGGGTTCAATCCCCTCAGTGCCCAC
>CAZVSK010000011.1:9735-11747 GCA_964630035.1 uncultured Candidatus Saccharibacteria bacterium
TCATTCCCGAAGTTTTGATAATCTCATTAAACTCTTCCTGTTCTATTGTTTCATTTTCAAGAAGTTTGCGAGCAATGATATCAAGCGTATCTCTGTTTGAGGAGATAATTTTCTTTGCTGTATCAAGTGCTTTTTTAATAAATGCATTAACTTCCGCATCAATCAATTCTCCTGTCTTTTCTGAATAATCTTTTTCCGCGGCAATTTCCCTTCCCAAAAACATCAACTCATGATTTTTTCCGAGTGCACGCGGTCCAAGTGCTTCACTCATTCCATATCGCGTTACGGCTTTATGTGCAACATCTGTTGCGTATTGTATGTCACTTGATGCGCCCGTACTTGTGTCTTTGAATATAATTGATTCGGCCGCATATCCTCCAAATGAAACAGCGAGGTCCGCAAGAAACTGTGACTTTGTTTTGAGACGTCTTTCTTCACTCGGAAGTTTTAGTGTATATCCGCCAGCCATTCCTCTGCTGATAATGGTCACTTTGTGTACAGGATCGCTGTCTTTAAGTCCCGCAGCAACAAGGGCGTGTCCTGCTTCATGGTATGCTGTGATTTCCTTTTCTTTTTGCACCATCACGCGCGAACGTCGTGCGGGTCCAAGAAGAACCTTTTCTATTGATCCAAGAACATCTTCCTGATTTATTTTCTTCCTTCCAGCGCGCGCAGCAACAATCGCCGCTTCATTTAAAAGGTTTGCGAGATCTGCGCCGGAAAATCCGGGTGTGCGCACAGCAACTGTTTTAAGATTTACGGATTCATCTAATGGTTTGTTTTTTGCGTGTATGTTTAGAATTTGTTCTCTATCGTGAAGATCGGGCATGTCAAGAACGACTCGCCTATCAAATCTCCCCGGGCGGAGAAGCGCTTGATCCAAAATGTCTGGACGGTTCGTCGCCGCCATCACAATCACATTTGTGTCGCGTTCAAACCCGTCCATTTCCACAAGAATTTGATTGAGCGTCTGTTCGCGTTCGTCGTGTCCTCCTCCAAGCCCTGCTCCGCGCTCACGTCCTACCGCGTCAATCTCGTCTATGAATATGATAGCGGGCGCGGACTTCTTTGCCGTCTGGAAAAGATCTCTCACGCGCGATGCGCCAACTCCGACGAACATTTCCACGAATTCAGATGCGGAAATGTGGAAGAAGGGGACGTTGCTTTCTCCGGCAACCGCGCGCGCAAGTAGGGTTTTACCCGTTCCTGGAGCGCCCATAAGAAGGACCCCGCGTGGAATCTTCGCTCCAATTTGTAAAAACTTCTTAGGGTTTTTGAGAAAATCAACAACCTCTTCCAATTCTTCTTTTGATTCCTTAAGACCCGCAACGTCTTTGAACGTAATTTTGTCCTTATCGGAGGAAAAAAGACGTATATTCACTTTTCCGAATGAAAATGCCTGATTCGCGCCCCCACGCGCCTGACGAAAGATAAACCAAAAAATAAAAAGCATAAAAAAGACCGGGATGAGGGATGGAATAAGTATGCTCATCCAATATTTGAACCCACTCGGATCTTCCACGGTCATACTCACCTTTCTAAGTTTTTCCTTTTCCACGCCGTAATTAGATAGTGTTTCCACTATTCCACTCTCGCTTTCCTTTTTTGAAACTGCCTCAGAATCATCGGAAAGAGTGACTGCGAGATTGTTCCCGCTCACAACAATGCTTTTTACTGACTCATTATTCACTTTTTCCGCAAGCTCGCTCATGTTTATTTCCACCGGCTTTCCTTTTTCCGCCTCAAAAAAGAAGGAAAAGGCGATTGTCAAAAACATCATGAGAAAAATCGCGAAAAGAAGGTTTCTACTTAAATTTTTCATATATTTCTTACATATGATAACGCATCTATGCTTCTCTGTGAAGCTCATTGCACACAAAACTTTTTTCTCTTAAACATATATGAATATATACAATCTTTTTTTGTACATTACATTTCCGTTCCGATCGGAACGGAAATGTAATGAGAGATTTCGTGTTTAAAAACACCATTCTCTATAAAACAAAGAAAAA
>CAZVSK010000011.1:11847-19266 GCA_964630035.1 uncultured Candidatus Saccharibacteria bacterium
CTGTGAAAAATAATAAAATAAATACAAAAATAAAGCAAGACCCCCGGCAGAGAAGCCGGGGGTCGTTTATTTTTTTTATTCTCTTAATTTGAGAAGGATTTTTCTTTCTTCAGGAACAAAACTTTCAATGGAAAATGCATATTCTTTTCCGATGCTCAACTTTTCTTTCATTTGTTCAACCCCCCCAAAAGACGCAATGTGCACCTGCCCCTGTATTTCTCCTCCGAGATTAACAATTGCGCCAAAAGGATGAAAGCTGTGCACCATTCCTTTTGTTTCCTGTCCTTCTTTGTATGTTCCCGCCAAACCAACCCACGGATCTTGGCGAAGCGCGCGGAGAGAAAGCGATATTTTCCCGTCCCTTATGTCTGTAATCTTGGCCCTTACAGCATCATCTACCTTCACAACTTCTTTTGGATTTTCAACTATCTTGTAACCGAGTTCAGAGATATGAATCAAACCCTCAACAGCGGGATTGTCAGTAAATCTCACAAAAACGCCGAAATCTGCGATCCCCGAAACAACACCATCAACAATCTGCCCCGCTTCATAATTTTTCGCAAGTTCTTTTGCACTCACTTCAGTCGCCGCCTTTTCAGAAACAATGAGTTTATTCGTTCGAGGATTCACATCAATAATACGAACTTCTACTTCGCGCCCGATAAGGCCTTTTAATATCCCTTCTATTTCTTCTTTGTTGTTTATAACCTTCCCATCAAGTCCGTTTCCAAGTTGGGAAACCGGTAAAAAAGCCTGAAGTCCGCACAACTCCCCAATGAGCCCGCCTTTGTTGAAAGATCCGAGTTTTACCTTCACAACCTCTTCTTGTTCTTTCAAGTCCTGAACCTCTTCCCATGATTTCTGTTTGTCAGCCTGCGCCAAAGAAAGTTCTATGTATCCGTCTTCGTTGTCAATTTCAATAACTTTTGCGCTAATTGCGTCTCCAGATTTAAGGTTTCTCACAACCTCCCTCGCATTCTGAAGTTCTCCACGATAAACCGCGCCAACGCCATTCGCGCCCAAATCCACCGTCATCATACGCACGCCTTTTTCAATCACAATTCCCTGAACCAAATCGCCGGGGCGAAGCAAACTAAGCCCGCCGAGTTCGGATCTTAAAAAATCGTTCAATGTGCGATCATCTTGTTTTACAGAATTCATATAGATATAAAAATCGCGTCTTTACCAAGATATGAGAAAAACGCTCTTGTGTCAATATTTTTAACAAAGTTTGACAAAAAAGATTTTAGTTTTAAAATAATTAAAGCTTTATACAACAAAAAAGGAGGTAAATTGTGAAAGCACAAATAAAAAAGTGGAATGGTGCGCTAAGTGCATTAGACTATGTGCACGGAGGCACGTCTTTTGAGGGAATTTATATTCCAGAAAAGAGGCTTTTAATTACTATTAAACCAGCACTTGGAATTAATGTTCTTTCAACGAAAGTTGATAAGTGTGGAGGAATAATAGTGAAAGAAATAGACATATCCAATAAAGAAATTCTGGACGCGGCGGAAAGGCTTGCAATAGCACAAAAAACAATGGAACAGTTTGTCCCAGAATTAGATGGTTTGATGTCTGAATCAAAAAACTAATAGAAAAGTATTTTCTACCGGCTCATTGAGTCGGTTTTTTTATGATTGAAAAAAGTGGTGTTTTGGCGTAGAATTAGAGCATAAGGCTTGGTGCCAATTTTTTATGATTATCACATACCACGGAGACAACTATTTCAAAATACAATCTGGCGAACAAACTGTCCTTATTGACCCCGTCAACGGACGTTCTTTTAGGGGCGCAACAGTTGCTTTGAACACTGTTTCTCCAGCGTCCACGGAAGCACCAAAAGAAAATGAGTGTTTTTGGATTGAACATCAAGGGGAATATGAAATAGGGGGGATATATATAAAGGGGTGGAGCGCGGGGAATGAAGACGAAACAGAAAAAACAATTTATCGCATTGATTTTGATGAAATATCAATTGTTGTTTTGGGACACGCCTCAAAAGAACCGCCACAAAATCTTCTTGAACACCTTGAAAACCCTGACGTACTTATTCTTCCTGCTGGTGGAAAGCCGTGGATCTCGCAATCTGTGGCGGCAAAATTCGTCAGACAAATGGAGCCGGGGTTTGTAATTCCGTCTCTGACAGCCGACATAAAGACATTTCTTAAAGAAATGAATCAGGGAACAAAACAAAAAGAAGAAAAGTTTGTATTCAAGAAAAAAGACGTTGTTCCTGGGGCGATGGAAATAAAACCTCTTGAAGAAAAGTAAAAAAATATGTCCCTCTCTTCAGTATATAAAAAACTAAAGGGTGAAATAAAAAAAATCCAAAGATCCGATGCGCGTGAAAAAAAGAAGTGGTTTTGGGGGGGATCGGCTGTTTCTGTTTTTATTATTTTGCTTCTTTGGGCGGTCTATCTTAGTGTGAATCTTCCCACAACAGAACCCCCTGAAACAACTCAAGCTGAAAAAGCAGATGCAGAGAATTCACTAAATAATGAAGATTCTTTTTTAAAGATATTTGGGAGGGGTTTATCCAATATTTCTGAAGACGCAAATAATGGAATTGGACAATTGTGGGATTCTTTCAAAAAAACTTTTGAATCTTTTAAAAATGGAATTGAAGAAAAAAACACAATGAATCTAAAAGGAAGCATGGTTAATTTTGTAAATGAAAACATTGAACCAATTCCACCAACACAATTGCCCTAAATCATATGGAAAAAGAAAAACAAAATAACAATACGCATAAAATAATTGACGAAAATATTACAAGCGAGCTTAAGGATTCGTATCTTAGTTACGCAATGTCTGTTATTGTTTCGCGCGCGCTTCCTGATATACGCGATGGATTGAAACCGGTGCAGAGAAGGATTTTATGGTCAATGTGGGAATCTGGTCTTACGTCATCTGCAAAATTTAGAAAATCCGCGAACGTTGTGGGAAGTGTTATGGCTCACTACCATCCTCATGGCGATCAGGCAATTTATGACGCGCTTGCGCGCATGGCTCAAGATTTCTCTTTGAGATATACGTTGATTAACGGTCAGGGAAACTGGGGTTCTATTGATGGAGATGCTCCAGCAGCAATGCGTTATACAGAGGCAAAGCTTTCTAAAATAGCTGAAGAGCTTTTGTATGACATAGAAAAAGAAACAGTAGTGTGGCAGGGAAACTACGATAATTCAAAGAACGAACCTAAATATCTCCCGGCAAAACTTCCACACCTTCTCCTAAACGGAACAATGGGAATCGCTGTGGGTATGGCAACCACAATTCCTCCGCACAACCTTGGGGAGCTTGTTGACGCAATTCTTTATCTCTCAGAAAACGAGGATGCGGGTGTTAACGAGCTTATGAAATTTGTACCGGGTCCTGATTTTCCGACTGGTGGAATTATTTATGACAAAAAAGTGCTTGAAGAAGCATATGCAACAGGACGCGGATCACTCACAATGCGCGGAGTAGCACAGGTAGAAGAGCGTGGAAAACTCTTCCAAATTGTTATTACAGAAATCCCATATCAAACAAATAAGGCAACGCTTATTACGAAAATTGCTGACCTTGTACAAGAAAAGAAAATAGAGGGAATCAAAGATCTCCGTGACGAATCAGACAGAGAGGGGCTACGTATTGTCATAGATCTGAAACAGGACAGTTCTCCACAAAAAATACTCAACCAACTCTACCAATACACCGAGCTTCAGAAAAATTTCCATTTCAATATGCTTGCGCTCACTGATGGAATACGCCCCGAAATTCTTTCTCTAAAAGATATACTTTCAGCATACATTGATCACAGAAAAGATGTGGTGAAAAAAAGAACGCAATTTGATCTTAAAAAAGCGGAAGAGCGGGCGCATATTCTTGAGGGTCTTGTGAAGGCGCTTGGTGTTATTGATAAAATCATCGCAACCATAAAAAAATCAAAAGACAAGGAAGATGCGGCGAAAAACCTCATGAAAAATTTCAAACTTTCCGAGGCGCAAGCGCACGCAATATTGGAAATGAGACTTCAAACACTTGCCGCTCTTGAACGCAGTAAAATTGAGGCAGAACTCGCGGAAAAGAAAAAGCTTATCGCGGAACTTCAAACAATACTAAAATATCCAAAAAAAATAGTGGAAGTGATACAAAAAGAGCTTGTTGAGATAAAAAAAACTTTTTCAGACGATAGGAGAACAAAAATTGTTGGTTCAAGTATTAAAGAATTCAAAGAAGAAGATCTTATTCCAAACGAAGAGACCGTCATCACGCTGAGCAGAGACGGATATGTGAAAAGAATGCCTCCGGCAAATTTCAAGTCGCAAAAACGCGGAGGAAAGGGGCTTATTGGCTTTGAATTGAAAGAAGAAGATCTTCTTGAAACATTCATATCTGCAAACACGCACGACAATATTCTCTTTTTCACAAATAAGGGAAAAATGTTTCAGACAAAAGTTTATGAAATTCCTGTTGCGCAAAGAACATCCAAAGGAAAATCTATTTATAATTATCTTGATATGCCACAAACCGAATCGGTGAGTGCTATACTTTCATATCCGAACGCGGACGCAGAAGATAAAAACAAGTGTCTTGTTATGATCACAAAAGAAGGAAATATTAAAAAGACCGCACTCAAAGAATTTGAAAACGTACGCAGAAGCGGAATCATCGCAATAAAAATGAAAGAGGGGGATAATTTGAGATGGGTTGGTGTTTCTTCCGGAAACGATGAAATCATACTCTCTACGGCGCTTGGACAAGCGATCAGATTCAAAGAAAAAGATGTGCGCCAGATGGGACGCACGGCCGCCGGAGTGCGGGCAATACGTCTTAAAAAGGGAGATGAAATCGTCGGACTTGATATAATAAAGAAAGAGAGTGCGACAAAAAATGTAAAACTCCTTTCTGTTCTTGGAAACGGGTTTGCAAAACAAACGCCCATCAAAGAATATAAACTTCAAAAACGCGGTGGAGGAGGAATACGAACAGCGAAGGTAACCGAAAAAACAGGTAAAATTATCGCAACGCGTGTGATTGAAGATGAAATGGAAGAAGTTATTGCATTCTCAAAAAAGGGTCAGGCTCTTAAGACAAAAATAAAAGATATACGCATTGCAAGCAGAGCGACACAGGGAGTGCGTATTATGAATCTTGATAAGGATGACGAACTTGTGGGTGTTGTGTGTTTATAAAAATATATGACGTCTGTAACAAAAACACAATTTATTATTTTTTCCGTCGTTGTTGTTATTGTTTTGTTTTTTGTTCTTATGGCTCTCTGTATTATCCCGGGAATGCAGAAATGCGAAAATCCGGGGCTTCAAATAGAGGGCAACCTTACGTTTTGGGGAATTGGGGATCAGCTGACCGCGTATGAAAATATACTTACGAATTTCAAAAAAATATATCCGAAAGTAGAAATTTCATATCGCGCTTTTCAAGATGAGAGCGAATATGATCGCGCTCTTCTTGAATCTATGGCCAGCGGAAAAGGTCCGGATATTTTTATGGTCTTAAACAGCTCCGTCCCAAATACAATAGGGAAGCTTTCCCCCATGCCCATAACGCTTGCTCCTTTTTCTTCTCTCAAAGCGCTTTTTCCAAAAGTTGTGGAACAAGATTTTATGCCCCAACAAACGGTTTATGGAATTCCTCTTTCAATAGACACTCTCGCGCTTATCTATAATAGAAACTTCACAGATCAATCAGCGATCAAAATACCAAAAACATGGGAAGAATTCCAAACAGTTGTCAAAAAACTCACTGTTTTGGATTCGTCTAAAAAAATAGTGCGCGCAGGAGCGGGAATTGGCGGATCTCAAAAAACAATTTCTTCCGCACCGGATATTTTGAGCCTTATCATGCTTCAAGCGGGAACAAAAATGGTTTCCGACGATTTTAAATCGGCTGTTTTCGGAAGTGAGCAGGGAAAGGATGCTCTCAGATTTTATACAGATTTTTCAAACGCGCGAAACGAATTTTATACATGGAATGAAACGATGCCGAACGACATTGATGCTTTTGGGCAGGAAAAAGCTGTGATGATTTTCAATTATGCAAGCGCGATTCCTGAAATTGTGAAGAGAAATGCTTTTCTTGATTATGAAATCGCACCCGTTCCACAACCTTCTTCACGAATTGACTACCCCATTTCCTACCCGAAATATTGGGGTTATGTTGTCTCAAAACAAAGCCAAATTCCTGATGTTGCATGGCGCTTTGTGCTTTTTATGACGACTGATGAGGCGTCCGCAACTTCATATGTTTCAAAAACAAGAAAACCGCCCGCGCTTGATAATCTTATCAGGGGTGTATATGCCGACGATCCGGAACTTGGTGTCTTTGCAAGACAGGCGCTCATTGCACGTTCGTGGCCACAAGTAAACAATATAGCAATATCAAAAATTTTCTCGGACATGATAGAATCAATCATTTACAATAAAGACACAATCACATCCGCAATAGGAAAGGCGCAAGAAGAAGTGACGCGTCTCATGAACCAAAGAGTCTTCTAAAAAACAAATTGGTGCACCTTTGTTCAAATAAAAAGTTGTATAATAAAAATATTAACTCAAAGGCGATGAAAAACATTTTTGTTTGTAGTGCTCTCTTTGTTCTCGTTTTGGGAATTATTGTTCCACATTTTGCATTTGCAAGAGATCTTTTTTACATATGGGATGGAACGACGTGCGCCACAAGCGGGAGCGGACCAGACAGTCCGTGTGGGCTTTGCGATGCACTTGTTGTTGGAAGAAATATTATAGAGGACATGTTTAAAGTGGCGTTGGTGCTTGCTGTTGTTTTTATCGCATACGGGGGTTTTGTTGTTATGACCGCTGGTGGAAATGAAAAAAATCTTTCTTCTGGAAAGGGTGTTATAACAAGCGCCTTCGTGGGCCTCCTAATCGCTCTTGCCGCGTGGCTTATTATTAATACAATATTCAACTCGCTCATAGCGGGTCATGTAAGCACGCCATGGAATTCTCTTGATTGCACAACAGTCGTTCCTTCAACAACCGGCTCCGGTAATACGGGAGGTGGGACAACAACAGGATCAACCAATGGTGGTAACACTGGTTTGGGTGGTGGTGGAGGAAAGTTTGGTGGTGGTGGTGCAAGCGCTGATTGGACAAGTGGAAACGGTGCAACACAGTCAGAAATAAGTAAGATTCTTGTTTCATCATGCGCATCCCAAGCTGACATATGCGCAAAAGGAGGTGGAACGGGAAGTAATGAGGGAACCGGAATAAGTGTGGATACTCAGGCCGCATATACGATTTCTTGTAAAAAGGTGGGGACTGGGTATGATGCGAAATTTGAATTTAAGTGTCTTTCCGCCATCTTTCCCCCTTGGATAAAATGTTCAGATGGATTACCCGATCTAAGTAAGGTTTGTAAATAAGAAGTGTGTTATTATCTAAATATGTTTAA
>CAZVSK010000011.1:19366-25435 GCA_964630035.1 uncultured Candidatus Saccharibacteria bacterium
CCGATCTAAGTAAGGTTTGTAAATAAGAAGTGTGTTATTATCTAAATATGTTTAATCCCGTTAATGACAGTTGTTGTAAAAACAAAGATGGAATTTGGTTTTTATATCTGTAATAATTCTATGATAAATAATAAAGGTTCAATATAAAAAATAACGTAAGGAAATATTTATATTTCCTACCCGCCAGAAAGAATAAATTCTTTCATTCATGCGGGTCATTAACGGGATGAAAAAAATAAAAAATATATCCATAATTGTTTTGTCCTCTCTTTTTCTTTTTAAAGCGCGTGGGGCTTATGCGACAACCATAGGTCTTCAAAATCCTTTAAATGTCGGATCTATTCCCGATCTTATCTATGCCGTCCTTGATTGGTTTGTTCTTGCTGTCGGTCCTGCAGTCGCGGTCATAATGATTATATATGGAGCGTTCAATATATTAACCGCTGGAGGCGATCCTAAAAAATTTGAACTTGGAAAGAAATCTATTCTCTACGCGGTCGTTGGGTATGGTATAATACTTATCGCGGAGGGAGTTGTCCTGATTGTTCAGAAACTTCTTCAGTAATATAAAGAAAAGGTCGATTTCTTATAAAAACAGTCGAAAAAATGTTTATTACACATATGAAATCAATATTAAAAAAATCTGTGTTCGTGTTTGGTCTTTCAATGATGCTTTTGGCTCCTCTCGCAATGGCGCAATTTGACGTTCCGAGCGACTCATTGCCGGCGCCGAGGTTCCAGACATATGGAGGCGCAATCAGTTTAATTGAGAAGGCGGCTAATTGGCTCCTTTATGTTGTTATTGCTCTTGCGGTTATCTTTATTATTTACGCGGGGTTCTTGTATCTCACCTCAGGAGGTGATGAAAAAAAGACGGAAACTGCAAAAAAGTATATTATCTACGCAATTATCGGTATAGCGATCGCGCTTTTGGCAAGAGGAATAGTGCTCCTTGTAAGGAACTTTGTCGGATAGACAAAACCGAAAGGATCTATGAAAAAAATTACTTGGTTATTTTTGTTGGTTATTTTTGCAACAGCACCTTTTGTTTTAGCACAAACACCATCACTGCTTGACGCACCACCAGGATCCGCTGTTACGACGGCTGGAAGTAGTGCGGAGGCCGCGATGGGCCTAGTTAGAAAAGCTGGTGGGTGGCTCTATAGTATTGTTATCGCAATCGCTGTTATTCTCATGATTTATGGTGGTTTTATTTTTGTGACATCGGGAGGAGATGAAAAGAAGGTAGAAAACGGGAAAAAATACATAATTTATGGAGCTATTGGAATAGCAGTGGCAACACTTGCAACAGGAATTGTTTTTCTTGTAGGAGAATTTCTTGGTGCCTCAAATTAATCTTGTATATGAAAAAATACGTTTACGCATTTATTGCTTCTCTCATTCCTTTTATTGCGAAAGCACAAGAAATCCCGAGACAACCCCAGTCGGGAATCACAAGTCCGGAAAAGGTGATTGCAATAATAAACAAGTTTGGAGGATGGTTCTATAGCTTTCTTATTGCACTCGCTGTTATATATATCATCTACGCGGCTTTTAAATTCTTAACTGCCGGAGGAGATGAGAAAAAGATTGAGGAAGGAAAGAAACAAATTCTGTATGCGGTTATCGCGCTTGCTGTGGCAATGCTCGCTACAGGAATTGTAAAAATTATGAAACAGTTCCTTGGTGTGACCGGATAAAATAAAAAAAGTTGGTAAATAACCCCGCCATTCATATAGAGTGGCGGGGTTTTGTAATCAGATAACGCACATGATATCATCACAAAATACGCTCGCCCCCGTGGCGGAACTGGTATACGCGCAGCGCTTAGGACGCTGTCCCGAAAGGGGTAGGGGTTCAACTCCTCTCGGGGGCACCAAAACTAACTTTTTATGGGATTTTTCTAATCTAATTCTTATACCAAAACTCCGTATTATCTAAATTCTTATCTTTTCCTCCTCCTTGTTCCATGAAATGCTTGATGTGTTTCTCTAAGCTCTTTGTTTGTAAGGTGAGTATAAATCTGCGTTGTAGACACATTCGCATGACCCAAAAGTGATTGAACTGAACGTAAATCCGCTCCATTAATAAGAAGGTCTGTGGCGAACGAGTGGCGTATCTGGTGAGGATGCACTTTTTTTGGTATTCCCGCTTTTCTCGCCCTCGCGTCAATAAGTCTTTGTACAGATCTTGGTGTTATCTTTCCAATCGCCTTTCCCGACTTATCTAAGCTGACAAAAAGAAAGTCGTCGGTGTCGGTACGTTTCTTGAGATATTTTGCAATGGCGCTCTTCGCGCCCTCTGAAAGAAAGACTACGCGTAATTTATCTCCCTTTCCCCGAACAGACACCTCTCCTCTTTCCAAATCAATATATCGCCCGAGATTGCACAACTCAGAAAGACGAAGTCCTGTTGAAAAAAGAGTTTCAAGTATTGCGCGGTCGCGCAAATCTCTTATAGTATCGCTTTGGGGAGATGCAAGAAGACGCTCCAATTCGTCATACTCAAGAACCTCTATGTCGCGCCTTGATGTTTTAGGAAGTTCAATTGTCTCTGGGGAGATAACACGAATTCCTCTTTTCACTAGATATTTCAAAAAATTACGTATTGCAATAACGTAATAGCTTTGTGTGTTTTTTTTTATGTTTTTTCTCGCAAGCCAAACACGAAACGAGCGCACCGACTCTTCTTTTATATCCTTCAAAAAATTGGTGCGTGTTTCTTTCAAAAAAAGAGAAAGATATCTCTCATAGTTCTCACGAGTTTTTTTTGCCCGACCCCTTTCTACAGAAAGATAGTCAAGATATTCGCGCACATATTTTTCTGCTTCTGTCATATGAAAAAAGTATGATGTGTTGTGTTTTATAAATAAATGCTTTATCTCTCCTCCAAATATAATTTTACCACTCCTGTCGCACAATATTAACCCCGCACCTTTATTAAGTAGTTTTGAAATCAATAAAAGATGCGGGGTTTTGACACCATCTTCTTTCTGGGGTATGATGTGTATGTATGCTTTCAAAACAGAAAAAACAAGTAGCGATGCGTGATTATAAGCGTCATGAAACCGACACGGGTTCCGCCGAGGTGCAAATTTCACTTCTCACGAAGCAGATAAAAGCACTAACTGATCACTTAAAGAAGCATCAGAAGGACCATCACTCACGCAGAGGGCTTTTAATGATGGTGGGAAAACGGAGAAGGTTTCTCCAGTTCCTCAAAAAGAGCGACGAAAAAAAACACAATAGCCTTGTGAAAAAATTGAAGCTTGAGGCGTAGTCGCACCATCCGCCACAACGGCGGATTTATGTTTTTTTCTGCGTGAAATCGCGTAGAGCCATTTCTTTTATACATATGATACATCAAAACCAGAGAATCGGAATTTTTGTTGATGTGCAAAATGTTTATCATTCAGCTAAAAACCTCTACAGGGCGAGAGTTAATTTTTCGCAACTTATAAAAACACTCTCCGAGGGACGCATACTTGTGCGCGCAATTGCGTATGTTGTGAAAAGCGAGGGGGTTCCCGGATACGAAGTGGAAACACGCGAAGATTCTTTTTTTGAGGCTCTTAAAAAATCCGGTCTTGAGCTAAGAATGAAAGACCTTCAAATATACCATGGAGGGGCAAAAAAAGCCGATTGGGATGTGGGAATGGCTGTGGATGCAATACGTATGGCAGGAAGTTTAGATGTTGTTATTCTTGTGACTGGTGATGGAGATTTTATTCCTCTTGTGGAATACCTTAAATGGGGTGCGGGGAAACAGGTTGAAATTGCTGGGTTTTCAAGAACGGCTTCGCTTAAACTGAAAGAATCATCGGATGCATTTATAGAATTAGAATCAATACCAAAAATACTTCTCAAAATAGGAAAGTCGCAAAAAAGAAAAAAATAAAAAGTTATGGATTTACATAAAAAAAGTTTCACCACAACGCTAAATGGAGAACCAATCACAATTGAGGTCTCTGATTTGGCGGAACAGGCGAATGCTGCAGTGATCGGTCACCACGGAAACACCGCGGTGCTCGCAACGGTCGTTATGAGTAAGGAAGATAAAATGGGTGATTTTTTCCCACTCACCGTAGATTATGAAGAAAAATTCTACGCTGCGGGAAAAATTATGGGAAGTAGGTTTGTACGAAGAGAAGGAAAGGCGTCCGACGAAGCGATTCTTTCTGCTCGTCTTATAGACCGCACCATTAGACCCCTTTTTGATGCGCGTCTTAGACGCGAGGTTCAGGTTGTTGTCACCATCCTTTCATATGACGAAAAAAACGATCCTGACGTAATTGGTCTTCTTTCGGCATCTACTGCACTTGCAATATCAAATATTCCGTGGAACGGGCCTGTCGCTGGTGTGCAAATAATAAAGAAAAACGGAGGAGTGGAAGATGATTATCGCTCTTTTTTTGCTGGACCAGAACAATTTGTAAATATGATTGAGTTTGAAGGAAAAGAAATACAAGAAGAAGAAGCGGTAAGGGCATTCTCTTTAGCACATTCCCAAATAAAAGAGCTTATTTCGTTCCAGAAAAAAATTGTAAAAGAGATAGGAAAACCAAAACTTGATGTAATGCTAAAAGATCCGGATGAACGTGCGGTGAAAATGGTGCGTGATTTTATAAAAGATAAAATCGGTGAAGCACTAAAAGAAAAAAAGTTTGAAGAATTAAAAAAAGAACTTTTAGAGTATGTGGAGACGCTCGAAGAAGAAGAAAAAAATATATTAAAAAACGCGGAAGCAATTCTTGAAACAGAGACAGACGCATTTGTCCACGAAGAAGTATTGAAACGCGGAAAGAGAGTGGATGGAAGGGGATTAAAAGAAATACGACCGCTTTTAGGAGAGGTTGGATTGTTTGAGCTTACACACGGATCGGGTCTTTTTGTTCGTGGACAAACGCAGGTGCTTGCAATTACAACGCTTGCTTCTTCTTCTGCGGAACAACTTGTGGAAACAATGGAATCAACAACGAGAAAAAGATTTATGCTTCACTACAACTTTCCGAGCTTCTCAACAGGAGAGGTGGGAAGATCGCGCGGACCCGGAAGGAGAGAGATAGGACATGGTGCTTTAGCCGCAAAGGCGTTGCGTCCACTTATACCATCAAAAGACGAATTCCCGTATACGATACGAGTAGTGGCCGAAACTCTTTCTTCAAACGGTTCTTCGTCTATGGCCTCAACATGCGCCGGATGTCTTTCTCTTATGGATGCTGGAGTTCCTATCAAAAAACATATCGGGGGTATCGCGATGGGTCTTATGACAAGTGAGGATGGAAAAGAATATAAAATTCTTACAGACATACAAGGACCGGAGGATCATTTCGGAGATATGGATTTCAAGGTTGCTGGAACAAAAGACGGAATTACTGCAATACAAATGGATGTAAAAATAAACGGAATTACAGATTTAATATTCCGCGAAGCACTCAATCAAGCGAAAGAGGGAAGATTGGAAGTTATTAATGTAATGGAAAAGGCAATTCCCGCTCCACGCAAAAACGTCTCCAAATATGCACCCAAAATTATGTCTCTTACAATACCTGAGGACAGAATAGGAGAGCTTATAGGGCCAGGCGGAAAAAATATAAACAGAATTGTTGCTGAAAGCGAAAACAAAATAACAATAGACATAGAAGAAGATGGGAGAGTATATGTTGCGGGGGTGGATATAGAGCTTGTTAAAAAAGCATACAACACAATTGAAGCATCTATGAGAGAATATAAAGTCGGAGATGTTATCACCGGCCCCATTATAAAAATATTGGAATTCGGTGCAATTGTTGATTTGGGAGGTGGACAGGATGGAATGATACACGTATCCGAACTAAAAGATGGTTTTGTGAAAAAAGTTGAAGACGTCGTACATCTTGGAGATGTTGTAACAGCAAAAGTTATACGCGCAGAAGATGGAAGAATAGGCCTCTCGCTTAAAATTCTAGGAAAATAACCCACATTACCCCTCTCTTTAAAGAGGGGTAAAAAATAATTCTTACTTTTGTGGAGTGTATAATGTGGTATAATACGGACAATGGAAGAAAAAAATAATTTTGGCCAACAAGGG
>CAZVSK010000012.1:0-22614 GCA_964630035.1 uncultured Candidatus Saccharibacteria bacterium
TCTACACTCCGGACAAAACGTAGGTGGTGGAACATCCATTTTTTTATAGAAATCAAAATCTTCCGATTCAATTGTGAAATCTTTTTTGCAATTCTGACATATTTTAGTTTCTGTATTCATAATTAAACAACTTCCGCTTGATAACACTGTTCGCAATAGACTATTTCCGGACGTTCTGGCGCATAAGATGTCTCAAATTCATTGACACATCCGGACTTCATACATCTTCTATGCCAAAGTTTAAGTGGCGTACGTTTCGCCAATCTTTCAAAATGCCGACAATTTGGGCAAATGCGCGGGAGAGGAATATTCATCTTTTTATAAAACGTCAATTCTTTTGGGATAATCTTGAATGCCATAGTACACTGATGAGTGCAATTTCCCGCATGTGAGCATTTAATTACTTCACTTGTTATGCCATCAGAAACATCTTTTACAAAATCTGGAATGTTTTCTGGAGTAAGTGTAGGAATATATTCCCTCACATCCTGATCTCTCCACTTAAACCCCTCAGATAAAGCATTCTCTTTTGTAAGGGGAAATCGTTCATATGCGATAGTGTCATTATATGCGAATGGAGAAAATGAAATTGGCCAAAATTCTCCATACTCCTTCATCTCTTTTATAATCTGTGCATGTAATTTTTCATATTCTTTTTTTTCGTACTGACGGTTTAATATACAATACTGTTTTTTTCGTAACCCAACACATCCAAATAAATCCTCACAATTGTGACAATTATATGAATATTCTATATTACTCCCCACAATGACAAGTGAGGAAAATTTTATTTTAAATCCAGTACAACTACTTCCTTCATAACACAATTCTGCCCCCTCACCAGTATCAAAAAGGTCCTGACATTCTCTCACCGCGGTAGCAGAAACAATTCTTCTGGAGTGTTCACTTACCGACGAAAGTGGATCAATATCGAAACACCACAAACAATCATTACTGTTTCGTATATTATCTCCAGTCACATTCTCTGAGTGGTGAATACGTGCATATCTCCTTGGAATATCTTTGGAAAATTCGTTGAATTTTTTTTGTGCCAAACATATACCCGAGAACGATCCAAAAAAACCTGAAACAATCTTTTCATACTCTTCTTTTGAATACGGCTTGTTCCATATGTAATATTTCCTATTTCTCAACCCAACACATCCAAAACAATTAATACAATTTCTGCAATCTAACAAAAATGCAGAATCCATGCATTCTGTAGAATGTTCCGAAAAAGAAACGCGAGAACAACTTCTTAAATATGAAGATTCATAACATTGATTGCATTCAATAAGAAAATAATAATCAACACATTCGTGCGCTGTACGCGTATAATATCCGTACATACAATCAAATGTTTCAAACCCAACGGTATAATACGATCCTTTTGAATATGTTGCACTTGGACAATATATACAGTCAACGGAATTAAGATTTATAACATTTGAACGTGGTACTGAATCTAAAAGTTTTTTATATTGTTCAAAAAAAGACTTCCTTGAATCATATGCGATCCCGTAGTCCATTGGATCCCAATCATCACTCCACCATGTTTTTTCTTCGTACACAGGAAATGGCACATCTTGTGAGAATATCGAAAGAATATCATTTCCAGTAAGAGACTCCTTTCTCCTAAAAAGTGTTTTTGTGTGAAGAAACACTGCCCGACGCTTCATTCTACACTCCGGACAAAACGTAGGTGGTGGAACATCAATCTTTTTGTAAAATTGAAAATCCTCTGGTTCAATCAAAAATTCTTGATGACAGTTCTGACATGTTTTTTGTTCTCTGTTCATAAATTTATTTTACAGACTGCCCGTACCGGACGGTACGTTCGGGCGGGTTTTGACATATTCGTTCTTCTGCCATACGTAATACTTACTACTATATACTTAATACTTTTTCACTTTACCAGAAATAAAAACCGCGAGAAAGTGTGTATTGTTTGAATAATTACTAAAAATGGTCTATTTTAATTCTGTTGGCCTCATCGTCTAACGGCTAGGACATTGCCCTCTCACGGCAAAAATAGGAGTTCGATTCTCCTTGGGGCTACAAATATATTAGTAATTATATATTAAGATTTTGACTTTTTAGTCATACAATCCCGGTTTTTTAAGCCACGATCGTGACTGTCGTACCAATAATTCCTTTGCACGGAGTGGTTCAGCCATAATTTCCTTCACAACGCGCTCCATCCTAACGCCCTGCGATCCTTTCACAAGAATCAAATCCCCTCTTTGCACTTTCTGTTGTAATTGCATTGCCGCTTCGTGAATGTTTGTAAACGCAAAAATTTTCTTTTTGGAAAAGCCCGCTTTTTCTGCGGATTCGGCGATAATCTTAGCGCGTATTCCCACTGTTATGAGAATATCCGCGCTTTCCGGGATCATTCGTCCAAGCGACTGATGCTCTTCAAGAGTATATTTACCAAGTTCCAACATATCGCCAAGCACAGCAATTTTTCTTTTTGCGTCAAGACTTTTAAGTGTCATAAGCGCTTCTTTTGTCGCGGACGGGGAAGCATTATATGTATCATCAATAATGATTGAACGACGAATGCCTCGTATAACGCGCTCGCGTCCATTTGGAGGAATAAAATGCGAAAGAGCTTCGGAAATTTTAATAAGATTCATTCCAAAAATAAGACCGATTGATGCTCCAATCGCGGCGGAATATGCGGGAGCTCTTCCCAATCCACCCTCAATCTTAACAGGAACGACACTTCCTCCATATGTAAGCTTGAAAGAAATTCCCCCATCATCCTCAGATACATAATTTGAAAAAGCAGAAATGCGCATATCCGCTTTTTCCGAGAATCCGAATGTAATGACATTAGCGCGCGTATATTCCCTTGCGGTCATAACTTTTTCGTCATCAATATTTAACACACCAAATCCAGTCGTCGGAAGCTGACTCAAAAGTTTTGTTTTTTCCTTAACAATCGCCTCCAAACCGGAAAAAAATTCTATGTGTACGGGCATTTCATCCCCCATTGCGGTAAACACGCCTATCTGTGGACGCGCAATGTCAAGAAGATATTTCATATCTCCAGCGCGATCCACTCCATATTCCAAAACAATGATTTCCGGATATTTCTTATTTTTCACGATGAGTTGTGTGAAAGATTTCAAAAATACTTTGACCCAAAAAAGAGGCCCGCCAACTGTTTCCCAGTCGCCAATAATGGAAAGTGGCAATCCTAATTCATTGTTGAAATTTTTTGACGACGCTCTTACTCTCCTCGCACTTGATAGAACGGCTCCGACGGCTTCTTTTGCTGACGTTTTTCCGATATTGCCTGTAATGCCTACAATGCCCGGATTATATTTGCGCAAAGTGAGACGCGCAATGATTTTCAATTTTTTTTTAAGAAGAGAAATAAATAATTGCTTCATAGTATTAAAAAAGTTATTGAATCTCATTAGTTTTCAGATTATCCGGAGGAATGGTGTAATAATTAATAACAAATTCTGAAAGTTCACGAAAAGCGGGAACGACGGTGAGACCCGCAAGTTCACCTATTTGAGGACGATCAAGTTTAACGAGAATTGTAAATTGAGGATTGCGTGCGGGCGCAAAACCAACAAACGTGTGTATCATCTCATCTGAATATTTTCCCTTCTCGGGAATAAGAGCCGTTCCCGTTTTTCCCGCAACTCTGTATTGAGATATGGAGGCAATTTTTGCTTTTTCCACAGTGGATTCAAGCATTGCATTGACTTGTTTGGCAGTTTCTTCATCTATAACCCGCCTCACGACATATGGCTTTTCATTCGCGTCAATATACGGCTTCATAAGTAATCCGCCATTCGCGAAAGCAGAAAATGCACCCACGAGCTGTATTGGTGTTACAGCAACCCCCTGACCAAAAGACGCAGTTGCAAAATCAATTGCTTTTGCTCCTTTATTCGTAAGATTTTTAGCGTCTCCTGAAATCTCTTCAGGAAGGCCTATGCCCGTTTTTTCCGCAAATCCAAACTTCTTAACATAGTCATAAAAATTCTCATGTCCGAGAAGCTGTTCCGCATAAACAGCCCCAGTATTGATGGAGTTTTCTATCACTTCTGTCATTGTGACGCTTCCATATACCTTATCCTGCGCGTTCCGTATTGTCTTTCCATTCAATGTCACAAATCCCTTGTCTGTATATCTAGTTTTGGGACCAAGCACACCCATATCTATGCCGGCAGACATGGTAAGCGGTTTGAACACGGAGCCTGGTTCGTACTGCGATTGTACAGCTGGGTTCAAAAAATTCTTTACATTGAATTCGCTATACTCGTTCGGATTAAAATCGGGTTTGTTCGCCATCGCAATTATTGCTCCAGTATTCGGATTCTGCACAATCACCGTACCGCCGGTCGCTCCGTATTTTTCCATAAGTTTTGCGAGTGTCTGTTCTGATGCTGATTGTATATTTGCATCTATTGTGAGATACACATCATCCCCTTTTGAAAGCTTTTCGTCATAAAACCTTTCTATGCCGTATAACCCAGTCGGTTTAGGATTTTTAGCATTCATGCCGACATATCCAACAACGTGTGATGCGAGAAAATCAAGCGGATAAAATCTGTATTGCTTAAATTCTATATGAACACCTTCCAATTTTTTTTCACTCACAAACGCGACTTGTTCAGCGCTTGCCTTCTCCACAAGAATTCTGAATGAATTTTCTTTGTTTGATATGATATTATCGTAGACCTCTTCTTTATCCGCGCCCAATCCTTCAGCAACAATTGTACTCACTCTCTCAGGATTTTCTATTTCATTCGGAGCAAGAAAAATAATTGGATAATCTTTATTCTGCGCGATTTGTATATGAATTCCAGATTTGTCTTGTATAAAAATGCGCCCACGCCTCAATTGAAGCCCTTCTGAGCGCTGTTTCATCGCCTCTGCCTTATTAATGTAATAATCACTTTCATTAACCTGAAGGTTATAAAGATTCGCGCCAAGAGAGGCGTAAAAAAGCGCGAATACAAAAAATAAAAAGTAAAACCTCAGATGTTTCATTGCGCGGATCCTAAGTATTTCGGCTGTCGATCAATAATAAGTCCGAATTCGGAAACAAGTTTTTCAAGACGTGCGGGATCAGTCATTGTATAGTGTTTGCTTTTTAAATCCGCATTCTGTTCCTGCATTTTTACAATTTCCTGTTTTAACTCCTTTATTTCATATTTCGCATCCACAGAAAGATTGTATTCAAAAATATAGACAATTCCCGCCGCGATAAATATGGCAAAAAGCGCGGAAAGAGGTTTCCAATAACTTCTATTGCGTGCTGGGCTGATGATTGTCATGGTATAAAATTAAATAATGTATATTCCCCTTAGTTTTGCCGAACGGCTTCTCGGATTTTCTTTTATTTCCCACCGAGAAGGGATAATTGGTTTTTTGTTTATATATCTTGCCCTTCCTTCATCTACCAAGTTCCTGAATCCCTTCTTCACAATCCTGTCTTCCGAGGAGTGAAATGAGATAATTGCGACTCTTCCACCGGGACGTACGACATCTGTTATGTGCGTCATTACTCTTTCCACATTCTTATATTCGCTGTTTACATATATCCGCAACGCCTGAAAAATTTTTGTTGCTGGATGAATTTTCCTGCGCTGGATAATTTTTTCAACTATTTCAGCAAGTTCGCGCGTCGTGTAAATTTTTTTCTTCTTTCTTTCTTCCACAATTCTTTTTGCAATCACCCTGCTTCTCCTTTCTTCACCGTATTTCCAAAAAATATCCGACAGTTCGGACTCACTCATGGTATTCACAATGTCCCTTGCAGAAAGAACATCAGACATTCTGTTATACCTCATATCAAGCGGGGCATTATGGAGAAAACTAAATCCTCTTTCGGGATCATCAATCTGAAAAGAAGAAAATCCGAGATCAAGAAGAAACATATCGGCCTTCTGTAATTTTTCTTTTTTCAGTATTTCGGGAATTTCTGTATAACTTGAGTGAAAAATTTGAAATTTGAGTCCGCCGGCTGGCGGATGAATTTTAAATTCCGCAGTGGCGCGTTTGACCACATCTCCATCAACATCAACTGCAACAATCTTTCCATTTGGTTTTATATGGTGAGAAATCTCTGCGGTATGTCCTCCTCCTCCAAAAGTTCCATCAATGAAAAATTCTCCCGGTTTTGGATCAAGAACCTGTATGACTTCGTGTAAAAGAACGGGCTTGTGTGTCAACATACAACTAACAACAAATGGCTGGCGGACTTTTATATATATTTATGTTTTTCATGTTGTATGTTGTGTGTTGTTTTTTTAGCGGACTAAATTCCGAGCTCTCCCAACTTCTCGGCAATTTCATCTGCGGCTCCTTCTGTTTTTGTTTTGTAAGCATTCCACGCATCAGCATCCCACACCTCAACGCGTGTATACATTCCTGTCACCACAACCTGTTTTTTGAGATACGCGTAATTCCGGAGAGAATCTGGAATTAAAATTCTTCCCTGCGTATCAAGCTCAACGTCAGTTGCGCCTGAAAGCATAAGACGAGCAAAAGCGCGCGAGTCGGATTGCGCAAGAGGAAGAGAAATAATTTTTTGCGCGAGTATCTCCCATTCGGATTTGCTAAAAACAAAAAGACAATGATCCAATCCGCGCGTGACAATAGCTCCTGCGGTAAATTTCTCACGAAACTTTGCGGGAATGGCAATTCTCCCTTTTGGATCCACTGTATGTTTATATTCTCCAAGAAGCATAAAAATGATGTATGAATTTTGTACTTATCCCCCACATTGGGTACTTATCCACACTGTTATCCACAATTCCCCACTTCCATTTCATAATACACCACACGGCATAAAAAACAAAAACCCTTCCACGCCCGGAAGGGTTATCCAAAAAATCCTTTATTTATCTATGTAAAACGAATTTTGATTTTCTATTTATCAACAGGTTATGCAGTATCAAAATGTGGACATTAATTTTTCTAATTTTGCGCGATTCCCCACTCTCAAAATTGATGAATTTACTAACCCCCATTTTCTTTCTGAGTATGAACCCAACGCAGATATAAAAACCAAAAGATAAATCTCTTCTCCTGATCTTGCCTTTTACAAAACCTACTTAAAAAAATAAGAAAGAGAAAAAAATACACTGTTATGATTAATCATAACAGTGTATTTTTACAAAAAACGAATACTATTTATCCTTTTTTCCTAACGCTTTTGTGATGTAATAACTCACAAAAACCACGACGAGGGTGATAAAAAGCGAATACACAAACTGCGCGACAAGTGTGTTTTTCTCAAGAGGAAAAAAATGCTGGATGAACGCCTTGATCGTGTCGTTCCACGAAAGACCGGCAACAAGTCCAAGCGCTGCTAAAATATATCCGACTGTTTTTTCCTTTACCTCCCTCTTCACCTCGCTCCCCTCCTCTTTTATTTTTTCTTTTATTTGTTCCATATGTTTATTATACACTGTTTAAAATTCATATTCTTTGTCAATTTCCAAAACAGTAAATTCAATTTTGCTTTGGCCTAAAATCTGTGGCGGTATCCGATGCGTAGAGCCAGGTTGTTTCAAAATCCCTTCATGAACAGGAAAACAAACCTTTGGTTTTAATTCAACTGCATAATCAATTGCTTCGGATAGTTTCATCCACGGACCGGCTACTGGTAATGCTAAAATTTCAATTGGTTTCTTTGGATTTGTAAAAGCGTCTCCCGGATAGAAAAACTTGTTTGCAATAAAATAGCCTGTATTTTGGATCGGTAAAATTGAAGAATGCATAAATGAATGATGTTTTCCAAAACCTTCAATAAAAATACCATTCGCATCAAAATTCTGACCGTCTTCAACTAGATTAAATGTGATGTTTTCTTTTTCTAAAAGTACACCCACACTTTTATTTGTAATAATCTTAACTTGCGGATTGTTTTTCAAAATCCGTTTCAGTGAATCAATATGTAAATGATCGCTATGTTCGTGTGTAATAAGAATAAAATCTACGTCTTTTGTTTCATTTTGCTGAATAGAATAAGTCCCTGGATCAGTCAAAATTCTTACTCCACCTTCTTCAATTAACAAACAGCAATGTCCAAATTTAGTGATTTTCATGTTGTTTATATTACTCCAAAATATATTCCCAACCAGGTTTCCATGATTTTGTTTTTCTCCAATCCTCGGCAAATGCCTGTTTCCATGTTTTATTTTTTAACAGTACATCAAGTGCAAGTTGTGGAGCTTTGTGGGCTACTATAGCTACGAACTTTCCGTCATAATCATTCCTTAAAAAATTGAGAAAATCGGAAATTCTTGTTTTTACATCTTCATAACTTTCGCCATTTGGAAATCGATCAAAAATCATTTTTTCTTGTAACGGTTCAATAATATCTGATGATTGCGCATTATATTTCCCATAATTACATTCTCTTAATCGCACATCAGAAATGATTGGCGCAATATCATCAAATGTTAGTCTTGCAGAATCAACCGCTCTCTTTAAATCTGAACAAAATACAATATCAAATTTTTTATCCCCTACCTGACTTTTGAGGTCAATGGACTGCTTTACCCCCAAATCAGAAAGTTCTACATCCGACCACCCAGAGGAAATATTCTTTTCATTATCTGTGGTGGTTCCGTGAACAAAATAAGTTATTTTTACCATGCTTCATTATTTTAGTGCGCCTTGTAGGAATCCCCTCCTTCGTCAGACTACGGCGGGCAGGGAACCTAACGACCGGCCGTATTTTTGTGGGCGCTACTGGATTCGAATCCCAAACAAAAATAAATTTTTGTACGGGACAGGCCTGTGACTCGCCTTGTGCGCCTTGTAGGGATCGAACCTACGGCCTCTCCGATGTGAACGGAACGCTCTACCACTGAGCTAAAGGCGCATATTTCTTTTGGTATTGTAACTAAAACCCCACCATTCTTCAATGGTGGGGTTTTGACTTAACAATGTTTATTATTCCAATGCTACTGTTGCACCCGCTTCTTCTAATTTCTTCTTCAATGCCTCAGCATCTTCTTTCTTCATCGCTTCTTTCACGGTCTTTGGTGCTCCATCAGCAATATCCTTTGCTTCCTTAAGTCCCAAACCCGTCGCTTCACGGATAACCTTAATAACGTTTATCTTCTGATCTCCTGCTGCTTTCAAAACGACATTAAATTCCGTCTTTTCAACCACCTCCGCACCCCCAGCAGCAGCTCCTGCTGCAGCCGGCGCTGCCGCTGTCACTCCAAACTTTTCTTCAAGAACCTTCACAAGTTCCGCAAGTTCTACCACGGTCATTTTTTCAATTTTTTCTATGATGTCTTTATATTTTTCCATAATATTTTACTTACAACCTACGACGTACGACACACAACTTTTTATATTTTGTTGTTGGTCGTTTGTTGTTGGTTGTTGGTTTTCAGTTTTTTTCGACTTTATTTTAATTGTTTTGATCTCTCACTTAAAACATATAGGAAAGCACTCATGGGAGCTGCGATAGTACCAACCACTTGCGCAATGAGAACTTCGCGAGGTGGCAACTGACCGATCGCCTCCACTTGGTTTCCCGGAATAAATTCTTTCTCTTTTATATTAATTCCTCCGAGAATTTTGAACGTCTTAAACTGCTTTGCAAACTTATACACCGGCCCGGCGATCTCATCCATTCTCTTGTCTGTATAAATCACCCCGAGCTGGCCCTCTAATGTTTCAGGATTAAATTCAAATCCTTTCTTCTGCAACGCGACACGAAAAAGACGTTTTTTGAATACCTCAAATTTTGATTCAAGCGCGTGCAAGCTTTTCCGAAGCGCATTCATATCATTCACTTTCGTTCCCGAAAAGTCGGCAAAAATGAGTGTGTTTCTTTCATCCACTATCTTTCCCCCTTCCTCAACTTTTTTTATCTTCTGTGCTTTTGTTTTCATAAAATTTCTACAAATTACGAAATGGTACGAATATACAAAATAGTTATTATGCTTTTTTGTAGTTTCGTAAAAAATTCGTATTTCGTAGTTTTAATAAAAAAATCTCCGACCTTTCGCCGCAGACTCTTTAACAAATTGCTTATGGCTTATAGCAAATGGATTTTACCATGCGCTATGAGCTATTTGCTCTTTGCTCATTATTCCTCAGCAGGTTCCACCCAAGGCGGATAAACTTATTTCCTTTATCGGAATGCCTATCCCGATGCATTTTTCTGATCGGGACTCCGATTAACACATCGGAGCTATCTACGGACTTATTTATATAATACACAAAATTGATTTTTAGTCAAATAAAACAACAAAAACTTGACAGACGTAAAAATATTTGCTATAATTAATATAGAAAATTAAAAGAGGTTACATAATGTATGAGATAGCGGTTGTATTATCGTCATTCTTCATGCTCGTCTCCGCCATTGACTATGTGCGACGCGCATGGATCAGAGAGACTTCGCCCGTCCCAGCAACATGGATACTCATGATGGTCATGATGAGTTTATCTTTTTTCATGTACTGGAAAAGTCCAAACAAATCGTGGACAGCAAACATCGGAGTAACTGCGGGTATAGTGAATATTTTCATAATTCTCTCCGGCGTAATAGCCGCGAATATACGATATAAAACATTCCGCATAGCATTTGACGCAACACAAAAGTTGTGTCTTATGGGTGGCGGAGCAATTGTTATCTTTTGGTACTTTACAAATCAACCGCTTATATCATATGTGTTAGTTCAATGTATTGGACTTATTGCATATATATCAACCGTAAAAAGGTTGTGGAAAGCGGAAAGAAGTACCGAACCGCTGTTTTTATGGATTTGCGTTCTTATCGCAAATTTATGCGCGATTTATCCAGCGTTTGTAAAAAATGACACATTCTCTTGGATATACTTGGGGCGCGCAATTCCATCAACTGTATTAGTTATTTACCTAATAACACTAATACAAAATAAAATGAAGAGGTCTATTACAAAATAGACCTTTTTATTTTATTATTCGCCCATTCCTGCCCGTGGCAGACAGGCACGCGAATTAGATACATATATAATCCAACTCTAAAACATTCCAATATTCTGCAGAATATTGGAATGTCGTATTTTTATTATTTTAAATCTCCTTTTCAAGTTCCTCTAAAAGATCTTTCGCTTTTTTGGAGAGTTTTTTCGGCATTTTAAGTGAGAAATTGATATACAAATCTCCGCGTGAAGATGTGCCAAGATGAGGCATTCCTCTCCCCTGTATCCTAAAAGGCGCATCAAATCCGAAATCGGTCGGAAGTGAAAACTCAAAATCAATTCCGTTAATATCTTTCATTTTAATTTTTCTCCCAAAAAGAACATCTGCGATTTTCACCTCTTTATTTGTATAGAGATCGCTTCTCTTTCTTTTAAATATGGGATGATGTGTCTTGATTCTGATGTTCACATAAAGATCACCGGACCCTCCTCCGCGCTCGCCTGCTTCTCCCCCTCCTTTGATTTTTATCACTTGCCCATCTTCAACACCCGGCGCAATTTCTACAGAAACATCCTTTGTGTCGGAAACTCTTCCTGTCCCCTTACATGCCCCGCACGTTTTATTCGGCACCTGTCCGCTTCCAGAACATCCGTCGCACGCTTTTACCTGCGCAAAATTTCCGAAAAATGTTTTCTTCTCCACTCGTATCTCCCCCTTTCCCCTACATTTCGTGCATGTTGAAAAACCCTTGGACGCGTCGTGCCCTATTCCTCCGCATTCATTGCACGTAATGTGCGTATGAAAAGAAATTTTTCTCTTTTCGCCAAAAAATGCTTCTTCAAGAGAGAGTTCCAAGTTCGTTTCCACATCTGACCCATGACGATATGTCTGCCGTTTCCCGCGCTCTCCCCCAAATTGTTCAAAAATTGTCTCAAAAATATCACCAAAATCAGCGGAGTCAAAGTTCGTATGAAAATTCCAATTTTGAAAATCGCTTGGATTAAAACCTCCAAACCCAGAAAATCCCTCCCCGCCTTGGGCGGAGAAGGTTGTTCCAAACTGATCATACTGTGCACGCTTCTCTTCGTTGGAAAGAATCTGATAGGCCTCATTCACTTCTTTAAATTTTTTCTCGTCTCCACCCTGCTTGTCGGGATGATATTGGTGAGCAAGTTTCCGATATGCTTTTTTGATTTCCTCTTTAGAGGCGCCACGAGACACGCCTAAAACGGAGT
Organism: uncultured Candidatus Saccharibacteria bacterium; assembly: GCA_964630035.1. GTDB lineage: Bacteria > Patescibacteriota > Minisyncoccia > UBA6257 > GWB1-50-10 > JAKANR01. The sequence goes on from CAZVSK010000012.1 coordinate 12,147, forward strand.
AATAATCCTTTGACATAATTTTTTATGAAAGTAAAACAAATTCTCTGCTCTTAGTTTCTATATTCACATATGCAAATCCTATTGCAATGAGAAATTTATAAACAACAAATGCGAGAAAGCTAATAAACCAATGAATAAGAGAAAAAATCCCTTTTATAGCGAAGAAAATAACTGCAAGAACGAGAACTGCAAACACATTTCCTAATTTTTCATAATTCATTCGGAAAAAGTTTTTCACGGAAAGAAAAATGGATTTGGAAATCGGATCAGAGGGAGAAAAAGAAAAGTTCATCTTTTCCTCAAAAACACCGCGAATTGTGTTCCCTGCCCCCTCAATAACCTCTCTTTTCATGTCGTCCGTAAGAATTGAAAAATCAACAAGAACTCTAGCGCCATCGGAGCGTGTTGTCTCCACTTTCGCATTTTTCAGCTGACTCTCTGCAACGGCCTCAAAAAAACTTTTCGCATTCTGATTGAAACTTGTTCCTGGAAACCACACATTGACAATGGGCTCGCTTGCTATAAGAATTTCTGACACAACAGATTCACCCAATTCGTCCGTAAATTTGCCTTTTTCAAAATACTGCACATAAAGAACAGACATGAGAAAAATCATCATGCCCAAAATCGCTTTAGGGAGAACAATTTTAGACATAAAAGAAAAACGGATTGCTGTACTCTCGCTTAAAAATCTCCATCCCTTGTGCGATCCAAACGCAAGAAAAAAGAGGAAAAGGAGAAAGCCCATAAGAAGAGGAATTGAAACAGAAGGATAGACGCTTTCCCAAAAAAGCCCAAGAGGAATAATCGCCTGCACAAACATAATTCCAAAGAGCTTAGCGGAACTTTTCACAAAGAGTGTTTCAAGAAGAATAACAACGAGAAATGCAATTGCGGACGCTAACCACAGAAATAAAAATTCTGGGCGTATATTAAAAGCAAAATTTAGAAACAACTTCACAGATAGCAAAGAAAGCCCCGCGCCCGCAAGCGCAATCAGAACAATCTTAAGGATGCTCCGATCTACCTCCGCTTCAGTTGTGCGTGCCGTCACTATTGGCGCTGTCGTCATGTTTTTCTTCTTTTTCTTCTTTTGTTTCTTTCGGCTGGTTTGTTTTAGTATACAGGAATTCGCCAACTTTTTGTAATTCCTGCGAAAGTTCCTGAGCCGATGCTTGAATCGCGGAAACATCTGTCCCTTCTTTCACCTCTTTCACACGCGAGATTTTCTGCTCAATCGCGCCCTTCATTTCAACTGGAATTGTTTCACCAGATTCTTTTAAGGTTTTCTCAGCGAGATAAATAGCAGATTCGGCCTGATTTTTCGCTTCAATAAGTTCCCTCTTCTTCTGATCTTCCGCTGCATACATTTCCGCCTCTTTTTTTAACTTCTCAATTTCTTCCTTGTTCAAACTCGTTGATGCTTCAATGCGAACTGATTGAGTCTTTCCACTTGCCTTATCCTTTGCTGAAACATTCAATATGCCATTTGCATCAATATCAAACGTCACCTCTATTTGCGGAATTCCACGTGGAGCTGGAGGTATGCCGTCAAGAATGAAACGTCCGAGTGTTTTATTATCCGCCATCATAGGACGCTCTCCCTGCCCGATGTGTATTTCCACAGATGTCTGACTGTCCGCCGCGGTGGAAAAGACCTGCGTTTTTGAAGTTGGAACAGTTGTATTTTTTGGTATCATGGGCGTTGCTACGCTTCCCAATGTCTCAATGCTCAAAGTGAGCGGAGTCACATCAAGAAGAAGTATGTCTTTCACATCCCCCTGAAGCACACCCGCCTGCACTCCTGCACCGATTGCTACAACTTCATCAGGATTGATTCCTTTATGCGGTTCCTTTCCAAAAAGTTTTTTTACGGCCTCTTGTATAGCGGGCATTCTCGTCTGTCCTCCCACCATAACCACCTCGTCTATATCTTCCAATTTCATCCCGGCGCCTTTAGGCGAGGGGCTTGTCACCGCTTCGCGAACAAGATCAATGGAGTGGGAAATGAGATCGCGAACTAAATCTTCAAGTTTCGCGCGTGTTAATTTCATAACAAAATGTTTCGGACCAGACGCGTCTGATGTAATGTAAGGAAGATTTATTTCCGTCTCCATCGCCGTAGAAAGTTCATGCTTCGCCCGTTCAGCCGCCTCTCTCAAACGCTGAAGTGCGAGAGAATCTTTTGAAATATCAATTCCATCCTGCTTCTTATATTCCTGAACAAGAAATTCAATAATGCGTTTATCAAAATCATCTCCTCCAAGATGCGTATCTCCCCCCGTTGCCTTCACCTCAACAGTATCATCCCCGACTTCAAGAATGGAGATATCAAATGTTCCGCCCCCAAAATCATAGACAACAATCTGCTCATTCTTTTTTTTGTTTAATCCATAGGCAAGCGCAGCCGCGGTTGGTTCATTAATAATCCTCCGCACCTTGAATCCAGCAATTTCTCCGGCTGTTTTTGTTGCCTGACGCTGACTGTCGTCAAAATATGCAGGAACGGTAATAACTGCTTCTTCAATTTTCTCCCCAAGTTTTGCTTCAGCATCAAGTTTTAATTTTTGCAAAATCATTGCAGAAATTTCTTCCGCTGTATACCACTTGTCCCCCATTTTGATATCCACACCGCCCTGTGCTGATTCCTTTAGATCATACGAAAGCCATTGCTTGTCGCGCTGGACTTCGGGATCGGAAAACTTCCTTCCGATAAGACGCTTCACCGAAAAAATCGTGTTTTTGGGGTTTACAACACCCTGACGCTTTGCGAGAAGCCCTGTTAAGCGCTCCCCGGACTTTCCGTGAGCAACGATTGACGGAGTGGTTCTATTCCCCTCCTGATTTTCAAGTACGCGCGGTTCTCCTCCCTCCATCACTGCCATCGCGGAGTTTGTCGTCCCCAAATCTATTCCTAAAATTTTACTCATATGTGTGTTTAAAAATTTTTTTATGACCCTTTATTTGTTTGTAACTTATTTATACTGATTATAATGCTTATGTATGCTGATCCGATTTTTATTCCTTCTTTTTCTTTGATAACTTTACTTTTATAGGACGTAATACTTTTCCATTCAACGAATATCCTTTCTCTATCTCTTCTGCAACAGATCCTTCCGGATATTCCGACTCTATTTCGTCTATTGCCTCCTGCATCTTCGGATCAAACGGGCTCCCACGCGCAATAGACATTTTCTCCAAACCGTATCTTTTAAGAATGTCTTCCAACTGCGTTTTGATGAGCGTCATTCCCTTTTTCGCCGTCTCATCGTTCCCAAGAGATATCCCGAGATGAAAACTGTCTAAAACCGCAATTATGTCATGGAGAAGAGATTCATTGCCGAATTTAATGAGTTCCGATACTCTTTCCATCTCCTCTTTTTTATAATTTATAAAATCCGCTTTCGCCCTTTTCCACCCTTCCAAATATTCATCGCGTTGCTTTTTGCATTCTTCAATCTCTTTTTCAAATACTTTAACTTCTCCCTCAGTGTTTTCAATTATATCTTCATTTTTTTCTTCTTTTTTCATATGTTATGTTTTTTCTTCCAATGACCTTTGAAGAAATCTCACTGCGCGTAGCGATCGTTCATAATCCATTCTCTTCGGACCTACAAGAAAAAGGAAAAAGTCGCCTTCTGGAAGTCCAAGTCGTTCCGCGATAACAGACACGTGTTTGCTTTTCGTCACTGGGCTACCGCCAATAAACACCTGAGGCCACGTATCGGCGCGCGTCCACCATTCGCGATCCTCCTCAAGACGTTCCGTGATCATCTCAAAGTCCTCAATGACTCTCAGAAAATCTTCTTTTGCTTCTGTTTCAAGACGATCAAAAAGACCACTTAAACCACTATTATACATTTCATCGCGATTGGGCCCATATCCCACACTCAACATATTCATTGAATCTGAAATCTTCTTTACAAATGAGCGTTTGTCTCCACGAAGGAGATCATCAACAAGCGCATCAAAAGACCGCTCGTGTTGCGAGCGCGCTCCTTCTTTTTTTTCCACAGAAAGAATGGAATCTACAAAAAACTTGTAGCCCTTGTGTGTTGGCCATCGCCCTCCGGAGGGGTGATTTTGCTCAAGGTATCCGGCTTCATCCAATTCATTCAGCTCGCACCGAATCATCGCCGGCTTGATGCCGAAATCATATTCTTCATATAAACGCTCAGAGGTTATGGGAAGACCCGTTTTAATAAAGTATTGGATTCCCGCCTCAAGTATGTTTTTTGTTCTGTCGCGCATCGTGTTTCCATTATAAATTAGCACTCAACCATGTCAAGTGCCAATTTTCCATCTTTTCCCATCTCAAATAATACCTGTTGCTCTATACTTAATACTTCTTAAATCACTTCTTTCTGATAGCATTGTTCGCAGTACACAATTTCCGGTCGATCGGGGGCATAACTTGTCTCAAATTCATTAGGACATGGTTTATCACCATGTTCGTGTTTTACTGTATTCTCGTACTTTTGCCCTTTGCCATTTACGCTTTGCACTCCGTTACACATGCATTTTCGGTGCCACACGCGCGAAGGTGCGCGTAAACTAAAACGTTTCTCAATTCTACAAAAGAAACATACTTGGGGTATTGGAATTTTCCATTTTCGATAAAAAGATAATTCATCCGGAATAATTTTATAATTTCTTCCACACTTCCTACACTCAAGAATTTCTTCTAAAATTGAATCGTTCACATCAGAAATGTCGTCGGGTATTTCATTTTTTGTTGTTTTTCCTTTTGTAACTTGTAATACATCCTGCCAACGAAATTGCTTATTCAACGCTTCGTTTTTCGTTAAAGGAAAAGAAAGATGCGCCATTGTTTCGTTGTAAGAAAATGGGGAATTTTGCATAGGAAAAAATTCGCCCCACTCCCCCGTTTTCTTCATATGTTCAATAATCTTTTTTTTAATCTCCTCATATTCCTCTTTTGAATATTGTTTATTTAAAATTGAATATTCTCCATATCTAAGTCCAATACATCCGAAACAGTGTTTCGATGACATACAAAAATCGCAATATAAAACATCCATACTTTTCCAAGTATATATAGTAAACAAAGCTCTATTTGAATGATCTGGAGTTAATCCTTCATAGCACTCACTTAATTCCCCTCCAACGCAAAGGTCATAACTGTCTTTTTCTGTGTCACCGTTTTCCATATATTTTGAATCTTCAGCCCTCTGCACATGAAAAACATATTTTGCATTTTTCCCATTTGTGAGATTTTCTCCGACACAATCCACACAATTTTTTAACCACGCATATTTATGTGGTTTTGTAAGTAAAAATTCTTCAAAATCTTTTTCTGCACGATTGCTCCCGCTCCAAGTAGATAGTTGATATGAACTCAAAATATGTTCATATTCTTCTTTTGTACACTCTTTATTTTTAAAACAATATTTCTTTCCCCGAAGACCAGAACACATAAAACAATTTTCACAGCCACTACAATCATAACAATATAAACAACTCACAAGTCCAGCAGAATTTCTTACTTGTCTACATCCAAAACATTTACTGGAATACATTGTTTCATATAATCCTTCACTTCTATCAAAAATTCCCATACTATCAACGGCTTCTTTTGCTTCCGCTCCATAGCTAAAATACATACAATCCTCGAGTTTCCACGAAACCATAGCCATATAGCAATTTTTGCTATACTGTACGTTTTGAACATATTCACAATTTTCACTTCCAATACCATTATCGTTTACAAGAGCTAAAGCGGGAATTTCTTTTCTCAATTCAGAAAATTGTTCAAAAAATGGCTTTGAAAAATCAAAATCTCTTCCATAAGATTTTGGATCCCAAACATCACTCCACCAACACTTATTACAATAAATGACCTGTGAATTGTCGGGAGAATAAATAGAAACGATTTTTCTTTTACAAAAATCACAAGTGCGATTATAAAAAACAAAATCATTTCTATATGACAAGCGTCTCTGACGCCGACACTCAGGACAAAACGTGGGTGGGGGCACATCTATTTTTTTGTAAAAATCAAAATCCTCATCTTCAATGATGAATTTATTCTTACAGTTTTGACAGATTTTTTCTTCCTTCATGATTTTCCTTATTTTCCTATTCGCGCGAATTAGAGAGGGTTAGTTGTAGAATTTATAATTTAGAAATTAGGGTTTGGTAATTATGAATTCCCGCGAAGCGAGTTATGGGCACGTCCCCACAAGCGTTGAGGTCACCGTTCCCGAATTTGTGACTCCCAAACGGTAGCACGCCGATCCGTCCGGCGTTTTAACAATCACTCCCGTGTTCACATCACGCACGCCGATATCTCCCCCGCTCACTACAACCTTATATCCCGGACTAAAACTCGTTGCACCAACTCCAACCACGCCAGAAAAATATCCATTACTCCAATTTTTCGTCGCAGTTCCAAGATCAAAACTTCCGCTTGTATTCGGATAGACGGATGAATCAAACTCCGCAGCTGAGATACGCGCAATTGCCGTTTTGAGGGTTCGCGTCGCCTGCATCTTTGGATTCGTCGCGTTGTAACTTAAAGACATGTCTATCTGCACAAGCGAAAATCCGTTAGGCGTCTGATATTTCGTCGCTGAAAAGCTGTCAACCGTGACATTGGAATCTGTGAGGGGTTTCACTGTTGTATTTCCCGACGAATCCCGCTCCTCTAAATATAAAATTGAACTTGATGCATAAACGAGAACGGTATCAACAGATGAAGACGCCATTCTCAGTCGTATCGTGGACGTCGCAGTGCCAGTGTCCATATCCACGAGACTTGAGGTCTGCACAAAACGCTCAACAGTGGAGCGCACAAACGATATTTGCTGATTCAATTCATGAACAGAGCTTTGTTTCAGTTGTACTTGTGTGACAACTGTCAGTATGCTTACCAAGAACACCGCGCTCACGGCAAAAATACCCACATACACCATAAGCTCTATAAGGGAAAAACCTCCGATTTCATCTTTTTTCATGTTTTTTAAACCCTGATTTTATATTATTATAATAGCATATATATGAACGTACATAACCGCTCTTTTCTCCCGCTTCTCGCGCTTGTTGGAATCGTCATCATTTCAGCATTTTTCATGTTCCAATCAGCGAAGGAAGAGCCAGCAACGATGGATGAGTTAGCACATATTCCATCAGGATATGGGTATGCGAAATTTCTTGATTTTCGCCTTAATCCTGAACATCCACCTCTTGTAAAAGCACTTTCTGCAATTCCACTTCTCTTCCAAGAAATAAAATTCCCAACCGATCATAAAAGCTGGACGGAAGACGTAAACGGACAGTGGGACGCGGGAAAAGCTTTTCTTTATGAATCGGGAAATGACGCAGATCGTATTATTTTTTATTCACGCATCGTCCCAATTCTACTTACTCTAATTCTTATAATTCTCATCTATGTGTGGGCAAGTGAGCTCATGGGACGTATGTGGGCGCTTATACCAACCCTCCTCTTTGGGTTTTCTCCAACAATAATTGCGCATGGGCATTATGTGACAACAGATGTTGGCGCTGCGCTTGGAACATTTTTCGCTTCATATGCATTCGTCAAATTTCTTCTTTCTCCAAAATGGGGAAATGCTATTTTTTCTGGAATCGCGCTCGGCATCGCGGAACTCATGAAATTTTCAAACATTCTTCTTCTCCCTTATTTTGTTTTTATTGGAATCGTCTTCATTATGTTTGAAAAAATACGGACAAAACACGCACCCGAAGGGTGTGAAACCTCCACTCACAAAATAAACTCTTTATCATACATTCTTTCTTTTATCGCAATATGCGTGATTGCACTTCTAGTTATCTACGGCGTATATGCTCTCTTCACATCTGGATATCCACATGAACGTCAGATAAGCGACACAAAAACAATTCTTGAACAATTCTCTCCTCAATGGATGGCACAAATTCCAATTTTCTTATCGGAATCAAAAATTCTCCGCCCACTCGGCGAATATCTTCTTGGACTTTACATGGTTATACAACGCGCATCTTGGGGAAATACTGGATATTTTATGGGAGAGGTATCAAATCTCGGATGGAGACACTATTTCCCAACAGTATTCGTGCTGAAGGAAACTATTCCAACTCTCCTTATCATTCTCGCTGGATCTCTTTTTTCTCTCGCGCGCATACTCAAAAAAACAAAAGAGAAAAAAACTCTTCTTTCCAGATTTTCCAATTATCTTGGAACAAATTTTCCTGAATTTTCAATGCTTTCATTTGTTGTATTGTATTGGGCATACAGCATGAAAAGTCCGCTCAATATCGGCATGCGTCATCTTATTCCAACACTCCCTTTCATCTACATACTAGCAACAAGCGGAATAAAATCCTTCTTTTCAGCGCGTATTTTTGAAAAGAAACAAAATTCAATCACTGATCCTTATGGTATGAAAAATTTCAGTGTATCTGCATATTCATACGATAAGAAAAACGGTGTGACGTGGTGGAAAAAGGCCGGAATAAGTATACTCGTCGTATGGTTTGTCGTGGAAACTTTTTCTGCATCACCCTTCTTTCTTTCATACTTTAATCAAATTGGTGGGGGGACGAACGGAGGATTTAAATATGTCGCTGATTCTAATTACGACTGGGGACAGGATTTAAAGCGCTTAAAAGATTGGGTTGATGCGAGAAATAAAGATGGTAATACAGAAAACGATGTCCTTAAAATCGCCGTTGACTACTTTGGCGGAGGAAACCCAAAGTATTATCTCGGAGACGCGTTTGTTGAGTGGAGATCAAAAGACGGTAATCCATCACTTGAAGACATACGTTATCTTGCGGTATCCGTAAACATTCTTGCACAAGCGTCAGGAAAAAAACTTGGAACATTTGAGCAAAAAGACGAGGATAGATACATGTGGCTTCACGAAATAAAACCGCCACGTGAAGAATCTTTTCCGCTTCCATTCCCAGATGAAAAAGCGGGTACGTCCATTTTCATCTATCACTTATAGAACATCCTGTTTCTCACTCTAAAATCAAAATATTGCACAACATCCAACTTCGCACGTGCGGAGATGTCTTTCAAAACGGAATCAAGGCGATCAGGAACGAAATGTAGGCTAAAAAAGAAAGAAAATCCTTCAGGCATTACAGCTTCCCATTCTTCCACACCGCTTCTTCTCACACGAACAACTTTCGGAACAAAACCTTCTTTTTTCATAAGCAAAAGCGTATCGGAAATGTTTTGTATCCACTCTGCAGAAGGAAGATATTGCTTCCCAATTGCCGGCGAATCGGATGAATCAGCCTCAAAACGTAGAATAAGAGATCCTCTAACTTCCGGCACAGGAGAAAAAATAAATCCATTTTCATCCATTCCATAGCACTCACCCGATGAGGCACATACAACATTTACAACTGAACGTTCGTCTGTGGTGATAAAAACTTTTTTCTCACCAAAATCCACATCCTGCGACACTTTCCGTATTGTCGGAACATAAGGGAAAAACGTTTCTTCTGGAGCGCATATCCAAAAAAGAATATTATCCGGACCAAGCACAGAAAGCCATTTCCTATCACGTATCGCTTCGGCAATGAAAGACGAGATTACTTTCTGATGCGGAGTGAGGCGCGCACCAGACACCTTGATTGATTCAACTCTGAACATATCCGCATTCAAAACAACATACGAAAGTGTGAGAAAAAGAGCAAAAACAAAAAAAAGTGCGCCCGCAAAAAACCACACCATTTTCTTTTTCTTTTCGCGTTTTGGTCTCTGTGCCGAAAATATTTCTTCTCTAGTCTTATAAGGTTTCATACACGCGTACGGGGAAAACATAAGTGCGTATCTCTCCCCCGTCTTTTATTTTAAATTCAACTGAATAATCGCCGTGTCTTTTCCACTCGTGTGAAATGAGAACAGACTCCTTTTCATTAACTGTTCCACTTTCAAACGTACCGTCCGCCCAGTCAATCGCATAATCCACATTCCTGTTTATAGAAAACGCAAGAGGAACACCTGTTTTCACAATAATGGCCGTAAATGGCGGAGGGAGGATAAAATTGGAATCTGTCTGTGCTGAGGTTGTCGCAACTCCTCCCGAAAAAGAATCAAACCCAACACTACTTCCTGATTGAACAGGAACTCTCTGCTCCTCTCCTACGATTGAGCGACCAAAATCCGATATCACATCCCCAAAAGATGAGATGACAGAGCCTGTTTTATCTTTAATAAATGAGCCGATGTTCTCTCCCACACTCTTTTGCGCTTCCGATATCTTTTCTTTTGTATTCTCCACAACCTCCACCGCTACACCCTTCACACTTCCCACCGCGCCTTCCCTTACGCCTTCCTCCCACCAATTCGTGTAAGCGTAATAGCCCCCATATATAAGAAGTCCGCCGAATGCAATCCAAAGCAAAAATTTACTGACGCTACTCATACATATTTATTGTAGCAGAAATAAAAACAAAGAAACTAAAAATATCTCTGTGTATTTCATAAAAA
>CAZVSK010000013.1:0-2191 GCA_964630035.1 uncultured Candidatus Saccharibacteria bacterium
TTTTTCACAGGAACGACTTTTCACGGTTTTCTTGCAAAAATGGAGACCGTGACCCATCGCGCTTGATGTGTGTTGACCACGCCCTTGGATTATTGTATTTTATATTCAGTTCATAACACTTAATGGAGAAGAAAAATGAAAAAACAGACAATGTCTGTGCAAATGATAACGGATACAATATTTAGTGGGCCCGTGACGGCGGTATATGAAAAGAACATACGGAAACTTTGCCTCTTTCCTTACCATAATCATCCGCGTGGATGTCCAAATTATGGAAAACACGATGATTGCCCTCCAAAAGTTTGTATATTTCCACGTATATTTTTTGAAAAAGAGGTTTATATTGCAGCAGTGTCTCTTGATTTTGAAAAATATCTTACCGAAAAAAGATTCTTGCACCCAACATGGACAGAGCGTGCCTTAAGAAATTCGCGTCATTGGCAAGGACACGTTCGGGCAATTTTAAAAAAGTTTGCGACGGGTAAAAAACAGGAGCTTCCACAAGGATATGAATTAATATCAAATCCTGAAGCAATGGGAATAAACCTAACACGTACATGCGCACAGGCGGGGATATTTCTTGAGTGGCCGCCAGAAAAGACGGTGTATAAAATTATTTTGTTTGCAAAAAGAAAATGATACAACTCCATTTTATAGAAATGGAGTTTTTTATGTTATAATTCAGAAAATATTTTCATGACATTTTTTGAAAGCATTTTTTTGGGAATCATTGAAGGCATTACGGAATTTCTTCCCATATCTTCCACGGGACATCTTATTCTTTCCAGCGAGCTTCTCGGAATTCCTGAGTCGGATTTTTTGAAGAGTTTTGAAATTATCATACAGTTGGGAGCAATCGCATCAGTCGTTTTTTTGTATTGGAAATCGTTTTTGAATTTTTCCATACTAAAAAAACTTGCCGTTGGAGTTATTCCCGCAACTGTCGTCGGATTTTTTCTCTATAACACCATCAAATCGTCTTTTTTAGGGAGTGAAAAAATCGTCCTCTGGTCGCTCTTTCTTGGTGGTGTTTTTCTCATAATTTTTGAGATGTTTCACAAGGAAAAAGAAGGCGCGTCCGAAGATCTCTCGTCCGTATCATACACACAGGCTTTTCTCATCGGCATTTTTCAATCCATTGCCGTTATACCTGGCGTGTCGCGTTCCGCCGCCACTATTTTGGGAGGTCTTATTGTCGGATTAAAGAGAACAGCAATCGTGGAGTTTTCATTCCTCCTCGCCGTTCCCACAATGCTTGGCGCAAGCGCTCTTGATTTAACGAAAAGCGCCTCATCTTTTTCTTCCGATCAATTCGGCGTTCTCGCGGTCGGGTTTATTGTGTCTTTCATTGTAGCGATGGCGAGTGTGAAATTCCTTCTCGGTTATGTGAGAAAGCACACATTCATTCCATTCGGCATATACCGCATTATTCTTGCAATCTTGTTCTTTTTTCTTGTTATATAAAAAATAAAAACAAAATATGAAAGTTCTTCTTATAGACAACGAATCAACTCTTTTAGAAAAATTGAAGAAACTCATTCCAGGGAGTGAGATTATTAAAAAATGGAACGATCTTTCCGACGAGGAAAATGAAAATTATGATTTTCTAATACTCTCAGGAAGTACACACTCTGCGGTGTGGGAAGAAAAAGAATTTTTGAATGAAATGAGATTAATACGTAAGGCAAGCGCGCCCATTATAGGTATTTGTTTTGGATGCGAACTTATTGCGAGATCTTTTGGAGGAACCTTAAAAGAATTAACAGAGAAGGAAAAAGGAATTACAACGATGCGGGTTACTATTCCCGACCCGATCTTTTCACAAAGAATGTCTTTTGATGCGTATATGAATCACAGATGGGCAATAGACACAATACCAGATGGATTTACAGTTCTCGCCGAATCTCCATGCGGACCCGCTGTGATACAACACAAAACACTTCCAATTATCGGATTACAATTCCATCCGGAACATCTTTCCGATAAGACATTTGGAGATGAAATCTTTTTTAATGTTTTAGAAAAATTTAGGCAAGTGGTAAAAAATTAATCGCGCATAGAAACTGCTCTCAAAAATCTTTTGTTTAAAAATAAATATTGACAAATATCGCTTTTAGCGGTATTTTTTGCTTAGTATAATAAATCATTATTTTTTAACAATTATAAGGAGATTGAAAATGAGAATTATTGA
>CAZVSK010000013.1:2291-5657 GCA_964630035.1 uncultured Candidatus Saccharibacteria bacterium
AAACCCCTTATTCACGGGGTTTTTTATTTTACGATTTGTCTTTTCTTATTATTTTTCCACTCAACCATTCCCTCATTCGGCGCGCAGGCGCGCGAGTGGTGATTAGGGTAATGAGATAAAAAAAACAAGAGGGGGAGAGTAGAAATTTTTATTCCTCTTTTTTATTTGATACAATGTGTGCATGATGTTTATGCGTACAATGTCTTCTCGCGCGAAAACTGCATTCGCGCTTTCCTCTTTTTTCGTACTTGTAGCCGTGGGAATTCTTTTTGTTGTTTATGACAAAGAGAAAAAATCAGAAATGATGCTCCCAGTTTCCGAAGAAGAGGTTCTCCTCGGAGGTGATAGAGACGAGCATGGGTGTATCGGCTCGGCGGGATATTCGTGGTGCGAAGCGAAAAATAAGTGCTTGAGATCGTGGGAAGAGGAGTGCGATACTGCCGTTGTTTCCGAAGTGAAAGATGAAACTACGGGGTGGCTTTCATATAAAGATACTGAAAACGGATTTGTGTTGAAATATCCGCCGACTGCTGAATTAAAAAAAGAAGGAGAAACGCACATTCTTTTAAATTCAGGCGCGAAAATATATGTGTATACAGGGAAAACAACATCAGTTCCCCTTATCGGCACGTTTGGCGGAAGGTTTGAATATAATGCGGATACTCGCCCCGACTTCATGATCCTTTCGGAAATCGGGGGATTGTTCACGAAAGATTATTTCGCAGTGAGTTTTGACGGAACAACGTGGGACAGGGTTGTGAATGCGCACAAGGAAAAAGAAGGAACGTATCTTATCCTCTCTCTTTACAATCCAAAACACGATCCAAGCGCGGGTGAAAGCGCAATGTCTTTTTTGGGAGAAATGAGAGACAGGAACAATCCAGATGTTAACGCGTTCAACTCCATTCTTTCCTCTGTTTCTTTTTAAAAGAAAATCCCCCGAACTGACTTAGGGGGATTTTTTATAAATGTGACGATTGAAATTTACTTTTTCTTTTTTACAGGTACGACAATAAGCTTTATTCCCGTGAACGCCCTACTTTGTCTTGTATACGTAGGGACCCGCGAAATTGTTTTAACATCAATTGTTCCGCCTTCTTTTGTTTTTAGAACAAAGGATTTTGATTTCGGCGGGATTGATTCAATTTCTTGTTGTGGAATGATTTCCGGAAGTTTTTTTAGTTCATCTTCCGAAATTAGGCTTTGGGAATAAGAAAAAGAAAGTTTCATTTGAACCTCGGCTGTTTGTTAGTGAGTGAAAGAATATTTTAAAAGTCCGTCTTTGATACTAATACCTTTACAGAAAAAAGTCAATATTTCGGAAATGAATTATGTTTTTGAGTGTGGTGCTGTATAATTAATGTATCGCACAAGGTCGAAAATAAAAAATATAAAAGTATGAAAAAAGCACTTTTTATTATCGGCGTGGGAATTATTTCCTTCGGATATGCAGGGGCTCAGGGTTTTCAAGCGAATTCTCCAATGGTTCAGGAAATGGGGAATGTTCAAATGCAAGCCATTCCTTCTCCGGCGCCGATGCAGGGGATTAAGTCCACTCCGCAGACAAACCAGTTCCTTGAAATGCGAAAAGAAGCGCGTGAAAACATCGGAAACGTCCGAAACGAATTTTTGGAAGGGCGAAAAGAGATGAATCAGGAAAAGGCCGGTGTTTTAAATCAAATAAGAAATGAGGGCGCTGACACAATGATTCGCGTGAGGGAAGAATTCAGAAACGAAGCGGGTGAGATACGAACAGAAGCAAAAAACGCGATTGATGCCGTGAAGCCAATCGCAACGCAGAGCTTGGAAGAATTCGCAAAAGCAAGGGAGAAGGCGCTTGAAGAAGCTAAAAGAATTCGTGAAGAAGCGCAAAACCGCGTAGAAGCGCTAAAAACGGAGATGCTTGATGTTGTGAAACAAAAAAGAGAAGAATTTGTGAAGCGCGTTCAGGAAGAGCGTCAGGAATTCGCTTCTCAAATGGAGATAAAGCGCGTGGAATTTGAAAAACAACTTCAGGAGCAAAAAGCAAAAATAGCGGAAGAAGCACTAAAGATAAGAGATGAAAAAAAGAAAGAAATTATAATGCGCGTTGGAGAAAGTATTAATGAGACCAACAAAAAAGCAATGGAGAAATTTTCCTCTGTCCTTGAAAAACTTGAGAGCGTGCTTGCGAACATTATGACACGAGCCGATAAAGCCGAAGCGGGCGGGCAGGATGTGTCTCTCGTACGAACCGCTGGTGAAACGGCGAAAAACGCAATTTCAGCTTCTCGCGCATCCATTCAGACACAAGCTGGAAAGACGTATTCTTTCACGGTAGGTTCGGAAGATACGGTGAAGTCGGATGTGGGCACTGCGCGTGACGCATTGCGCGCAGATTTAGAAATTATAAAAACTTCCGTTCAAAAAGCCCGCGAAGCGGTTCATGCAGTTGCAACTACGCTTGCGCAGATTCCGAATGTAAACACATATGATTTTGCGACACCTGCGCAGGAGGTTGAACAAAATACACAGTCGAATACAAACCAATAAACTTTGTTTACACGCATTATGGACATGCAAAATCAGCAGATGAATCCTCTGACTCCAGAAGTGAAAAAATCTTCAAAGATGATTTGGGTCATCGTTGCAGTTGTTATCGTGATTGTTATAGCGGTTGTGTGGTGGATGTGGGGAGGAACAGTAAATGTTCCGAGCGAAACGCCTGAAGGTGTGTCTCCTGAAGTTTCCGGAGAAATCCCTGAAGCACTTGAAGACACAACACCCGTTATCAATCAGGAATTGGAAAGCATAAATGATGTGGATCTTGAAAAAGAATTGGAAGGAATCAACGCGGATATAAACAACTTGTAATGTTTTTTTCCGAAACCCTCGCGACCTTAGTAAGGCGCGGGGGTTTTTATACAAATAAAGAGAATGTTAGAATAGGATTATGAAAACTCCGTTTTTCACACGTGTTGGAGATACAGGCAAAAGCGCAATGGGGAAAAAACACATTCCAAAAAATGACACAATTTTTTCTCTTCTTGGCGCGCTTGATGAACTCAATTCATGGATTGGATTTTCATATGCCTGCGAATACGAAAAAAAGCGTCGCGGTTTGTGTGATGCAGATAGTTCATTACTTCGCCTTCAGGAGATTCTTTTTATAGCGCAGGCGGAAGTGGGTGCGATTGGTTTTCGGATAAAGAAACCCAATATTGTCATTCGCGAGTCGCATGTGCGAGAACTTGAGAAAATCATTTTTGACATTGATTCCGCCATTCCTCCTATTACGCATTTCGTTATTCCAGGTGGAACAATGCGTGCCGCTTCGCTTGATGTTGCGCGGGCAGTTGCGAGACGCGCAGAAAGAATTGCGGTGTC
>CAZVSK010000013.1:5757-7563 GCA_964630035.1 uncultured Candidatus Saccharibacteria bacterium
CAAACATTCATTTTTTTAATCAAAGAGATTTTGATATTTAAAATTAGAAATTTAAAATTAAAAATTCTATAATATATTCATGCTTACATTAGAAGAGATGCTTATTCGTTTGGGAATTGCGATTGTGCTTGGCGCGATTATTGGTCTTGAACGCGAATTCGCAGGCAAAGAAGCGGGACTTCGCACGGATATTATGGTTGCGGCCGGTTCGGCAATTTTTTCAATGGTTAGTATTGTTTTGCCGTATGTTGTTTCAGTGTCCCCCGAACACGTTCCTGATGTTATTTCACGAAACAGCGGATTTTTAGGCGTGATTGCGAACGTTGTTGTAGGTGTCGGTTTTTTAGGTGCAGGCAT
Source organism: uncultured Candidatus Saccharibacteria bacterium (assembly GCA_964630035.1). Lineage (GTDB taxonomy): Bacteria > Patescibacteriota > Minisyncoccia > UBA6257 > GWB1-50-10 > JAKANR01. Next base: position 6,115 of record CAZVSK010000013.1, read on the forward strand.
CATTGTTAAACATGGAATGCGTGTGAGAGGTCTCACAACGGCGGCGACTGTGTGGCTTGTCGCGGCGATCGGAGTTCTCTGTGGAATAGGGCTCATCAATTTTGCAGTGATTTCAGCTCTGGGACTCACAGCACTTTTGTTTCTTTTGCGAAAGTTTTTTGATCCGGAAGCTTTAAGGGGAGATGACAGAGAAGAGTGAGGAGAAAGAACAAACGACAGATAACCTACAAAAAACAACAAAGAGAAAAAAGAAGCGCCCCGCTATGAGTTGCGGGGGCTATATGAAATGAGTTTCGGCGGGGAATGAAACTTTTTAAAAAGGAAGGGTTTTCAAATACGTGTCTAGAGCTTTTGCATGACTCCAGACAATTTTTTTCATAGAGAGCATATCTTCAAGCTCTCTTTTTGAAAAAACCCTCATGTCTTCCACCTCATCGCCCTTTTGGAGTTCTGAGATGGAGATTTCCGGTACTTCAGTTATGTAGAAGAGGATTGAGTATTTTCCTCTTTCTACATCAACAACTGTAAATTGTTTAAATTTTGAGCGAGGGAGTCTTTTTTTTGTTTCTTCCTCAAACTCCCTCACTATTCCCTCAAGTTCAACCTCAAGGTCATCGTCAAGTGGTTTTTCCAATCTTCCCCCGACGTTCTTCCACAGTTTTTCGCCGGGTTTATTGGCGTCGTGGATTAATACGAAACCCTCTTTTACGAGAGTAATCGCGAAAACGGCGGAGATTGGAAATCTTGATTTTAACATCAGATTCCTCCTCCTTTATTTTATTAATTTACTTATCTATAATTATACCACCAATGTTTTGGTTTGTCAAACAGTTGGAGAATTAGGTATATTGGGCTTATAATGCAGTCAAAATGAAGAAAAAAGAGGCTATTTACCCCGTTAGAAATCGCGCCCGCGCTCACGCGCCCAAGGGGCCTTTAGGGCGGGCTATTTCTAACGGGGTATATCTTGATTATGCGGCGACAACGCCGGTTGACCCGCGCGTGAAAAAAGTGATGGACGGAATTCCTTTCGGAAATCCGAATTCTCTGCATTACTTCGGAAGGGAGGCGCTTCGCGCGCTTGATGAGTCGCGCGCCACAATTGCAAAATCAATTGGAGCAGATTTCAACGAGATTATTTTTACAGGATCAGCGACAGAGGCGAACAACTTGGCACTGAGGGGGATTGTACACAACTTACAACGAACAACTTACAACACACAACACAATAAAAAAGATTTTCGACCGAAGATAATTATTTCAGCGGTTGAACATGAATCGGTGTTTGAAACAGCGAGAGATCTTTCCGCCAAAGACGGAGTGGAGATGGTCATTATTCCGGTTGATAAAAATGGAATTGTTGATGTAAAAAAAATTGAGAAGGAGTTGGATGAGAGGACGATTCTCGTTTCGGTTATGTATGTGAACAATGAGATGGGAATAGTGCAA
>CAZVSK010000013.1:7663-18542 GCA_964630035.1 uncultured Candidatus Saccharibacteria bacterium
CCATTGTTTCACACTGACGCGGTACAGGCGTTTCAATTTTTTGATTGCGATGTCAAAAAACTTGGCGTTGATTTTATGACTCTATCCGCGCATAAGATATATGGACCGAAGGGAGTGGGGGTTCTTTACAGAAAAAACAAACAACAAACAACCCACAACGAACAACAAAAAATTCTTGTTCCGATTGTGACTGGCGGGGGACAGGAATATGGAATGAGGAGCGGAACGCAGAATGTTTCAGGAATTGTTGGATTTGCGAAGGCGGTAGCACTCGCGGATAAAAATCGTATAAAAGAATCAAAAAGAATATCAAAACTGAAGGATGAATTATGGACCTCAATTAAAAAAGTATATCCAAAGGCAGAAATAAATCCCGTTAGAAATTACCGTGGAGACAAAAATATACCGCAGAAGTTATACACGGCGGATGATCTATGTTATAAGGAACAATCTGTTATTTCTAACGGGATAAACGGAGTGGAAAAAGAAAGCGAAACAAGTCCACACATACTGAATGTTTGGTTTCCCGGAATCCCGAATGATCTTCTTTTTGTTCTTTTAGACAAAGATGGAATTGCGGTTTCTACGGGGTCTGCGTGCCAAGCGCGTGCTCCGGAACCTTCGCGCGTTATTAAAGAAATATATGGAGAAAAAAGAGCGCGGGAGAGCATACGTTTCAGTTTTGGGAGAGAAACGCGCGCGGAGGATATTGCGCGAGCGGTTAAGATTCTCAGAAACATTTTTTCTTCCCAATCTTTTCGTGTATAATACAAAGGTATATTTATACATATGAAAGATAAAACAAGAGAGTATATGGGTTGGGCGGTTGTTTTCGCCCTTGTGGTTGTGTCGGTTTCGGCGTGGATCTATGCGGGTTCGTACGCGAAGCAGATTGATCCGGCGTCTTTGAGAACGTTTTCCGTTTCGGGAGACGGGAAGGTGGTGACTGTTCCAGATGTCGCAACATTCACGTTCAGCGTGATCACCGAAGGGGGAAAGAATCTCGGCGATCTTCAGAAGCAGAATGTTGAAAAGGTGAATAAAGCGATTGCTTTTGTGAAAGATAATGGTGTTGAGGAAAAAGATATTAAGACGGAGCAGTATAATGTTGAGCCACGCTACCAATATTCCAATTGCGGAGTATATGGGGGAACAGTGTGTCCTCCTCCGCAGATCGTAGGATACACAGTGCGCCAGTCGGTTCTCGTGAAAGTGCGCGATTTTGCGAAGGCGGGAGATATTATTTCTGGAGTCGTGAATGAAGGAGCAAATTCTGTATCGCAATTGCAGTTTACAATTGATGATCCGACGAAAGTTCTTGCCGATGCGCGCGCGCAGGCGATAGAGAAAGCAAAAGAAAAAGCGGAGCAGATTGCGGAAGCGGCGGGATTTTCAGTGGGACGCCTCATTTCCATTGATGAGGGTGGATATTATCCCACGCCGATGTATAGAAATATGAAAGTGATGAATGCAACTGAAGGGTATGGAATGGGAGGAGCGGGCGACGTTGCGGCATCCATTGAACCCGGGTCCGAAGATGTGAGTGTTTCAGTGACTCTTCGGTATGAAATAAGATAGGTCGTCTCGTTGTATATATATTTGTTATAGGTGCTATGAAGAAGGATACACTTTCCATTCTCATTGCTGTTTTTTTCGTGGCGCTCATTGCGGGAGCGGTTGCTCTTCCACGTGCCGTTTCTGCCGGATTTTTTGATAGTGTGTGGGATTTTCTTAAAAAAGGATTTTCTACGAGCACTGAAGATATTTCTTCTTCTCAAGACAAAAAATCAGACGGACAATATGCGGATGTTCCTCTATATAAGCCCGTTATTGATTATGAAAACGCGGTCATTTCGGCCATTGAAGCATCATACCCAAGTGTTGTGTCTATCGTTGTTTCAAAAGACCTCCCCGTAATTGAGAGATGTCCTTCCGATCCGTTTTGGAATCTTCCTCCCGAATTCAGAGATTTTTTTGAATTTGATTTTTCCGTACCGTGTGAAAGGGGAACAAAAAGGCAGGAGGTGGGGGGAGGAACCGGGTTCGTCATTTCGGAGGATGGTCTTATTGTGACAAATAAGCATGTTGTGCTTGATACAAAAGCAGATTACACGGTTCTTACTAACGACGGAGATAAATATACGGCAAAAGTTCTTGCACGCGATCCAGTGCGCGATCTTGCTGTGATAAAAATAGAAGCGAAAGGATTAAAATATGTGAAGCTCGGTGATTCGGACAGCGTGAAACTCGGTCAGACGGCTATTGCCATCGGAAACGCGCTTGGCGAATTCAGAAACACCGTTTCTGTCGGGGTTATTTCTGGTTTGTCACGCACTATTACAGCAGGAGGATTGGGTGGATTTAGCGAGAAAATAGAAGGCGTGATGCAAACGGATGCGGCTATCAATCAGGGAAATTCTGGCGGGCCACTCCTTAATTTAAAAGGAGAAGTGATAGGAATTAATACTGCTGTAGCTTCGGGCGCGCAGAATATCGGATTTGCAATTCCAATCAATCAGGTGAAACGCGCTATACAATCTGTGAAAGATACGGGAAGTATCAAGACGCCATATCTCGGCGTGCGTTACCTTATGATCACAAAAGATATCGCTGAAAAACAAAAATTGTCCGTTGACTATGGTGCTCTTGTGCGAGGGACGGAAAGCGGTCCCGGTGTGATGAAGGATTCTCCGGCAGAAAAAAGCGGAATCAAAGCCGAAGATGTAATTTTGGAAATTAATGGAGAAAAACTTACGGATGACAACACGCTTGGATCGGTGATTCAAAAATATAATGTCGGGGAAACTGTTTCTCTCAAAGTCCGTCGCGGAGAAGAGGATATAAATATATCCGCAACTCTCGGCGAGAGACCGGAAGAATAGCGAATTAGGGATTAGTTGATAGGTCCGCCATCCGCCAACTGGCGGAAGCGGAGGTGGATGTAGTTTAGTTGCAGTGAAAGCTTTGGTACAATTTATATTGCATGAGGATATTAATTATTAATGGATCTCACAGATCGGGAAATACTGATGTCATTACAAAAGCTTTTTTAAAGAAAGTGGGGGAAAAGCATAGTGTGGAAGAAATAAAATTGAGGGAAATTGAAATGAAACTTCCTGATGGATGTTCATTATGCGCAACAAGTGAGTATTGTCCGAATGTTAGGGATGAATTTTCAATTTCTATTGAACCACGGATAAGAAATTTTGATGCATATATCATTACGACTCCGACGTATAGCGACAACGTAACTCCACTTATAAAAATATTTTGGGATAGAATTATTCCTTGGTGTAATGAGAAAAGGATGTATTTGAAAGGAAAAAAAGTTGGAGTGATTGCGCATGGAATGGCGGATGAGTCATCATTTGGCCATGTTGTTGATTGGGTGAGAGGAGTGTGTGAATGGGAAGAAGCGAATTTTGTTGGGAGTTTTATGTGCACGTCTGGGAGTGATATAAACTCAGTGAGTTTAGATGAAGAGAAATTAGCAAATTTTATCTCGTCTTTTTCTGATTAGTGATGCAAGATGTTTTTTAGTTTTAAAACATTTTTTATTACATAGTTTTTTGCACATATACGCCAATGGACTTAGGCGTAACTAAATACAACCTATTCAATTGGCACTCACTATCTGGGCTTGCTGATTTAAAATTCTTTGGTATACTTTTTTAGGTGTGAAACAATATTTTGCTCTATGAGATACATAAGGGTAGAATATAATTATCTTTTTTAGGATTTAGATATTAGAAATTAGAATTTAAACACCATGCCTCAATTTCACAAATTCACTATAAAAGCGCAGGAAGCGCTTCAAAACGCGCAGGAGCTTGTGGTACGTTCAAATCAGGGAGAGTTAAAAGCGGTCCATCTTTTATACGCGCTTCTTGAGGATGAGCAGACACTCGTGCGTCCCATTCTTCTTGAATCAAATGTAAATATAGACACGCTTCAGAGAGAGCTTGAAAATCATATCAACAGAATTCCCAAAATTTTCGTTGGCGGAGGAGTGATGGGCCAACAGCTTTACCTTTCGCAGGAACTTATGAAGATTTTTGATCGCGCGAGGGAATTCGCGCATAAAGAAAAAGACGAGTTCATTTCATGCGAGCATCTTTTGATTGCGATTGCTGACATTCCGTCATTCGCGCAGGAGATACTTATGAGATTTGGCGGGAAGAAAGACGAATTCATGAAGCGTTTTGAAGAATTGCGTGGTGGAGTTCGCGTGACAGATGAGAGTCCTGAATCAAAATTCCAGGTTTTTGAAAAATATGCGGTGAATCTAACGAAGCGTGCGAAAGAAGGCAAGCTTGATCCTGTGATCGGAAGGGAAGAAGAACTTCGCAGGGTGATGCAGATATTATCACGCAGAACAAAAAATAATCCCGTCTTGATTGGCGAGCCCGGAGTTGGAAAAACGGCAATTGTTGAGGGATTAGCCCAAAAAATCCTTTCTGGAGACGTGCCTGAATCACTAAAGGGGAAGGAAATTTTATCGCTTGATTTAGGATCGCTTGTCGCTGGAACAAAATTCAGGGGGGAGTTTGAAGATCGTCTTAAATCTTTTTTGAGGGAACTTCAAAAAAATGCAGGGAAATTCATACTTTTCATAGATGAAATACATACTATTGTTGGGGCGGGAGCGGCGGAGGGCGCAATTGATGCATCAAACATGTTGAAGCCGGCGCTTGCGCGCGGTGAACTTCACGCAATCGGTGCAACAACTCTTAAGGAATATCAAAAACATATTGAAAAAGATGCCGCGCTTGAGAGGAGATTTCAGCCGATTGTTGTTGAAGAACCATCCATAGAGGATTCCATTTCCATTCTGCGCGGTCTTAAAGAGAAATATGAAATGCACCACGGGCTTAAAATTTCCGATGAAGCGATTGTTTCGGCGGTGAATTTGAGCGCGCGTTATATTACTGACAGATTTCTTCCAGACAAAGCTGTTGATCTTATAGACGAAGCTGCCGCGGCAAGGCGTCTTGAGAGCGACAGTGTTCCGCGCGAAATTGAACGTATACGAAAGGAAATTACGCGTCTTGAAATAGAGAAGTCCGCACTTTTACAGGAAAAAGGAAAGAAGAAAAACACGCGTGCGAAAGAAATTGAAAAAATTCTCGTGAATCTAAAAAAGCAGAATGATATTCTCTCGGAGGAGTGGAAAAGCGAAAAAGATTCCTCACAGAATGTGCACGCCCTTCGGCAGAAAATTGACGCGCTTCGCCATGAAGCGGAAACAGCTGAACGCGAAGGAAATTTTGAGCGAGTGGCGAAAATTTTATATGACGAAATTCCTTTTGCGGAAAAAGAATATGCGTCGCTTGAAAGAAAACGCGCGAAAGATTCGCAGGAAAAGAAAAAATTCATGAAGGAAATCATTGATGAAGAAGACATTGCTTCTGTTGTATCGCGGTGGACAGGAATTCCCATCATGCGCATGCTTGAATCTGAAATGCAGAAACTTGCGCGCATAGAGGAAGAATTGGAAAGGCGTGTAGTTGGGCAGGGCGAAGCGATTCACTCCATTGCCCGCGCTTTGCGCAGATCGCGCACCGGTCTTTCTGATGAGAACAGACCGGCAGGATCTTTCATCTTTTTGGGCCCAACAGGAGTTGGAAAAACGGAACTTGCCCGCGCTGTAGCAGAATTCATGTTTAATGATGAAAAAGCCATGGTTCGCGTGGACATGTCTGAATACATGGAAAAGCACGCCGTAGCGCGCCTTATCGGGTCACCTCCGGGATATGTGGGACATGAAGAAGGGGGTCAGCTCACAGAAATTGTGCGTCACAGGCCATACAGCCTCGTTCTATTTGATGAGATAGAAAAAGCACATCCTGAGGTTTTCAATATTCTTCTTCAGATTTTAGACAACGGGCGACTCACGGACGGAAAGGGGAAGACTGTCAATTTCAAGAATACCATTGTCATTATGACGTCTAATGTGGGGAGTGAGTATTTCAGACAAATTTCATCAGTTGGTTTTGATGTGGATGAAGAAAAAGAGAAGGAAGGAAAGAAATCTGAGGAAAAATTCAGGGAGAGGGTGATGGAATCTTTGAGAGAAACATTTAAGCCTGAATTTTTAAACAGACTGGACGAAATTATTATCTTCAACGCGCTTTCCCCGAAAGATATTCGCACAATTGTTGATATTCAACTTAAAGAGGTGGAAAAGCGACTTTCTGACAAAGGACTTGTTCTTTCTATTTCCACATCGGCTAAGGAATATCTCGCTAAAAATGGATTTGATCCTAATTACGGCGCGCGTCCGATTAAACGTCTCATTCAGAAAGTTATAGTCGACGCACTCGCGGACAAAATGGTTCGCGGTGGAGTTAAACATGGAAAGAAAATTTCAATTACTCTCAATAAATCGGGAAGCATACAGGTTACTTTTTAAGACGCTTGCTGTTTCTGCTTTCCTCTGGCTTGCGATTGCGAGTGATTTTTCATGGTGGTCAATCATATTATTTTTTGGGTCTGTCTTTTTAGCATATATAGGTCAAATTTCTGAAAGAAATCTCCTTCGTTCCACATTCTGGATTTTTCCCTTGGTCGTTCTTGCTGGTTTTTGGATTATTCTTAAGGAAATTGAGTTTTCTTTTTCCTCTCCCTTCACACTCTTCTTTTTTGTTGGGCTTTTTCTTCTTTTTACTTTCTCTTTTTTCATTTTGATGGGAATTTCCCGTTTTTTCTTTTCCAATCGCTTTGCGATGTATGGCATTTTAAACACCGCAGTGCTTCTATCAACATTCTCTCTCTTTTTTGTTCTTACAAAAAATTCTATTGCTTGGATTTTTCCATTCTTTTTTCTTGTCTTTTTTCTTTTTCGGGAAGCATTTAGGTTTTTTGAGGTGCGTTTTGAGAAAAGAGTTTCTGTAGCGAGCGCTGTTTCCGCTCTTCTCGCTTCCGAGCTACTTATTGTCCTTTCTCTTACACCTCTCGGAGTAATGAATTCAAGCGTATTTCTTGGCCTTTTTTTCCTACTTATGAGAGATTCTCTTGTGGGTCATTTTCACGGAAATATGCCAAAAGGGTTTTTATATCGCCAGATGGCCATTTTTGTCTTTATTTCCCTTATTATTTTTGCCTCTTCAAGATGGTCGCTTTAGGTTTTTACACGTAACATTGAGCCAAGTGGCTCGTTATATTTTAGAGACGCCAAAAGGAGGTATACGGTTTTCCACAGGTGTGGATAGAATGAAAGAGAAGGCGTTTTGCATTTTTAAAAGAAGTTTGTATAATAGGGATACTGGTTTTCCGTGTAGGAGTACGCGGATAACTGGGGAGAACAGAAATGTTTTCATGACTTGCCCCGTACGAAACCGTTCTTTGGTGCGTATGGAGATAAGTCAGATTGCTGTCCGTGCATTGCCTTTTTCGGTTTTGTACGGGGCTTGGAGTGAGGCTAGGCCAAAGCAATATTTACTGGTTAAAGAAGCTCAAAGCAGAGAATTTTTTTTCGCAGTGCTTTTGAGTTTTGCGCAGTAGTATTGTTGTTGTCATCTCGCTCCGAATAGGCGAGTTTTTTATTTATAGGCTACGAAATACGAAAAAATACGAATGTACGAAAAGGAAAGAGTATTTTAGCCAAATCCAGTTCTTTTAAGAACCTACGAAAACACAAGAATTACTAATATTTGTATATTCGTAAAATATTCGTATTTCGTATCAAATTACTATCAACCGCCATTCTCTATTGTTTCCTCGTTTTCCGAAGGCGAAAGAGAGTTTACTCTATAAAACCTTGGCGAAGGAGGGTCGAAAACAAGACAAATGGTGTCCCAGAACCTTTAAAGGTCGACGGTCTTGAGTTTTTAAAACAAATGTTTAAAAAGCTAAAAGATCGAAAAAACACTATATTTAGTGTCGTAAAAAAACAAAATAAATCAAAGAATAGAAAAAATGAGTAGATTTAGAAAATTTGCATCAGTTGCGGTTGCATTGGTAACAATGGTTTCCATGACTGGTGTATCAAGCGCGCAGAGCGTTGATATAAACGCGTTGCTCGCTCAGATTGCACAATTACAAGCATTGGTAGCGCAGTTGCAAGCTCAGCAGGGAGGAACTCCAGCGACATCATATACTTTCACCCAGAACCTCACTCTTGGTGCGAAGGGAGATGACGTGAATGCCCTCCAGCAAGTGCTTATCAGCGGTGGCTACTTGAAAATTGCGGCTCCGACCGGATATTTCGGACCGATGACACAATCAGCTCTCGCGGCATGGCAGAAAGCCAACAACATTACTCCTGCTGTTGGATATTTCGGACCAAAGACGCGTGCGGCAATGTCGTCTGTTGCGACCGGCGGAACGACAGGCGGAACGGTGGTAATTCCTTCGTCCGCATACCTTAAAGTTGAAACAGCGGGTCCTGTAGCGACGACAATTCCTGATGGCTCCCTCTATAACAAAGTATTAAAACTGAAGTTCATGGCGGGATCTCAGGAAGAAAAAGTCACAGCAGTGACAGTAACTCGCGGAGGATACACAGCGAATACCAATATCACTGGTGTCAGTGTTTGGGATGACAATGGCAATCGCTATGGAAACATCGTGACTGCTTTGACTGCAGACGGAAAAGCAACTATTTCTTTCCCTGGAAATCCTTTTATGATTCCTGCTGGACAGACGAAATACTTGACCGTTGCGATCAACTTAGGAACGTCAGCGGATAGCGGATCAGTCAGCTTCTCCGTTGCGTCAGTGTCTGACATTACAGTATCAAGTGGTTCATCACAGCCGTCAGGAGCATTTCCTCTCGCGGGGGCTATGTTTACGACTGTTGATGGATCAAATTCCCTTGCAGATGCCAGAATTGATGATCAGTCCGTTGCAGGATTGGCGTATTCGGGTATTTCAGCAGTTGATGGAAACGTAGAAGTGGGAGACACCCAAAAGGAAGTCTTCAAACTCCGCGTTGTTCAGAATAACTCAAAAGAGGGAATCAACCTCGAAAAGGTTGTGTTTTATGTAGAAGGCACCATTCAGGAAGCGAAAGATGTTAAGAATTGGAAGTTATACTCTCCAGAAGGAAACGTCTTAGCGACTGCGGATGCCCCGATTGATCGTTCTGTAAATTTCGTACTTGCAACTCCTTATCTCATTGATAAAGGGTTGACGAAAGATTTTTCGGTGAAAGCCGACATTATGGATGGTTCAAATAACTACTTCCGTGTCTATGTGATGAACGATTACGATGTAGTCGTACGTGGCGTGACAACTGGAGGAGCTATCCAAGTGACAGATTCTTCAGGAACATCTCTTACAGGTGTTGATACACAGAACACAAATGGAGGATTTAAGATCAAGCAGGGAGCACTTACAGTTTCTAAAGCGTCAGGAAGTGCATCAGGAAGCGTTGCGCCTTCAGCGCAAAATGTTTCCCTTGCGAAATTTGACTTAAAGTCCGCTGGCGAGACGCTTGAAATTCGCAAGATGGGTATTCAGGTTGAGTACACTTCTCCTGGTTATGCTCTTACCGGAACAATTTCCGTAAAGGATGCGACAACCGGCGAGACATACTTGTCAATTTCAGCTGATACATCAAACTTGCAGGCGACCTCAGTCACAGATCCTGGTGCATACCAGAGAGATCTCTCGTCCTACATTGTGATAAACAGTGGACAGACGAAGACCATTGAAGTGACTGGTACGGTTTCTGCGAATGCGACTTCCTCATCAAGCTATAAAGTTTCGGTGGGTAAGTTCTACACAAAGCGTTACTCAACAAATGACTACACCGATCTCGCGACCAGCGAGAGAGAAGCAAACACGATTTCCGTGTCTGACGTTTCTCTCACAGTTGTGAAGAATACGGCGTTCGGAAATGTGAACCGCGCGGCTGGCGCTTCAAACGTCAAGATCGCAGAGTTCGTCTTCCAGGCATCTGATGCGGATGATATTCGCGTGAATTCAATTAACTTCACAATTGCGTCGTCTTCATACATCAACAATTTGAAGTTGATGGATGGAACGACACAGCTTGGAAACACGATCGGAACTCCGTCAGCGTCTTCTAACACATTCACTACCAATCTCACGGTTACAAAATCGTCGAGCAAGGTGTTGAGTCTTTATGCGGATGTTTTGTCTTCAGCCTTAACTGACGACAAAGTAATCGTTTCCGTCGGCGATGCTGGCGTAAGCGGATACGGCGTTTTGTCTGGAAAGAGCTTGAGCTCAACTCCAAGTGGAGCGAAAGAGGGACAATCAGTGACTATCAAGAGCGCGACCTTAACAATCGCGGCTGATGCGTCAACCCCGCTTTCCAAGATTCTTCTCGCGGGACAGACTGGCGTTGAACTTTCAAAGATCAAATTTGAGTCTGCCAATGAAGATTTGACCTTGAAGAAAATCACACTTTCTGTCGGTACAGCATCAACAACTTTGTGGGAGGCTGCAACCGATATTGCTCGGAACTTCAGAAAAGTATACCTTTATGATGGTTCAACTTTACTGAATTCGGGAGGTAATGATGTTGTGAGCGGAGATGTCGTTATTGATGGCTTGAACTTCTCGTTGCCTGCGGGCACCCCGAAGGTCTTGACAGTAAAAGCAGACATAACCGATCAGGAGACAATCAAAGCGAAGGCGGTAGGGAGAATAATTGTGAAGAGTTCATCCACAACGGATATGAAGGTAAGTTCCAGCCAGGGTGACATGTCAACCGGCATTACACTTACTTCAAATGCTCCTTCGAACTACATGCTCGTGACGGCGGCGGCGCCTGTGATCGCGAATGCGTACACGGGAACCTTGACCCCTGCGGGTAGCGCGTCCGAAGAAGTGGCTCGCTTCACGATTTCCAATCCCGGAACGCGTGATATCACATTGTCTTCAACGACAATTGCGGTTTCACTCACTC
>CAZVSK010000014.1:0-4903 GCA_964630035.1 uncultured Candidatus Saccharibacteria bacterium
TATTTCAAAATCAATCCGGAAGTTCCTGGAATGGATGTAAAGAAATACTATTTCACTCCAGCAGGAAAACCATTATTTCCTCCAGAGGGATATAATTCATTCAACACGCGACAACTTTCAGTTGAGGAGACAAAAGAATTATTATTATCACTTCCAGAAATTCGCCACGAGCTTGAGGAATTAAAGAAGAATATTGCATATAAAAATTCACAAAACTAACACGTTTATATTATGAAGCGTTTGAATATTGGAATAACAGGAGCAGATGGTTTTATTGGTGGATGGATAAAAAAAGAATTAGAACGCCTTGGTTTAGTGAATATAAAAGAGATTTCTTATCTCGAACTTTTTGATGTAAATTCAAAAAAACTTGCGTGGTTTGCGAAAAGTAATGATGTAATCATTCATGCCGCTGCTGCCACAAGAGAAAGTAATTTGCCGTTGATTGCTGGAAATGTCGTTGCTTCTTATAATCTACTAACCGCAATTGAGAAGAATAACAAAACCTCAAAAATAATTTTTCTATCATCGTCTGCAGTAGATGTAAAAAAGAGGTTGGTATATGGAGATAGTAAATATCTTGTTGAATTGATGCTTGAAGATTTTTCAAAATTGTATAAAAGGAAGGTTTCAATCTTCAGATTAACAAATGTTTTCGGGGAGGGGAGTAGACCGTTTCATAATACGGCGGTGGCGACGTTTTGTTATCAAGTAGCAAAAGGGGAGAAATTAAAGGTAAATAAAAAAGGGGCCCCTCTCATGCTTGTATATGTGGGTGATGTAGTGAGTGCTATTTTGGAGGAAGTATTTAAAAAAAGAAAGGAATTATTCTTTTTCAAAAAAATATACACGAAAAACATTATTACAGTTCCAGCGCTTGCAAAATTAATTACATCCTTCAAAAATTTAAAAAATCCGAAAAATTTAAAATCAAAATTTCATAAAGATCTGTATAAAACATATTTGTCTTTTGTCTATGGAAAATAAGAAGTTAGAAAAAAAATCAGATGCGCGGGGGGATCTTGTTGAGGTTTTTAAGATTCCCGGTGTAGGACAGATATTTTATTCCACCTCCAAACCCGGTGTCGTAAGAGGAAATCACTATCACACGAGAAAAATTGAACAGTTTTGTGTGATTGAGGGTGAGGCAAAAATACGTTTGCGGAGCAGATATACGAACGAAATCAAAGAGTATTTAGTATCTGGAAGAAATCCGGAAATAGTTGAAATGACTGTAAATTGGACGCACAATATACAGAATATCGGAGATGGAGAGATGAAGCTTCTTGTGTGGTCAAACGAGGTGTTTAACCCCGATGATCCCGATACATTTGCAGAAGAAGTATAGTTTTCCAGATAGCAAAAATCCCCTAAATTTTAGGGGATTTTTTTAATATTAATCACGGATTTTGAGATAATTCAGCAAATCTTCAAAAGAGGAACCAAAACCCTTGTCTTGATATATAAACACTCTTTCGAAATCTGCCATACACTCATCAAATGGTACGGTTGTAACAGCACCTTGGCTTCCCAGTATTTCTTGCCACCAGTTTTTTGTATGTGTTGCCGGCGGGAGAGCATATGCATTTACGGAATATTTTGTTTGTTCCATCGCTTTTATGAGACACACAAAAGTTCTAGGGTAGTGATAGGGGACAGTTGTCATTGCGACATTTTTAAAACCCAGATCTCTAGATAACTCTATAAATGCGTCAACTTCATCACGGGAATGAAGTCCATCTCTGGTAGGAATAAGTAAATCCGCACTTACTCCTCTTTTTTGAAATTCTTCAATGTAATATTTTCTTCCAGGCCACGCGGCTTCTGGATAGTTACGTTCTCCCATTCCACGTCCGTCCGATCCATTAAAACAGATTGGAATTGCGTTGTTTGAAAGTTGAGAGATATGATCGAAAAGACCACAGAATTCCATCATTCCAGAACTAAGCCCAGGCAAATAGATTGCATCTATTTTTTTTGGGACGAAATCTGTTGAAAGTATGAGAAGAACTTTTAAAAGATCTTGCCATCTTTTTTCGGGATACATAATACCTCCATGTATGATTATTTATTTTTGACAAATAATTCTATTAATTATTACTGTTTATAATTATACACCAATTATACTAAATTGTCAAATATCGCTTTTTTCTTTACTTTTCAATGCTCTAATTTATAATTACGTATATGAAAAGCGACGCAAAGCTTAAGGTAATGACGATTTTTGGGACACGACCTGAGATTATCCGTCTTTCTCGTGTTCTTGCAAAACTTGATGAATATGTGGATCACATTACGGTGCACACAGGACAAAGTTATGATTATGAGATGAATCAGGTGTTTTTTGATGACTTGAAAGTCAGAAAACCAGATTATTTTTTGGAAGTGAAAGCAGATACACTCGGAGGACAGATTGCGAACATCATAAAGAAAAGCGAAGAGGTATTAACAAAAGAAAAGCCGGACGCAGTGCTTATTTTGGGAGACACCAATAGTGCACTTGCGGCGATTATCGCAAAACGAATGAAAATTCCGATATTCCACATGGAAGCGGGAAACCGTTCGTTTGACGAAAATGTTCCCGAGGAAATTAATCGTCGTATCGTTGATCATATTTCCGATATCAATTTACCGTATAGCGAGAATGCTCGTCAGTATCTCATTCGCGAGGGAATTCATCCGGGTACCATATATGTAACCGGCACGCCGCTTACCGAAGTGTTTGATGCATATAAAGAAGGTATTGATAATTCACAAATCTTGAAGGAATTAAAACTTGAACCAAAAAAATATTTTGTTGCGACCATTCATCGTGAAGAGAATGTTGATACAAAAGAGGCATTCGTTGAACTTATTGAATCCTTAAACGCAGTTGCGGAAAAATATGATATGCCGATTATTATGAGCACGCATCCCCGCACAGAAAAGCGACTTCAGGAATATGGAATGAGCGCCCACAAGCATATCAATTTTCATAAACCATTTGGATATTTTGATTTCAATAAACTACAACGCGAAGCATTTTGTGTGCTTTCAGATAGTGGAAGTATTCATGAAGAATCTTCGGCAATGGATTTTCCGGCTATACAAATGCGCGTGAGCTCAGAGCGCCCCGAGGCATTTGATGAAGGAGTTGCAATACTTTCAGGACGAGGAAAAGATTCGGTATTGCAGGCAATTGAGGTTACTGTTGGGGAGCGAGAAAACGGCATAAAAATGAATATTCCTAAAAACTATCAAGATGTAAATGTCTCAAGTAAGGTGCTTCGGCACATTGTTGGGCTTACGAAGATTGTGAAACAGCGCCGAGGGAGAATTCAGTAATCTATCATTTATGAAAATTCTTATTGTTGCGGATGTGTATCCTCCGGAAGTTTCTTCCGCTGCACACCTTATGTATGAACTTTCTCGCGGATTAAGAGATGCCGGACATAAGGTATCTGTTCTTACATCATATCCGCGACATTATCTTTCTGAAAAAACAGAAAAGAAAAAATTTGAACGTCTTTCCGAAGAAGAGGGAATTGATGTGATTCGTGTAAAAACTCTTCCACTTCATAAAGTGAATTTTATCGTTCGCGGTATTTCTCAAGTTCTTCTTCCGTTTCTTTTCCTTCGTTCTGCAGGAAAATTTTTAAAATACGCTACTGATGCTGTGATTGTATATAGTCCACCTCTTACGCTTGGTCTTGTTGGGAAGAGAATAAAAAATAAATATGGAGCAAAATTTCTTTTGAATATACAGGATATTTTTCCTCAGAATGCCATTGATCTTGGAATTTTAAAAAATACGTATATTATAAAATTTTTTGAAAAAATTGAGCACATTGTTTATAAAAATGCTGATGTTATCACTTTTCATTCGGAGGGAGGGAAAAAGTTTTTAATTGAGAAAAAAAATGTTCCTTCGGAGAAGATATATACATTACACAATTGGGTAGATATTAAGGACTATCTCAATCTTTCTGGAGGAATTTCTTTTCGCAAACGATATGCATTAGGAAATAAATTTATATTTCTTTTTGCTGGAATTTTGGGTCCCGCTCAGGGATTGGAATTTCTTTTAAAAGTCGCTTCAAGAGTATCAGATGTGAAGGACGTACTTTTTCTTTTAGTGGGGGATGGAACAGAAAAAGAAAAATTGGAAAATATTGCAAAAAAAAATAATATCACAAACGTTGTTTTTCATTCTTTTATATCAAAAGACGAATATCCTTATTTGGTTAAAGATTGTGATGTGGGAGTTGTGTGCTTGAGCAGTCAAAACAAAACTCCATTTATTCCCGGAAAATTTTTGGGATATATGGCCGCAGGGAAGCCCGTTCTTGCATTTTTAAACAAGGAAAGTGATGCATTTTCTTTTCTTAATGAAGTGGGGTGTGGATATGCGGTTCGTTCCGATCAGGAAGAAGATGCAGAAAAGATAGTAAGGCGGATGTATGGCGAAAAACCACTTTTACACAATATGGGAGAAAAGGGTTTTGAATATACCAAAAAAAACCTCACTCTTGAGGCTACGGTAAAAAAAATAGAAGAGCTACTCGGAAGTTAGTGTTTTTTTGTTCTTTCTAAAGCGAAGTCCGAGCTCCACAACCTCCTTGATAAGTGGGTCTTTAAATATAAAGAGTGCTCCTATATATATAATTCCAGAAAGAAAAATATTGATGATCACATTCACACCAAACTCGCGAAAGACGTAGGAAAATATTCCCATACATATGAGAGAAAGAAAAAGTGGAACAAAATTCGTTTTCATTTTAAATCCAATCCTCTGTTTTAGAAAATACCAGCACATTCCGTTAGTGACTATTTGCACAAAAACAGTTGCGATTGCAGAACCATTGATTCCGAAACGTGGTATAAGTATGAAATCAAGGGCAGTATTAAGAAAAGCCCCTAGTCC
>CAZVSK010000014.1:5003-17616 GCA_964630035.1 uncultured Candidatus Saccharibacteria bacterium
GGAATAATATAAAGAAATTGAACAGGACGTTGTGCGGCAGAATACAAACCCAGTTCTTGAGCATTTTTATATATTCCTAGAATAACCATATCTATGTTTATCATTAATGCAGAGAAAACTCCCATGACAGCAAAAGGAATTGCGACAGAAAGAATTGGTTTTACAAGTTTTATATCAAATTTCCCATATGATTGAAGGATGTATTTTCTAAGGACAATAAAAACAAGTACCGTACCCGCACAACTCCCGAAAACATACATAAAAGAGAGATTGAGTGGGGAGGGGAAAAAGAAAAGAGCGACAAGACTGAGCGCGGTAATAAATATGTCTGTTGATATACTTAACAATCCTTCTTTTTCCATCTTTTGACGTGCGCGGGCGAATCCGAATCCGAATAATCTCAAGTTATCGAAAAGCACCAAAAATGCAGCAAGAGGTATAAGAGGTCCAACTTCTTTTATTTTTACAAAATATGGAGATATAAAAATTGTTATAAGAAGAGTTGCAATAAGTACTGCTATTTTTATAGAAAAAATTGTGGATACATAATTTTCTTTTTTTTCCGGGTCTTTTGAAATTTCTCGCGTAAGTAATCCTGTGAGTCCGACATCTGAAAAAATACTGAAGAATGCAGCAATGCTCATTGCGTAAGAAAAAATTCCATAACCCTCAGTTCCTAAAACTCGTGCCGCATATATAATAACAAGCGCTCTTATCAATCTTCCGATTGCTATACTTAAAGTAAGCCATACAGAATTCTTTATAACAGTCTGTTTTACGCTTGTGTTGACGAAAAGAAGTTCTTTTATTTTTTTAAACATGTGTTCTTAATGGGAAATAAAGAGATATCTGATGGTTCGGATGATGATGACAATATCCAAGAAAAATGAACGGTTTTTGACGTAATAGATGTCGTAAGTGAGTTTTTCATATGCTTCCTCAAGAGATGCGCTTGGGCGAAAGTTAATCTGCGCCCATCCTGTGAGGCCCGGTTTGACGATATGGCGTACGTCGTAATATGGAAATGCGCGGTATTGTTCGGCAAGTTCCGTGCGTTCTGGGCGTGGTCCCGTGAAAGAAATATCACCCTTAAGTATGTTCCAGAGTTGCGGAAGCTCATCTAAGTGTGTGAATCGGAGAATTTTTCCTACGGCAGTGATTCGCGCATCATTCTTTTCCGTCCAGAGGGGACCACCAGAATTTTTTTTCATCGTTCTGAATTTATAGAGAATAAATTCTTTTCCGTTTTTTCCAAGTCTTTTTTGTGGAAAGACAAACCACCCCTTTGATGAAGAGAGAATCACAAGAGCGATCACAACCATAAGGGGGAGGAAAATAATTCCAAGAAAGAGCGAAAGAAGAATATCAGCTCCGCGTTTCGCGGCATCATACACGTTCCTTTTTGTTGAAATGTGTTCAATAAACCACTCTACATCAGTTTCTTTCAACGGGATTTTATCAAAAAGAATTTCATAGAAATCGGAAAAATGAACGAATGATACGTTGAGTGGAAGGAGAGAAAAAAGTGATGCGGTTGCTCCAGATTCATTTGCGAATTTTTGCGAAAGGACAATTGTTCCCGCTCCGGTTTCCTGTATTGTGCGTCTCAACTCTTCTTCGTTTGGAATAATTTCCATCCATTTTCCAACTCGGTATCCCGATTGAGGATTTTTTTCTATGTATGAGACGGTTTCGCGAATGAGTGGAGAATTTCCAAGAATTATAATTCTGTTTCTCCCTGACGCGGCAAGGCGAAAGATTGCGATGCGAAAAAGATAATCAAGAATAAAGAAAATAATTCCCACAACAAGAAGGTTTGTTTTTGGAGTTAGTTGAAATAGTCCCGGAAAAAGATAAAGGACGATAACGGATGCGACTCCGGAAACAAGAAGCGCTTGGAAAAGCGATTTGGCTATAGAAAGTTCTGTCTTAAAAATTGAAACTCTGTAGAGGTCACCAAGATAGAAAACAAAAATCCATACCAAAAAAAGAATGGAAAAAGGCGCAAAATGAACGGAAAATTGTAGATTGAATTCCCCCGGATATCGCAAAGGAATCATGAGTCCGAGACCAAGTACGGCAAGCCCGAAATCGCCTACCATTAAACCGATTTTCTTTATGACGTGCATATCTTCACGGTTATTGTATCAGGCCTTTCTTTTTTTCTCAATTTAACCACTTTAGAAGCAGAATACCAAGTAATTTGCCACATTGATGAATGCCAAACAATCGCGCGAACGCGTGGTTTAATGCCCTGTGTGAGTTTCTAACGGAGTTTACCCACATGATGCTTCAAAAGCTATTGCGCAATAAGTAGAGGACGTTATAATAAGTTCCATAGAATAAAAAATATGGAACACACTACGCATCATCGTGAGAAGACGAAAGGAGATTGGCTTCTCCCAGCGAGTATCGTTATCGCCGCGCTTCTTATTTCGGGCGCACTCGTTTATAACGCGGGAAAGGGAAATTCCGGTGGAGGAGATGGAAATTTTCCGGGGCAGGGTGGTATTCCTTCAAATACACAAGGTGAAAGGTCTGTGAAAAATATGGATCCTGTCACAAGTGATGATTATGTTAGGGGAAATCGTAAGGCTCCGATCATGATTGTTGAGTATTCAGATTTAGAATGCCCATTTTGTAAAAATTTTCACAACACATTAAAGCAAGTTGTAGCAACATACGGCAAAGATGTTGCTTGGGTGTATCGGCATGCTCCACTGGATGAATTGCATCCGAAAGCGAGAAAGGAAGCTGAAGCAGTTGAATGTGCTGGAGACCTTGGAGGAAATGATGCATTTTGGGCGTACATGGATAGGTTGATGGAAATTACGCCTGGCAATAACGGTTTGGATGAAGCACAACTTCCCAAAATTGCAGAGTATGTCGGTTTAAATGTTTCAAAATTCAATTCGTGTCTTGCGAGCGGAAAGTTTGCGAATAAGATCCAATCACATCTTGATGACGCATTGGAATCAGGATTCCAAGGAACTCCATTTTCCATTTTAGTAGTGGAGGGAGTACCAACGTCTCCGATATCAGGCGCGTTGCCCTTAAATGATCAATTGCCTGGAGGTCAAAAAAATCTTAAAACGATTATAGAAGAGGCAATAGACATGCTTTAATAGATAGCATAATCAAAAATCCCGTTTTGCATCGTGCGAGACGGGATTTTTGTTTTATGGTATAATATACGGATGAGATGGAATCAGTGGGTTTTGATTGGAATTGGCGCATGGCTTTTGATTTCGCCATGGGTTCTTGGTTTTTCGGAATTGAATCTTCCCGTATGGAATGTTATTTTCGCGGGGAGTTTGATAATCGTTTTTTCCCTCTGGGATACTTCTCCTAAATAATAATAATATGCACCGTGTTTTCTTATATTCCACTCCTTCGTGTCCATACTGCAAGATGGCGCGGAAATTTTTGCGCGATCGGGGCGTTTTATTTACTGAATTCAATGTTGCTGAAGATTTTTCTGCGCGAGATGAAATGGAAAGAAAGTCACATCAGCTTGGAGTTCCCGTGATAGAAATTAATGGGAAAGTGTTTGTTGGATTTGATCCGCGTTCTTTGGGAATTGCGCTTGAAGAGCCGGAAAATTGATAAAAATCTCCCGCAGTCTTGAGTTGTGAAAAGGTGCGGGGAAAGGTCGGGCAGTTAAAATTATATTTTTTTATGTATAAATGCCCTGAATGCGGATATACCGCGGAAGAAGATGGGGATTGCCCGAAATGCGGAGTGCAGATGGAGCCGACCGAATACGATGATTTTATGGATCCAGGAGATGAAAAATAATTAAGCCCTTCCACATGAAGGGCTTAATTTTTTGCAGAAACATTCCGTTTGTTTTACTATTACTCAATAGAAATAATGAATTATGTTTGACCTTATTATCATCGGTGGCGGTCCTGCGGGAATTTCCGCCGGAATCTATGCGGGAAGAAAAAAGATGAAAACCGCACTTGTGACTGATTTTTTTGGTGGGCAGTCCGTTGTATCAGCTGATATACAAAATTTTATTGGCATTCCTTCCATCTCTGGTTTTGCCCTTGCTGAGCAGATGGAAAAGCATGTACGCGCGCAGGAAGATGTGGAAATTATAGATGGTGATCGTGCGGTATCTGTGGAAGAGCGTATGGAAAATGGCAAAAAATGGTTTGTGATAAAAACACAAAATGGGAAAACGCTTGAAGGAAAAACTCTTCTTATGACTGCGGGGAGTAAGAGAAGGAAATTGAATATTCCGGGAGAAAAAGAATTTGATGGGAAAGGAGTAGCATATTGCGCAACATGTGACGCGCCGATGTTTAAAGATAAAAAAGTGATTGTTGTGGGCGGGGGAAATGCGGGCCTTGAAAGCGCGCGCGATCTTCTTGAATACGCGCGCGAGGTGTACATCTTTGAATATAAAGATACATTGAAAGGGGATCCTATAACGATTGAAAAAATACAATCAAGTCCGAAGGCAAAAATAATAACAGGCGTCCAACTCCTTGAGATTACGGGCGATACGCTCGTGCGCGAGGTGAAATATAAAATAGTAAAAACAGGAGATGAGAAGACAATAGACGTGGATGGTGTGTTTGTGGAGATTGGATGGATTCCAAACTCAGATCTTGTTCGCGAACTCGTGAAACTGAACGGTATGGGAGAGATAGAAGTTGATCACAAAACACAAAAAACATCACATCCGCGTATATGGGCGGCGGGGGATATTGCCGACGTTCTTTACAAGCAGAACAATATCTCAATTGGAGATGCTGTGAAAGCGGTTTTGAATATACACGATTATCTTTCCAAATCGGAATAAAATATCTTTGTATAACAAAAAAAATCACGATCCAACGGTCGTGATTTTTTACTAGGTTAAAACATTACATATTTTGAGGTTTATAACATTTAATTTTTAAAAAATTATTAATATAAACATTATCTTACATTTTACCCACGATCGGGGGTAAAATGTAAGACACAAAAATATTGGATTTTTTAGTGTTTAAGAGTTCCATATTGTGTTACTTCAAAAATATGCACATAGTTTTTTAATCCTAAATCAAAAATATCTTTTAAAAATTTTTTTGGTATTGCAACACTTCCTTTCCACACACTCTTTTGAATCATTTCAAATCCAATTATTTTTAGCTCATTTCTGAGCCACTCTCTTTTTTTGGATAATTTTTCCGGAATATCAAATATTACAAGGATATTTTTTCCTTCCGGGAGATTTTTTAATTCTATAAGTTTTGATGAACAAATTTTTTCATTTCCCTTTTTTGTAATCTTAATTTTTTCTCTTTTTCTTTCAACTAACCCCTCTTTTGTAAGTCGCGAAAGCATTGTATATAAAGAGACTTTTGATTGGAGGTCAATATGAATATTTCTTTCACGTTCCGCAGCTTTGGAAATATAATACAAAGATTCCCTTTTTGAAGTTCCACTCATCATTGCAATAATCATTTCTCCTGCACCAAGCATGAGTTCCAGAAGTGTTTCAAAGGTTATTTCTCCCATTCGTGCGAGATAGAGAAGAACTTCTTCTTTTTGTAGTCTCTTAGCCCCATTTTTTATTTTTTCTTGTTTTTTCATATTTACATTTTACCCCCGATCGGGGGTAAAATGTAAGGTTTTGAGTTATCCACAGAAGGGGAGGTTTGAGATGTTTTGTTTTGTTAAAATGAAAATAATATAGAGTATTTCTTGAAAGGTCTTCCCGCCAGATGTGTGGGGGTGTCTTGTGTTTTATGAGTGAACAATTTTATCCAAGAGAGGAAAATTCTTCTACATCTCGGAAACCGCGTTCATTGCGTGTTGTTTTTATAGGAATCGGAGTCGCGATTCTTCTTTTCGCGCTTTGGTTTTTATATCTCGTGTTTTTAAGTCCCGAGGCACGAAGGGATTTTGAAGACAGGAGAAATTATAAACAGGCGATGGAATCTATCGGCGCATACGAAGAGGCGATGCGAAATGATACATATGGAGGAAAAACTCCTCAAGAAACACTAAATCTTTTTATTTCGGCTCTTGAGAAAGAAGATGTTGAACTTGCAAGCAGATATTTTATTTTGAGAAGCGATGGAACAAGCGATATGCAATTACTAGGAAACATAAAAACAGCAAAGGATAATGGGGAATTAATTATTATTATAAATAAATTAAAAAAAGCAGAACCATACAAAAAAGATATAGCTTATGAAACAGATTATAAATTTGTTGTTTTTGATGACAATAAAGAGGTAGATGTTTATATAGATATGAAATTCAACAAATATTCGGGAGTTTGGAAGATAGAAAGTTTATGATTTAGAAGAATTAAAGCAGTCCATGTTTTTCAGAAAAACATTACTGTTGATATTTATTGGAACTCTTGTCCCGGTTTTTATTCCTGTGTCCGTTGAAGCGTATGGAATAGGAACGCACGCATATCTTACAAACGAAGCATTTGATTTTTTTAATACACATTTTTATTCACACACAATCTCTCCCGAGTTGAGAGATTTTTTAGTTGATGGAGCGCGCAGAGAGGACGATGTTCCGCGATGGATGAATCATTTTTATGATCCTACATACGAAAGAGGTCTTACTTATGATGCGTCTATTGATCCTGTTAGTGTAGGAAATTGGAAATCATCAAAGGAATGGGCAAATGATCAAGAAAGTCAGAATGGAGCGATGTATAAAGTTCCCACAACAATCACCTCCATTTTGAATGCGATACAGAAGAAAAAATTAAGTTTAGTTTCCGACGAAACCGACTTTACTTGGCAAGAAGCGATACGCGCTTATGCGAATGGCGAGAACGAAAAGGCAATGTTTTCTCTTGGGCATGTTCTGCATCTTATTCAGGATGCAAGTGTTCCAGATCATACGAGAAATGATCCGCATGCAGACGGAAGCCCATACGAGAATTTTTCGGGAGCGTTTACACTGACAAGCATAGACGGCGACCTTGGTGCGAGATTAAAAAAGAAAACGCCTGTAATTTTGACAGACATTTATTCTTATTTCAAAGATCTCGCGACATATTCAAACAATAATTTTTACAGTAAAGATACGATAGGAATACAGAGTGGATATAAACTACCAGAACCCATAGAATATGAGGCAAAAGAAGGATTTTTATTTTCTTTGAATAAAGATGGAGATGGGTATTTCTCTTTATTTAAACAAAAGAAACCAAAAAATCTCTTTTCTTATAAAGAAGAAATTATTTTTGATTCAGGAGATATTTTAAAAGATTATTGGTCCAGACTTTCTACAAAAGCAGTTCAATACAGTGCCGGAGTCATTAATTTATTTTTTGAAGAAGCAGAAAAGGCAAAAAATGACCCAACATTTGTCAAAACAAAAGAAAAGTCATTCATCGCAGTGGTTGTGGAAGGAATAGGAAAGGCGGTATCAACTATCGGCGAGACAGCTAATAAGGCGCGTGAATTCATTTCGGATTTTGTTGGTGGAAGAGATGAAGCGCTTCAAGAAACGGGTGGTGATGAGTATTTTGACAGCGAGGATTATACACCCGCAGAGGAGAGCTTTTTTGATGAAAACCCTCCTGTTTTAGAACAAGTAGAAAAACATGAATCGGAAAAAAATGAAGAAGAAAGAAACACCTCGTTATTAAAAACACCAACAACAATTCCAAGTGTGACATCAACGCAGGAGAAGAAGGTACAAGAAAAACAAAACGAAGAATCGGAAAAAAGTGAAGAAGAAAAAGAAACATCTTCCCCACATCCGTCTCAAAATATTACTTCCGCCCCCTCTCCCACACCACAATTTTATTCCTTAAAAATAAATGAAGTGATGTATGACGCTGAAGGGAGTGATGATGGAAACGAATGGATTGAAATAAAAAATACGAGTACCTCAACTGTTGATATATCCGATTGGAGATTTTTTGAAAATAACACAAATCATCGCCTTGAGTTGAAAAGCGGACAGAAAAATATTTCCTCTGGAGGATTTGTGGTGATTGCCGACAATGCAGAAAAATTTCTCGCATCATATCCATCTTTTTCACAAACTCTTTTTGATTCCAGTTTCTCTCTTTCTAATGGTGGAGAGTTAATTGCGCTCAAAAATGGAGATTTGGAAATTGATTCCGTGCTTTATGATCCGTCTATTGGCGCGAAAGGAGACGGAAAAACATTACAACGTTCCGAAAATGGAACTTGGTATTCGTCGTCACCAACTCCCGGATCAGAAAACAGAGCGGAATCTAAGAATTCTTCTCCGACAGCGTCATTTTCCTTTTTGCCTATATCTCCCAAAGCGGGGGAAGTTGTTGCATTTGACGCAAGTTCCTCTGGAGATTTGGATGGAACTCTTGTTCGTTATGAATGGGATTTCGGAGATGGTGAAATATCATCATCAACCCTGAATTCAACAAATTATACATATGATAATTTAGGTGATTTTTCAGTTAAACTTTCTGTCACAGATAATGATGGGGCGATTTCTTCTACAACACGCGTCGTGTCAGTTGTTTCTCGCGATGAGCGTGTATCGCCCGCAGATCACATTGTGATAAGCGAAGTGCTTTTTGATGCTATGGGAAGCGATGAAGAAAAAGAATTTATTGAACTTCATAATCCAACTGATTCACCGCTTGATCTTCATGAGTGGTCTTTGCGTTACACAGTCGGAGATTCAACATCGTCTGTATCAATCGCGTCTTTTGATGCAGATTCAGGAGACACAACTTCAATTTCACCTCACGGATTTTTCCTTGTAGGTTTGAATTCTTATACATCTTCAAGTTTTAACGGAAGAGATGCGGACATCGTGCGGTCGCGATCTCTTCCGAATGGATCTGATAAAATTTCAATCACACTTTTTAATGTGGAAAAGGAAAAGATTGATGAAATATCTTATACATCCGAATCAATTGAGGAAGAGGGGCGTAGTATTGAGCGGAAAGTTGTTTCTGGAAATGTGTGTGTGATAGCACAAGACGTGGGTGAATTTTTGGGGAATGCATGCGACAGAGATGGAGATAATGACTTTAATTCTCGTCCATCTCCGAATCCGCAAAACTCGCGAAGTTTGAAAGAACCTCGCGTTCCATTTTCTCCAGTTATGCCGAAAGAAGGAGCAACGAGCACGATAATATTTCAAAAAAATGCATTGCGTCTAGATTTTGAGTGGGCCGAATCAACGTCTTCAGACGATTTAGGAATTCCCAAATACAGAATCGTGGATGTAAGTAGTTCAACAGAAAAACTTTCTAACAGAGAGACTAATGCAACAACAACTGCAATATCAATACAAAAAATAGGAAGAGAGTATATTTTTGAAATAACAGCATATGATAAAGATGGATACGGATCAGATCCGCGCACATATTCAGTTTTCGCAGAAAGCTTTATTGATTCCATGTATGTGTATTCAGATCCCAGAGAAGGATTACAGGGAAGATATGTTTTAGATTTGTATTATAGTCAGTTTCCGTTTATTCCGAATGTGTTTGGAAAGAATGCGTGGCAAGCGATGGTGTTTTATGTAAACCGAGCGCCGAATGAAAATAATGTTGTTCTCACAAACTCAAACGCTGCTCCTCATCCTCCACAAGATCTTTCCAGTGTATTTTCTATTGTCTATCCGTCGTGTTCTGGAGGTGGAGAAGATACTTCAGTTAATTCAATTCCATTTCCTCTTGCGAGCGAATGGTGTGCAAGCGTTGGTGGAGGATTACATACGAGTGCTCTTTCTTACGGTTCTTTGGAGGATAAACATCTTTTGATTCGCTCTGGTTCGTCTGTATTAGATATGAATTTTTCCGCAAACGATTACATAACAATAGGATATTACGATTTGAGCGATACGGGCGGAGGACGGCAGGATTTTACACTTGTTGCATCCGATCAAACGAAATATTATTTCCGCGATACAAAACCCGATCAGCGCACTCCCGAACTTTTGGGTGATATTACAAAAACATTTAATGAAGAATCATCACTTCTCACTCTTTCGTGGAACGGAGCGACAGACGCGGACACGCTTGATTCCCGAATTGTTTATGATTTGGACTTTGCGACGAGCACGGAAGCAACAACGACGTGGGCGATAACTGTGTCTTCACCTAGATATGAAAAGCAGGTTGCAAGCGGTGATCGTTTTATAATTTCTCTCCGTGCGCGTGATGATTTTAGTAATGTATCAGCAGTTACAACGACGACATGGAACTATCCGGATGTGGAATGGCACATACTTCAGGAGCATGTGGATGGATGGAGTAGTGAATTTGGAACTGTGAGTCAAAATTCTATGGAACCTGACACGGCAGTATTTCAAAGTATCATTCCTCAGAAAGATATATCAGTCAATAAAATAGCGGTTCGTCTCACGCAGGAAGTTGTAAGTGATTATGCAAACGTGCGTATCGGAATATATCCCGATACAGGATCAAGCACGCCAAACATGAGTGTTGTGCTTGGCGAAGCGATTATTCCCAATCTTATTCGTCCCGATCCAAACACAGATCAGACTTTCACATTTTCTTCTCCAGTTGCGCTTTCTGCCGAAACAATGTATTGGCTTGTGGTTGATGTTGCGTCACACACAGATAGTCGTGGATATTTTAGAAATATATGGAGACTTGGAATTGCTGGTGGAGATGTGTATGCATTCGGAGATGCTGGAAGTGGACGTGCACGCGGACAAAACGCGGATCTTGGGGGAGGATTGTCTTCAATAAATCCCGGATCGGATTGGTATATGAAGATCGGTTTAAAGTAAAAAGTCGTTTTTCAAAACATATAAAAACATGGAACTCTATCATGTGTTAAGCAGGGGAATAGAAAAAAGAAAAATTTTTCTTGATAAGAAAGATTATCTCCGTTTTATCCACGACTTATATGAATTTAATGATGAAAATATGGTAGAAAATTCTACAGTTGTTTTTTCTCGCCAATGTAAGGACATACAACATCCTTACATTGGAAGAAAAACAGAAAGGAGAAATAGACGAAAATTATTAGTGGATTTACTTGCATTTACACTTATGCCAAACCATTACCATCTTTTTATTTCAACAAAAAACAGAGAATCGCTTACGTTATTTATGAGGAAATTGAATGGAGGATATGCACGATATTTCAATGAGAGAAATAAGAGAAAAGGACCCTTGTTTGAGAGTAGGTTTAAATCAGTTTTGATCAAAAACTCCGCGCATTTTATCCACATTCCGTATTACATTCATTGCAATCCACTTGATCTTGTGATGCCTGAATGGAGGGAAAGAAAAATACGGGATTATCAAAAAGCGCTCCAATTTTTGAAAGACTACAGGTGGAGTAGCCACGCAGATTATATTGGAAAAAAGAATTTTCCTTCGGTGACTCAGCGAGAGTTTCTTCTTGAATACTTTGGTGGAAAAGGGGGGTACGAGAGGGAAATAAGCTCTTGGTTGGGTGATTTTAATTGTTTAGATAGAGAATTCGCATTAGAAGAATAACCCCCAATGTAAGGACGTACAACATCCTTACATTGGGGGGAAGGAAAGGAGGAAAGTGTAGATGGATGGAGAGTGGGGAGGGGGCAGAGGAATGTTGATTTTTTGGTCTTTTCCACACACAAGAGGTCTTTATTTCTGGTATAATTAAATAATAATGCCTCGTTTTAGACACATATTTCGGGCAGGCGTTGTTTTTGTATACGCAGTGGTTTTCATACTTGGTTTTTTTATTTTTGGTAATAATTATGCAGAGGCAATCATAGGCCCGAACCAGTCGCCTGGATCTGGTGGTGGTCTTTTCACCGTTGATCCTAATAGGAGTATTGGATTTGGAACAGCAAGCTCTACTCCCGAGGGAACATTTGATGATAACAGCCAAGGGCACGGGTATGTTTTCACGGTAGCTTCTACAACAAACCCAGGACTTGCTCTTAAAAATCTTTCTTCCGGGAATACTTTTTTATGGTCGGCGAGAAACACTGGACGTCTTGATTTATATCGTGAATCAAGTGTGCTTCCGGGAAAAATTTTAATGACTGTGACGGCAACAGGTGATATCGGAATCAGTGCGTTTGCGACGCCAACATCAACCGCGCGTCTTATCGTAGGAGACACAACAGACACGTCGCGTGATGCGATACGCGCGCAATATGGAAACATAACTGCCGCAATTGGGCAGTTTTCCGGAACGACACTTGCGGGAAATGTTGCGAGCGGATCATTTGGGTCTCTTCAGGGTGGAGGAAAATTTTCTTTCGCGAGCACGCTTGTTGTTGGAACATCAACGACGACAGGACCATCCAATGGACTTTATGTTGTGGGAGACGTTGGAATCGGGACGGCGAGCCCGAATAGAAAATTTGAAGTTGGTGGAGGAGTTGCATTCAGATCATCTTCCGAATCTGGACAGGAATCACGTGGAATAGAAATTACTCCGACGACATATTCTGGAACACAGATCATAAGAACGTGGTCATCAGCTGGAGGATTATTGATAGATTCCGCAAATACTGGAACAGCAAACGCAGGCTCAGAAATTCAATTATATGCGGCTAATGGGAGTAGTGGAGATATTATATTTCGAGGAACAGATTATGGAACAGCGATGCAGGATCGGATGATAATCAAAGGAAACACTGGCAATGTTGGTATTGGGAC
>CAZVSK010000015.1:0-8055 GCA_964630035.1 uncultured Candidatus Saccharibacteria bacterium
TGCTGCGGGACCTGGATTCGAACCAAGATTGACGGATTCAGAGTCCGCTGTCCTACCATTAGACGATCCCGCAATTTATGTAAAAACTACCATTAGACCTGCCTGCGCAGGCAGGCGATCCCGCAATCATTCATTCCAATACCTCTTCAATGTAACCATTTTTGAAAATTTTTCAACATTTTACCCTCTTACTCATTTTCAACTCCCCTCCATTCCCCACTGAACCATTCGCGCGAATGGTTCAGTAGGGGAAATAAGAAAATGAAAAAGAGGAGAAAGAGGAGAAAAAAGAGAGAAAGAAAAAGAAAGGGAGTGAGAATATAAATATGAATTTCTTTTACTGACGAGATGTAAAAATAGAGATAATTCTTTTTGCATCGTCGGACATCTTCTGATCCATGCCGTAAAACACGTGTCCCCTTTTCCCGTCGCATGAAAGAATGTTGAGTTTTTCCAGCATCAACAAATGCTTTGATGTAGCATTCAATGATATTCCTAGATGTTCTGTGATTTCCGTCACCGTCTTTGCTCTTCCCTCACTCAAAAATTTTATTATTTTGAGGCGATTTATATTTGAGAGCGCTTTGAAAATATGGACCCATTTTTTCATATTTTTCACCTTCTTCCGTAGTATACCATATTTCCCAATACAACCATTCGCGCGAATGGTTGTATTGGGAAAAAGAAAAATAGGCTTACTTATTAGTTATTTTGATTTTTTTCATTATCCTGCGTGTATCCACTCTCCGTATGTTCTATAATAAATATATGAAAAAAATTATTTTTTATATTGTTCTTCTTGTTCTCATTATTGCGGGAGCATGGTTGATTATGCGAGATGTTTCTCCTGCAAAAATTGCGAGTTTTGAAGAATGCGTGGAAGCCGGATACCCAGTCATGGAATCATATCCGCGCCAATGCAGATCAGCAGACGGGACTCTTTTTGTTGAAACAATAGAAAAAATTCCGACAATCAGTGCATCCTTCGCTTGCGACGGGGGAAAAACAATCCAAGCTGTTTTCCAAAACGAAGAACCGCGCACGGTTGATCTCGCTCTCGGAGACGGAAGAATGTTTTCTCTTCCGCAAGCACTATCCGCAAGCGGAGCTAGATATACAAATGAAGATGAATCATTTGTCTTTTGGAATAAAGGAGACACGGCATTCATTCTTGAAAATGAAGAAGAGACATATACCAATTGTCTCGTTATTCCTAAAGAAAAATAAGAAAATTTTCGTTTATGCAAAAACGTGTTGTGCTTAAATGATATATAAAAAATCCCTCACAAAAGAAGGGATTTTTTATATCTTGTTCTTTATTATGCCATCGGCTGTTTCGAAGCTTCTCCGCATGTCATACACTTTCCCTTACAAGTAAACAAAAGCACGATTGCAGAAAGTCCGACAAGCACGTAGATCACGCGTGATACTAAAGCATCCTGACCCCCAAAAATTTCTCCCACATCCCATCCAAGCGCTCCAACGAGAAGCCAGTTCAATCCACCAATGACGAGGAGAATGAATGCTACTAAATTAAGTACTTTCATATTTTTTATATATTCCTATCGCCCATTCGACCGTTTCCTGTATTATACCAGAAATGGTGTTTTATGAAAAAAAGGCAGTATTTATACTGCCTTTTTATCTGCGAATTTACCTCTTCGTCATATAATTTTTCTAATTCTATTTGTTGCCTTCTCCATATTCCTCATCCCTTGCCCAACTGGGTAATACACTGGATAAACACGGAAAAATCTCTTTCCTAAAACAATTTTTTCATTTTTTCTTCCTGAATAGGCAGATATACTAATAGGCTTTCCAAGAAGAATAGAACTCACTTGAGATCCGAACGAAACAATAGATGCTGGATTAACAGCAATAATCTCCTTATGCATCACACTGAGATAATCGCGAAAAACTCCATCTCTTAATTTTCTCGCGTCTTCTTGTGTGCATTTCGCAAGATTCGTAATAAACACTCCATTCTTCGCAACCTCCTTATACAGTTTTGCGGAAAATGAAGGAGTCCATTCATTTGGAAACATTACTTGTATATCATCATGTGTTTTTTTTGAAATAACTCCAATTGCGAAAAATAATTTCCAAATATTCTTTGTCCCAAGCCATGGCGCACGGATTCCTCGCCATGAAGGAGAAGCGGATATGTTTTTACCGGTCGGATTCATAAATATAAACATCACACGTGGAGAAAAAATCTTTCCGGCACCATAAATAGGAACAAATTTTTTCGCTCCATGCTTTTTGTGAAGTTTGTTGTAAGAAGAATGCAGTGACTTTATTTGCATAGACAATCATTATTGTAACACAAAAAAATCCGCTCTCTTAAAAAAGAGCGGATAAAAAAATCTATCAGAAACTACATTTTTTGAGCAACGAGAGAAAAGGAAAATGCGAAGAAATCGTCAATCACGTTATCTGCGAGATTGTTGAAAAATTTATCGGATCCGAAACGAATATCCCAAAGCGTCCTGTTAACGCGCGCCGTCCCTTCAATCGCGAGCAATCCGTCTTTTATGTACATCTTTACAGGAAACTCAATTTCGTTTGTGATTCCCTTTATTGTAAGATCCCCTTTCGCAATATAACTATATTCGCCAAGGGATGAATCCGCCCTCACTTCTTTAACGACGAAAACTGCGGTGGGAAACTTCTCTACGGAAAAGAAATCGTCTGATTTCAAATGACGTTCAAGCCCTGATTCACCACCCCCTTTTCCCGTTGAAAGAGTTTTAAGCGACTGCATATCAAACACGACAGTTCCCTCAAACTGATCCGAGGAAACAGATATCATTCCCTCTTTGATACCGAGCGTACCTGTATCAATATAATCTTTAATGAGGGTTTTCTTTCCTTCCCAACGCGCAACACTCTCAGACGGAATAACCGTAAAGGTTCCATTTTCTACGAGTGTTGAATTCTCAGGCACAATACTTGTATCTACGACGGAAGGAACTTCACTTGTTCCATTTCCGAAAAGAAAAAATGCGAGTGCGCCGGCAAGAATTACAAAAACTCCTCCATAAAATAATCTTTTCTTCATATAATTTCATTAAATTAAAAACGACTTGGAATTCAGTATACCAAAAATGAAGCACTCATCAAAGACAAGTTTTATCTATCAAATACGTACACAAGATATTGATCAATTTCTCTTTGCGTCAAATCATAAAAATACTTTCCTTCGTTTTTCAACCTCCGCGCAAGCTCAATCCCAACAAAACGCCAATGCCACGGCTCATATTGGTAATACACGTTCCCTTTGGGATAGGAAAGAACAAAACCGAAACGGTATGCATTATCCAAAAGCCACGCGTATGCGGGATCTTTTTCAAACTGAACAGAAAGTGTTTTTAATTTCGGAGTTGTTAGATCAACTGTTGTGCCGAGTTGGTGCTCCGAATATCCCTGATCAGCAGAAAACTTATTTGCTCCCGATCCGTATACAACTTTATACCCAGTTTTAACTGACATTTGTTCTTCAAATGAGCGATACGCGGAAACGATTTTAAGATCAAATCCCGCATTTTTTGCTGAATCAAGCATATCCGTAAGAAAAAGCTCAACACCTGCGTGTACTTGTTTTGGTACACTTGAATCAAAAAGATAGTCCTCGTGAAGATATGTAAGACGCGAGGGAATGTAATTTTCACTCAAAAAATAAATTTTTGAATATTTCTGAAGAAGCTCTTCGTCCGTCTGGCTTAATTTCTGAAGCACGCCCACAGTTCCAGAAATATCATTAACCATCCCAGAAATGTTCTGCACTTGATTTTCAAGCGCGATATTCTTGTTTTTTTCATCGCCAAGATTTTGCGAAAGACCACGATTCACATCTTCAAGCGAACGATTTTTCTCTTCCGTGCGGAAAAGATTGTATTTCAAAAATCTAAACGCGCTATCTAAACTTTCCATTTCTTTTTTTAAAATTATATTTTCTCCGTAAAGATTCCATACGAAATATCCTCCACTTCCCAAAAACGCGATACATACAAGGGCAATTGCAAGGAGAATAATTTTTCTCTTGTTGAATTTTCCACTCATACATGCATTGTATCACACACGCGCAAGCATGAAAAAAAACCGCCCTGATTCAAATCAGAGCGATTTTTACTAAAACTAAAAACCTCTTCCCTTAGCCTCACCCTTTATCCATCCGTTCTTTTTTCCTATTCCCATGTTTTGATTTTTCTCTTGAATGAATTTGAGTCTCTGGTCTGCCTGCGCTTGAGTGATAACTCCTTTACTCACAAGAGATTGGAGCGCTGATTTCATTTCAGTAAGACGGAGTTCTCTCATCTTCGCGCGAAGGTCATCTTGTGTTATTCCCTTCTCCTCGGCAATTTCTTGCATTGTCTTACCTTCAGCCCACTTATTCTTCACTTCAGAAACATTCATTCCGAGAATCTGGGCTTTTTCTTTAAACATTTCCTCGTGTCGCGCGGCAATTTCATCTGGAGTGGCATTTTTCATCCCCCCCATCCATCCATGCGCCGATGCAACATCAGAAAGACCAAATGCCGCAACCGCAAGAAGAGGAACAACTGCATACGCTATATATTTTTTCTTCATACACAATATTTATAATAATCCGCGACCTTTGCTCTGGTGAATATTCCCATCACCAATACTACAACGGTCGAAACCTTTTTATTTCATTCCCGCGACCCTTGAATTCACAAAAAGGAACGAAATCCTCATCTACCCTTCTCACGCCAAAAGCCCTAATCACATTTTCTTTTCTTTCTCCCATCACAACAACAGAATCTCCTCCCTCAATTTCCGAACCAAAAGGAAATCTCGTTGCACGCGTAACAAAAACGTCATAGATACCCCCCAACTCGTTTTCAAGAAGAAATCCGCTTTCTTTTATCTCCCGCACAATTCCAGGATGTACATCCGGAAAACGCTTTATATGAAATTCTTTATATATTGGTCCAGCGAAAGGAATATCTTTTTCCATTACAAAGCGAGAAAAACTGTCGTGCATTCGCGTAGCAGACACGGCAAGACCTCCACTTATAACAAGAACAACAATACCCACGACTGAGTATAAAAGTGGCTTTCTATAAGCAAAAGCGTATTTTCGCGCAAGCACTTCCAAAACCACAATAAAAATAATTCCAGCTCCCACAAGAACCCACGGAATTGCCGAAAAAAGACCTTCTATTCCTCTTGAACCAAATGCGGGCACAAACCACGCCCCGCTCTTATGGAGAGCAAATACTATAAAACTGAAGACAAAAAGCGAAAGAAGGAAAAAAATAAAAATCCCCGTTCCTGCAAGAACAGCTTTTAGCGCGAAATGCCACTTTGGCTTCATTGCTGTTTTTCCGCTTTCTATTTTTTCAAACACTAATTTTTTTATAGATTTTTTTTCTTCCATATTAATATATTTATTTTATGATGCGTGCTTATTTTCATAAAATGTCTTCAATATTTTTTTCCCACGCGCGATGCGCACACCTACCGTGGACACAGGAATCCGAAGAATGTCGGCAATCTCCTTGTAATCAAAATCTTCATAGTAACGAAGTATAATCGGCTCCCGATACTTCGGATCAAGGCGATTCAAAAATTTTTCACACATGTCTTTAAGCAACTCCGAATCGTATGAATCTTCAAGGCGCTCTTCGGATACTGGATGCGGAAAAAGAACATCAACGTCAAAAAAAGAAAAGGGGCTTCTTGATTTCTTCTTCAATGCATTCACAAACTCATTGTGTGCAATCCGATATATCCACGGAGAAAATCGCATTTTCACATTAAAACTCCTTATATTCACATATGCTTTCACAAAAACTTCTTGTACAAGATCCGCAATATCATCCGCATCCGAAAGAAACCTTCTTCCGTAAAACATAAGTTTTCTCTCATATCTGTCCACAAGCTCTCCAAATGCCTCCGTATTCCCCTTTTGAACTTTCTCGGCAATTTCCTCATCAGTGTATATCACGTCCATACTGTACATAATACAACAAAAACCTGTATTTATTTCACATCCTCTTATTTTTGAAAAATGAAAAATCCCGCTACTTACGGGATGATTATTATGTACATTCCAAAACATACACGGAAAATGGCAGAGTAATAGATGGTTTGATTGTATTTTTCTCCGCAACCCGCGCAAAAATCGGTTCTTTTGAGGATCCTCCGTTTGTTGAAACGAGGATTTTCTCGCCAATTTTAAAGTCTGATTTTGACCTGACGGAAATTCTTTTTTTTGTTTTAAATTTTTCAAATCCTTCCGTCGTTAACACAATTATTCTCATTATGTGCTCCTTATACATTAAAAAACTAAAATGAATTAAATCATATGTGAAAAGCGGTGTCAATACACATGCACACAAAAATCAGTATAATAAATAAATATGGGAAAAATTCCGAATCACGTCGCGATTATTCCAGACGGGAATAGACGATGGGCAAAAACAAAAGGACTTCCTTCATATGAAGGACATCGCGAAGGCGCAAAACGCGTCCATGAAATTGCGGAAGACGCACAAAAACACGGGGTTCAATATCTTACGGTTTGGGCCGCATCAATAGATAATCTTAAGAAAAGATCCAAGACGGAAATTTCCTTCCTTGTGAATCTTTTTGAAAAAGAATTGAAAAATATTCTTGAATCCGATTCGCTCATGAAAAAAGAAATACGAATGCGGGTGCTTGGAAAAGGAAAAGACATCGCGAAAAGTAAAACGCTTTCAAAACTCATTGAAAACGTTGAAGAAAAAACAAAAAATTTCAAAAAAGGAAATTTCACAATTCTTTTCGGATATGATGGAAAACAAGAAATGTTAGATGCATTTCATAAAAGTAGGGAAAATAAGACAAAGGATTTTTCCTACGAATCCGTAAAAAATCTCTTGTGGACGCGCGAACTACCCCCAGTTGATCTTGTTATTCGCACAGGAGGTGAACCACATTGGTCTTCCGGATTCATGATGTGGCACACAACCGACAGCCAATTTTATTTCACAGAAAAATTCTGGCCCTCTTTTGGAAAAAAAGAGTTTGAAAAGGCGCTTGAAGAGTTCGCCTTACGCGGACAGAGATTTGGCGCGTAATTTTTAGAAAATTTCAGTCGGCACAAACGCAATATACTGATTGATCGCGAGAAGCGATCCTATCACCATAAGCATAATCGCTCCATTCACGATGAGCGGAGGATGTTGAATTCTCATTTTTACAAACACATTCAAGACAAAACCGAGAACAATAATAGTGAGGAGAGTGAGAAGGATATAGAGATTCGTTCCTTTGGGAGAAGAAAATACTTTTTCAAAAAGCGACGAATAACGAGATGTGGGGAAAGATGATTCCGAGGCGCGAGCGGAAACTCCCGCAATTTCCTGACCGCTTCCAGAAACAGAAGATGCTTCCGCAGATGACACGGCGCTTACCTCTGTTTTTGAGGAAGATGAAGGAGTTGCAAAAAACTGGACGACGAAAAGTGCCTCTCTTCCTTTATATGTTCCCCGTGCAGTTCCTATGCCAATTTCCGTAAAATGTCCATCAAGCATGTTCGCGCGGTGAGTTGTTGAATTCATCCATGCCTCTACGACATCTTTAGAATCAAAAAAATTAATCGCAAGATTTTCACCCGCGTATGAAAATGAATATCCCGTCTTTTTAATCCAATCCCACGGCTCCGTTCCGTCAGGCGAATCGTGTGAAAAATATCCGCGTGATGCCATATCCTCCGCTTTCATTTTCGCGGCCTCTTGTAAAAAGTCATTTTTTATAAGGGCCGGCTTAGCGATATCCGCGCGCTCCTTATTCGTGAGGTCTATCACAACAGCTGGCAAAATACTCGCAAAATAATTAGTGTTAGGAAGAATGAAGAGAATCTGAACAAGAAAAACAATCTCAAGAAAAAGGACGACGGACAGAATTCGCACCATTGATTTCACGCGCAATACGTACGGCATATAGTCGTTTTTTTCGTTTGGTACGAAGTATTTAAGAAACCATTTCATCATGTTTTATTATATCAT
This sequence comes from uncultured Candidatus Saccharibacteria bacterium, assembly GCA_964630035.1. GTDB lineage: Bacteria > Patescibacteriota > Minisyncoccia > UBA6257 > GWB1-50-10 > JAKANR01. The sequence goes on from CAZVSK010000015.1 coordinate 8,019, forward strand.
CTTTAATTATAACATATTATAAAATAAAAATCAATAT
>CAZVSK010000015.1:8155-17160 GCA_964630035.1 uncultured Candidatus Saccharibacteria bacterium
AAAAAGCCCCCAATGTTGGGAGCTTTTATATTATTTAACATATCCGCCAAGTATTGAAATGGAACCTCTGGTATTCACCTTCGGGCAATCAAGAAGAACTTTCGCTCCGATGGGGAGCGTGAGACTCGGAACATAATGACCGAAATCCACACCGTACAAAATCGGAAAATCAAATCCCTCTGTTGCGCGCGCAAACATTTTTTTGAGAATAAACGGATCACGAATTCGCGGAACAGAACCATCTCTTTTAATGAGATAAATCTTATTGAACTTCCCTATAATCATTCCGCGTATTTTCTGAAAAATTCCGGCAATGCGTAGACGCCAAAGATAATGCTCAACAGATTCATCTGTGTCATCAATCTCCTCAATAAAAAGAATCTTACCTTTGAAATCGGGTTCATATTCCGTTCCAATAAGGGAATAGAGAATATTAAGATTTCCTCCAACAAGCGACCCTATTGCCTTTCCAGCCTTCAATGTCCTCCATAAAGTATAGGAAGAAAGTTTTCCCTTCTTTCCCTTCATAACAGCATTCTCCAAAGAGTCTATTGTATAGACATTTCCTCCATTCATATACTTTCCAAATCCTTCCACAAGAGGGCCGTGAAATGTGACAAGTCCGGTCTTTTTGTGTATTGCATTCAGAAGCACTGTGATGTCGGAATATCCGACAAATACTTTTGGATTTTTCCGTATACAATCCCAATCAATATCGGGAAGAATCTGCATGGAAGAATATCCTCCGGTTGTGCAAAATATACCCCTTATTTCAGGATCTTTGAACATTTGGTTGAAATCAGAAACTCTTTCATCGGGAGTTCCGGCCTGATAGCCATACCTCTTTTTGAGCGCATGCGGAGAAAGGCACACTTTGAATCCGAGAGATTTCAGGGTTTTTATCCCCTCTCGTATATCGCTTTTCATCACAAAACTTGAGGGAGAAATAATTCCAACCGTATCGCCATGTTTGAGACGAAATGGTTTTATAACTTCGTCCACCACACACCTCCTTTATAAAAATTAAAAATACTGAATATAGAATAAGGTTCATCGCATTAAGAGTCAATACTTTTTTGGGGTGGAAATAAAAAAATACTCCATCCGGTCCATGGACAGGATGGAGTGAAAACACAAAGGTAAAAACCTATGAATCTAAATATTTCTCTAAAATGGAGATAGATCCAATTCTTCCGGGAGCAGGACAATCAACACGCGCTTTAGCGCCCACAGGAAGAGTTAAACTTGGCACATCATGCCCAAAATCCACACCGTAGAGAATGGGGAAATTAAATCCTTCCGTCGCGCGCAAAATCACATCTTCAAGAACAGGAGGTTTTTCCAAAGTTGCCCATTTATCATTGTCATCATCGTCAATTGATTGTATATCAGTCACTTTCCCAATAACCATACCCTCTATTTTTTTAAATACCCTGGAAATTCTAAGTCTCCATAAATAATTATCAATTCCCTCAATCGTCTCATTCACCTCCTCCCAAAAAAGAATCTTCCCATCCCATTTTGGCTCATATGGAGTTCCCAAAAGACCCAAAAGCACGTTTAAATTACCTCCAACGAGATTTCCTTCCGCCTTCCCTTTTTTGAGCGTTTTCCATTCCGTGAAAGATGAAAGTTTTTTCGCTTCACCTTTCATGACTGAATCTTTAAGATTTTTGACGGTGTATTGACCTCCTTTTGTATCGCTCGCAAGTCCTTCAATCATAGGACCATGAAACGCAATGAGACCAGATTTTTCATACATCGGATTTAAAAGAGTTGTGATATCGGAATATCCGACAAATACCTTCGGATTTTTCCTTATAACATCCCAATCTATGTCCTGAAGAAGTTGAATTGACGCATATCCACCGCTTGTGCAAAATATACCCCTCACCTCGTCATCGGCAAACATTGTGTGAAGATCCATAAGACGCTCCTCGCGCGTTCCTGCCTGATAGTTTGCATGCACCTCAAGGGCCCTCGGAGCCAATTTCGGCTTAAAACCTAACGATTCCAGTATTTTTATCCCACGGGAAAGATTCCGCTTGGATATAACAGGGCTTGATGGCGAGATAATTCCCACCACATCTCCGCTTTTCAATTTTTGGGGTCTGATGATATCCATAGTTTTTTCAAAGTGGTATTCATTCTGACGCAGAAAAAGGGTGGGGTCAAATTTGACAAAAACGCACAAATATTGCAACAAATTCTGTGGTATAATCCTAAAGAGAAATGAAAAAAAGAACTATTTCAATTCTTATTCCGGTATACAATGAGAAAGAAACAATTGAAAACGTGGTAAAAAAGGTCCACGAGGTAAAACTCCAGAACTGGGAAAAAGAAATTATTGTTATTGATGACGCCTCAGTTGACGGGACAAGAGATATACTCAAAAAATTTGAGCCGGAAGAAGACATTACTATCATTTACGGAGAAAAGAATCTCGGAAAAGGAGGGGCATTGAAGCGCGGTCTTTCATTTGCGAATGGAGATTGGATGCTCTTTCAGGACGCGGACATGGAATATGATCCGCAGGATTATTCCTCTCTCCTCTCTCCCATTGAAAAAGGAAACGCCGAGGTAGTTTTTGGATCAAGGTTCATTAAAAAGAATAAAAAAAATAGTTTTGTGTATGCCTTTGGAGATTTTCTTGCTACATTCATTTTTAATATGACGCACAAAACAAAATTAACTGACCTTGCAACGTGTTATAAAGTATTTCCTAAACGGATTGTTCCGGATCTCCTCAAGACAGAAGAAAATGACTTTGTTTTTGACGTAGTGCGCGTAAGTGAGGTTATTGCAAAAGAAAATATACCTATCAAAGAAGTGCCAATCTCCTACTTTCCGCGATGGTACCAAAAAGGAAAGAAACTAACATTTTCCCACGGAATGAAAATACTGCGGGAAATTATGAAAACATTCCTACATGGAAAACGGAAATAAAAAATCTTTTATTGCTGTCTTCGCGCTCCTCGCGACGGCTCTTGCTGTTGTGAGCTTCACTGTGCGTCCGAACGCCGAATTCAACGAAGATCTCGGAAGACACATTGCTCTTGGAAAAATAATATTGGAGACAAAATCCGTTCCATATACAAATCTCTTCACATATACGCACGGCAATTATCCCTTTATCAATCATCACTGGCTTTCCGAGGTTTTATATTACGGACTTTTTTCACAATTCGGTCCCCACGGGCTTACTTTTCTCACGTTCATCCTTCTTTTTTCTGCATTTTTCATTGCATGTCTTCTTGCTTTGAAAAAAGGAAACATTCTCACCGCGCTTTTTTCCATACTTCTCCTTCTTCCGCTCATTGGAGACAGGATAAAAGTACGTCCCGAATCGTTTGGATTCTTTATTTTTGTAATTTTTATATATATTCTATTCTTTAACGAAAAAAAGAATTATATATGGCTTATTCCCCCGCTTATCGTCCTTTGGACGAATTTACATATCACATTCGCGTTTGGAGGAATAATTGTAGGCGCATATATTATATGGAAAATAGCTTTGGGAGAACTGAAAAAAAACCCATTTCGTCTTTTCATTTTTTCATTTCTTTCGTTTGTGGCTATATTTTTGAATCCCAACGGGTGGAAGGGCGCGCTCGCTCCTCTTTCTATTTTTGAAAACTATGGATATCGCATTGTGGAAAATCAAAGCGTTTTCTTTCTAATCCCGAGAGTTTTCCAATGGATATATCCCTATCATATCGGAATGGTTGTTCTTTTTTTTGCACTTTTCACATGGTGGATTGTTTCGTCAATTCGAAAAAAATCAGTTGATATGAAAATTGCGATACTCTCCTCCATTTCACTTCTCTTTGGCATAGGAGGAATTGTGATGGTAAAAAATATTCCATTCTTCGTTTTATCTGCAATTCCAACATGCGCCATTCTTCTCTCTCAATTGGACTTTCCACGTATAATAAAAACGCGACTATCCAAATCTACAAAAATATTTATTTCTCTTGTCTGTATCGCGGGAGTTCTCGTTTTTCCTGCATACTTCCTAAAAACAGGAAAAATAAGCACGGAAACATACGAATCGGGGAAAGATGCGGTTGATTTTTTCTTAAGGAACAAAATTCCGGGAAATATATTCAATAATTTTGATATAGGCGGATATCTTGATTATCGACTCTATCCTGCATACAAAACATTCGTTGATAATCGTCCCGAAGCGTTCCCTAAAGAATTTTTTGACGAGTATATAGCGATACAAGAAGATAAAAAAATAAGAGATGAGGCATTCAAAAAATATGGAATAGAATCTGTCATCTTCGCTCATCGCGATCTCACCCCATGGGGACAGACATTCCTCTCGGGTATTACAAATGATCCTGAGTGGAAAGCTGTTTATTTTGACGGATATGCCGTCATATTTGTAAAAAAAGTTTTTCCATTAAATACCGTTCCACTAGCTATTTCGCGTTGACACATTTAAGTGTTTTATATACACTAAGTGCACATGAGTGTTCTGGCTTGTCCAAATTCGGAAAGCTCAGAACGCCCTGGTTCTTTAACAATTTTTGATCATTCTGTGGGTGTTATAGTAGCAGCAAACGCGAGCTGAAACAAAAACGACAAAGAACCAGGAACAGAGCTTCGGAGACCCACACTCCCCCAAGTGTCCCGACTTGAGCATCTGAGCTGACTAGATGTTTTTTGGAAGTCATATGCTCCAAGAACTCTAGACAAGAGTAAGGCTGCGGGGGCCTTATTCCGAATTTATTTTATTTACATAAATAAAGAAGCTGTATATAACAGCTTCTTTTTTATTTCCAGACAAACAAAAATCCCGCATTTTAGGGTTTCCGGCTTTTGAGCCAAGTGGGTTTCCGCATCAGAATTGTCCGGAAGATATTGCGTGTGTGATCTTCCTTCCAACCAAGATATGTAAGAATCCCTTTGAAAAATAATTTGATCCGAAACCTAATCAGCGGGACATCTTTATTATAGCATGAAACCTCTCGTGTCGAGAGGCTTCTGTGCATAAGTCTTTTTTATTCAAGTATCCCATCAAAATTCACATCATATAAAACCGATTCATTAAATAGTTTATATGATATAAGTTCTTCATCTTTAAACCAGATTTTTATTTCACGCTCGGCTTCGTTTGGCTGATCTGAACAATGAATCAAGTTTCTTACCGCGCGATCATCTCCTACCGCGAGATCATATGAATCAACTGTAAGGTCACCACGTATGGTTCCAACGTCGGATGTAAGTGGTTCAGTTCCACCAGTAATTTTTTTCACAATTCCCACAGCACGATTTCCCTCAAGAACCATACTGACAACCGGACCGGATGACATAAACTTCACAAGCGCCCGAACAATATCTTTTCCATATTCAATTGCGGGTTTTTCTATAGGAAGTCCGGACGCCTCTCTGTTTTTTAATGTATTTTGTCCTTTTTTCTCAAACCACTCATCGTTTTTGTTATAATGCGACCAACATTGCTCTTCGCTTGGAACAAACATTTTAAACGCTACAAACTTCAGCCCCGTACGTTCAAGACGGTGAATAATTTCTCCGATAAGTCCCCGCTGAACGCCGTCGGGTTTTATAATGACAAGTGTTCTTTCTTTTGTATGCATACTATATTTTTTTATTTTTCTCTGACTTTTATATGCAACTCTTTTAATTGATCGTCTGTCACGTCCGATGGTGCGTCCATCATAAAATCACGTCCATCGCCTGTTTTTGGAAATGCGATAACTTCGCGAATATTCGGTTCATTTTCCAAAATCGTCATCACGCGATCAAGCCCCGCCGCGATTCCTCCGTGCGGAGGCACTCCATATTGAAACGCATCAAGCATGTGCCCGAATTTTGCAATAACATCTTCGGTCTTGTTTCCCATTGCTTCAAACACCGCCTGAAGCAATGCGGGATCATGAATACGAATTGATCCACCAGCAATCTCAAACCCATTGAGTGCTAAATCGTATTGTTCGGCAAAAATTCCTCCTGCATCTTCTTTAAACTTCTTTTTGAAATCATCGGAATCCGAAACATTCGGTTTTGTAAACGGATGATGCGTCGCATCCCATCTCTTTTCCGTTTCTTTCCATTCAAACGCTGGAAAATCAACAACAAATGCAAATGCAAGCTCGTTTGGATCATTTTTATCTTTTCTTAAGTCAGGTTTATCCGAATTATATTTCTCCATTGCTTCTTTATATGAAAGGCGAGGAAATGGTACTTGGGTGATATGTTTTTCAGGATACAGCTTTTCCACAAGTTCAATAAACAACGATTCAACGAGCGAGAGAATTTCTTCCTGTGTTGGAAAACTCATCTCAATATCAAGTTGTGTAAATTCCGGCTGACGATCCCCGCGAGTATCTTCATCGCGAAAACATCGCGCAATTTGAAAATATCTCTCCACGCCAGCAACCATAAGAAGCTGTTTGTATTGCTGTGGCGATTGCGGAAGAGCATAAAATTTCCCCGAATGAACCCTGCTTGGCACGAGATAATCGCGCGCACCTTCGGGTGTTGATTTACTGATAATGGGCGTCTCCACTTCCACAAAATCCTTTGAAGAGAGAAATTCACGTATAAATTGATTTACCTTTGCCCTCATGCGAAGATTCTTTTGAAGGCGGGGTCTGCGCAAATCAAGATACCTATATTTCATGCGCACGTCTTCGCCGATTTCCATTCCGTTTCCCTGAAGGTCAAAAGGAGGTGTTTTTGCTTGTGCAATAATCTCAAGACCTGTTGCCGCTATTTCATAGAGACCGCTTTTTATTTTTTCATTCTCCATCCCTTTCGGACGCTTTCCTACAGTACCAAAAATTTTTACAACCCATTCCGATCTAAGCTCGTCTGCTTTTTTCTGCAAATCCTTGTTGTTCGGCAAAAAAACAACCTGTGCGATTCCACTACGATCGCGAAGATCAATAAAAATAAGCTTTCCGTGATCACGACGCACATCAACCCACCCCAAGAGTTCTATCTCTTTTCCCTCATACTGCCCAATGTCATTTGTTAGTATCCTCATCCCGTTAATAATAAAAGAAAAATCAAAAGGAGTAAATAATGTCTCTATTTCACTAAAATACCTCCCGCATAGAAAAATTTATATACTTCTTTTTTGTTTTTTAAAATCCGCTCCAACCCCGCCATTTTTTTTACTGATCCCTTAAAGTCGGGGGTGCATATATATTTATAATTTCCTCTCTCCCACTTCACTTGTTTCCATATTCGTGCAGTATTCCAATTTTCCAAAAGTGCTACACGCAATATTGAATCTATTTCTCTCTCTGTAATCTTCTTGAAATTACCATAATACGACATACTCCACACCGCTTTATTTTTTAAATAAATAGTCTCAATTCCTACAAATATTCCATTTCCTACATAATAAATATCACGATAAAACCAATTTTCTTTTTTATATTCCAATTGTTTAGAATCTTTGAGAATGGGTTTTACTTTTCCTCCATTTCCAGCATAAGTCTTTGTCCGCGCCTCGAGAAGAAAATCAAAAAGTTTTTTATTATCCATTGTTTTATTTTTTTTAAATTTAAATATAAAACTAACCTTTTACAAAACTTTTTTATTCCAATGTTCTCAAGAATTTGAGAATGTTTTCTCCAAGAGGTGTAACCTCGTGACGAACAGAACTTCCATCGGAATATTTGGAAATTAATCCCGCTTGCATAAGTCGCCTCGTGTGCTCCGAGATTGTTTTAAAATTACATTTCAGTTTTTCCGATATATCAAAAACTGAAAGATTTGATTTTTCCTTCAAAAGATAAAGAATTTCAATCCTTCTATGATTGCTTATTCCTTTTGAAATTTTTTCTAATTTATAAAATTTTGATCTTCCCTCTCCACCTTTCATATTTTGATATTATACCACATTTTCTCTTATTCCAATGTTCTTGAGAACATTGGAATAAGAGACGTATAGAAAAAACAAAAATCCCGACTCGATGTAAATCGAGAGCGGGATTTTTAGACCCTTCTCTTATGCTTGCTGACCTTCCGAAGGAGTCACTGGTTCCGAGGAAGCCGGAGCTTCCGGTTGTGCAACCGGTGCATTCTGATCTTGTGCGGGAACATTCTGAGGTTCCGTTGCGGGCACCTGTTGTGTATTCTTTTGATCTTCCATAATTTTTTAACAACCTAAAGGCGGCTCACGACTATTGCCACATATTCTTCCCTGATCTTACACTACAGGAAAAAACCATGAGGTCAAGAAAAATTGACAATCTTCTGAAAATCTTTTATGTTGATTCCAGCAAATAAACAACGTGAGGAGTGTAAATGAATCTTCATATTATCTTCATATCTATCTTTATAGGTTCCATATTCGTTGGTTGGCCAACCGTCGCTAAATATCTTGGATTCCACGGAGCGTGGGCAAACATTGTTGTCTCCCTTGGAACGGGAATCACGGCAATTCTCCTTTCTTGGCATTATATAGCGACGCAAAATATTAAGACTCCCGATCTTAAAGGAGTTATAATTTTACTCGTTGTATCCGCTGTGAACGGATATGCTGTAACTCTCTACGCGAGGGAAGCAACAAACCCAAATTTGCCAACGGCAATATTTATCGTTTTGGTATCTGTATTCATGGTTGTGTGGGCACCTATACTGGATTATGTTCTAAACGGAAACGCACCAAACTTTAAACATTTGATTGGATACCTATGCTCCATTGGGGCAATTTATTTTCTTTCAATTAAATAAAAAGTGGTAAAAATATGAAGGAAAAAAAGTGGATCTCATTTGATCTGGATATCAATCTCTTCTGCGGAACTGTTGATACGCGCAAAAAATGGGAAAATATTATAAAACGCTATCGCGATGTTGGATTGGATGTAGAAGATATTGAGAGAGTAAAAATAGTTGAAAGAATAAACGCCGAACATCCAAAATTCAGTTTTAATGGAAGAGGCGTCGCTCTCGCCGATTGGGCGAAAGAAAACGACATTGATATCTCTGTTCTGCCAAAAGACTAATTAAAATCCCCATCA
>CAZVSK010000016.1:0-13495 GCA_964630035.1 uncultured Candidatus Saccharibacteria bacterium
ATGCGGGCTCATTTCTCTTCCCGCGATAGGGTGCAGGAGCAACCCATGGCGCATCGGTTTCGGAGAGAATCTTTTCCAAAGGAATTGTTTTTATCACATCGGCATATACGACTCCGGTTTTTTTAGGAGGAAACGTGATGACGCCTCCAAATGTAAAATAACATCCGAGATTGAGAAATATTTTTGCTTCTTCTTCTGTACCGCGAAATGAGTGGATAATAGGATTTCTTTTTGTTCCGTGTTCTTTAAATAACTCTGCAATACTTTTATAAAGATCTCTACAGTGTATCATGAGAGGTCGATCAATCTCATTTGCGAATTGAATTTGTTTGATGAATTCTCGCGTCTGAATCCCAATATCACCATAAGAACTATCAAGTCCACACTCTCCCACCGCAACCACCTTTTCGCTCTCTGCAAGTTTTTTAAAAAAATCATAATCAAATAATTCTGCAGGAACCATATCTCCATTCTCCGAAATTTCAAACTCATCCTCATCTCGCAACGAGGAAACGGCATGCCCAGGATACAATCCAATTGCAGCCCATACTCTTTCGTGTTTTTCTGCAAATAAAACCGCACCTTCAGATGTTTTTTTAGATGTCCCTACAGTTATCATTCCTACATGAGCATCCGCCGCTCGTTTTACAATTAATTCTTTTTCGTCTCCATAAGCGGGTAAATGAGCGTGTGTATGTGCGTCAAAATATCTGAATTCCATCTCTCAATTTAAACAAAAAACGCCTTTTAAATAAAGGCGCTTTTATTTTTTTATACTATTCAATCAGAGAAAAAACGGGTTGCATATGTGAAAGCGATTCGGAATATCGGCAACGGAATTAAGAATGTTTTCACTCCGAATTCCTTCTCGTATCAAATCGTCTTTTTTCGCTCCGCCTGTTAACACAACTACAGTTTCAATTCCCGCTCCAATTCCGCATTTCGCATCAACAACAGTATCACCAACGAAAAGAATCTCGTCTTTTGCAATTCCACATCCATCCAAATCTTTTTCTATTTCATCAAACACCCTCGGATCGGGTTTTTTGTGCTTCATATTATCCAATCCATACACACACCAACGTGGGAAAAAGTGTATAAGACCATATCTTCCGAGTACCTTGTGTGGTTGTCTACGAGAAGTTAGAAGCCCATTAATGATTCCGATTGTGTGATTTCCCATAATAAGTTCTTTTGCGTTCTGGATAAGCGGAAGATCTTCGTGTTCGTCCCACAATTCCCATTGCCGATACAATTTTTTTGCTGTTTCTTCATTTACCTTAAGACCAATGCGAATAAGCTCCTCTCCGGGTATTCCCCATATGTTCGTAAGCGCGTCTTTGTTAAATGGAATTTCGTTTATGACGCAGATAATCTCCAGACGACGCAATCCTTCCTTGTACGAATCAGCCAAGGTGCCATCCCAATCAAAAATAATCGCGCGAAATTTTTTGTCCTTCATTATCCATTTCCTCCTTTTTTTATATGTTTAAAAACTGAATTCAGGATAGACGCGCGCTCCATCTCTGTCAAACATATGTTGATTTTTGTCATGCGAGAGATTAGGATAAGGCCAGTTTATTTCAAAAAGGAGAAACATATGATACAAAGGATTCCTTATGAAGTCGCGATTTGCGACTGGAACGGAACACTTTTGGATGATCTTGATCTCGTCTATGCATCCGTATGCAACATATTTAACCACTTCGGAATACCCCCGCCTTCCATTGAAACATACCGCGAAGAAATCACCGCTGATTTCTGGGTATTCTATAAAAAAAACGGAATACCGCCGGACACAGATCCCGATGTTTTAAACTCCATACGGAAAAAATTCTTCAGAGAAAATATGGATAGAGCGCGGTTAAACGAAAATACGGAAGAGCTTCTTGATACTTTCAGAAGTTTTGACCTTGAAATCGGAATTGTAAGCGGAGAAGCGAAGGGATATCTTGAAGAGCGTCTTAAAGATATGGGAATCAGAAAATATTTTGATTTTGTCTATGACGGAATAAAAGACAAAAGAAAAATGTTCGCTGAAATTCCTCACATCTATGAGATACCGCCGGACAAGATGTTTTATGTTGATGACACGTTTGATGGTGTGTGTGGAGCACGACTCTCCGGCCTTTTCTCTTTCGGGTTCGCGCATGCGCGTTCATACAACTCGGAGGAAAAAATAAAAAAAGCCGAACCGCACCACCTTATCCGTTCTCTTTTAGAAATCCCCCCGATTATTTCAGAAATATAAAAATACGCCCCCAAAAGGGGCGTTATTATTTGAGTCGTGGAAAAAGATTTTCCGGTTTTGAGGTGAGAATTGATTCCTTACCCCTCCATACGATGTGTGACGTTATTTTTTCAGACGCTTCGGGAAGAAACGGCAAGAGCATAGCGGAAACATTATCTAAAATCACAACGAGGGGGAAAATAATTTTCTTTTTTTCTTCAGGATCGGAAATTGCCCAAGGTTTTTTTTCATTCACATATCCGTCGCCAAAACGTATAAGATCCCAGATCGCAATGAGTGCATCGTGAAATTTATAATCAGCAAGTTTTGTTTCAACATCTTCTTTTGTTTTTTGTATGCGTTTTTCAACTTCTGAATCAAGTGGATGCGCAGTAATTTCTCCGCACTGCGTTCCCAAAGTCAAAACGCGCGCCGCAAAATTTCCCAAACCATTTGCAAGATCTCCATTATAGCGATCTTTGAATTTTGCTTCGCTGAAATCTCCGTCTTCGTATGCGGGTATTTCACGAAGAAGATAATAGCGCACTGGATCCGCTCCAAAACGATCAATAGGAACAAATGGGTCAACAACATTCCCTATTGTTTTGCTTATCTTCTGCCCCTCCACAGTTATATATCCGTGAATGAATTCCTCATTGGGAATAGGAAGCCCCGCGCTTTTTAACATAGCGAGCCAATACACAGCGTGGAATCTACTCACTCCTTTTCCAAGAACATGAATTTTTTTGTCATTATTCAACCAAAACTTTTTGAAAAGATCCTCATTCACATCAGGATATCCGAGTGCGGTGATGTAGTTTGCAAGCGCGTCATACCATACGTACATCGTCTGTCCCGCGTCACTTGGAACACGCACACCCCAATTTTTCGTGCGCTCAACAGGGCGCGACACGGAAAAATCTTCAAGCCCACTTTTTATGAATGCAAGCACTTCATTCTTTTTTGATTGAGGAACAATTCTCAATTCATCGCGTTCAATGACATCCTGAAGCCACGTCTGATAGTTTGAGAGTTTAAAAAAATAATTTTCTTCCTCAATAAGCTCAAGTTTTTTTCCCGGATGTTCTCCACATTCTCCCGACTCATTCAATTCATCCGGATTATAAAATGTTTCACACCCCTGACAATACCACCCCTCATATTTTTTCTTATACAAATCTTCCTTTTTAGTCGCATTCCAGAGTGCCTGAGCTCCTAATTTGTGCCTATCCTCGCTTGTGCGTATAAATTGATCAATTGATATATTGAGACGTTTCAAAAGGTTCTTAAACGCATTCGCATTTCTTAACACAAGTTCCTCAGTTGGAATCCCCTCCTTTTCCGCTGCTTGTACATTTTTGATAGCATTCTCGTCGCTTCCGGACAAAAAATATGTCTCTGTGCCGCGCGCGCGGTTGAAGCGTGCAATAACATCCGCCTGTACAAATTCAAGCGCGTGCCCTATATGTGGAGCTGCATTCACATATGGAATTGTTGTTGTGATATAAACTCTTTTCATGTAATTTCTCACTTCAGCGCATTATATCATATACCAAGATACGATCGTCCGTCTTTTCTTTCTGCAAGATAATTGAAAATTTCCTGTGCAACAACCGCAATGGGAACGGCGAGAATAATTCCCACAAATCCCGCAATTTCTCCTCCCGCAAAGAGCGCCATAATTACAACAACAGGATGAACCTTCATTGTTTTTCCAACGATTAGGGGAACGAGGATCTGATTTTCAAACTGCTGAACGAGTGTGAAAAATAGAACCGCATAAACACCAAGAATAAACGAATCGGATATTGCAACAAGAAAAGCAATAAATCCTACAATAATTGGGCCTATAATCGGAACAAGTTCAAAAATCGCCGCGAGAATACCGAGCACCACAGCATACTTCACTCCCAAAAGCCACATTCCTACGCCCACGATAAGGCCAACAATAAAACTGAGTGTAATCTGTGTGGAAAACCATTTTCGTATTTTTACTGAAAATCTGCTGAATACGCGAAGAACCGGGTCTTCGTATATATCGGGTAGTATCACGCGGAGAAGACGCGCTGGTCCTTCTTTCTCAAGAGAAAGATAAAAAGCGATAAAAACGACGGCAATGATACTCACGGTTGTTGTGAAAAGATTTTGAAGCGCATCGGCGACGGAAATATTTCGCGAAGAAAGAAAATCAAAAAGCCTATCTCTCCCCATTGTGAACGCATCAAGAAGATTATCCGGCAACCCTATTCCGAAAATTGAAAAAACAACATCGTGTATTTGTGTGAGAAGTCCAGTTGCTTCAATTGAGACAACAGGAATAAGAAAATAAATCCCCAATGCAATAAGAATGAATGTGGATACAAATACAATAATAACCGCAAGAATGCGTTTGATTCCTCTCTTTTCCAAAAAAGAAATAACCGGATCAATACCAAGAGAAAGGACGACGCCCGCAAAAAAGATACCGAGCGCGTTTCGTCCGAGATAAATGACCCAGACAACAAGGCCAAAAACAAGCACTTTCAAAAGAGTGTGCCAGCTGATTTCAATTTTCGTAACTTCTCTCAACATGCCTTCTTTCTATTTATCTAATACATTAAGAAAAGCATTAAATATGCAATATATCAAGAAACGTCTTCCCCTCGTGAGGTCCTATAAGAGCTAAATTAAGACGATCATCTCTGAAAACGTCGCGCGCAACAGAACGTACGTCTTCGGCTGTCACTGCTTTTATTTTTTCAGCAACCTCCTGAGGAGAAGAGAGGGTTTCTCCCATAATCTCCTGAAATCCATAAAAATAACCGAGAGAATCTGATGTTTCCGCGTTGAGAAAAATACCTCCTATTAAATGCTCTTTTGACTTTTCAAGCTCGGCCTCCGACACGAGAACATCTCTCAAATCCGCCATTTCCGCGAGTACGGCGGAAATAACCGCTCCTGCTTTCGCACGATCAACCCCAGCGGACACAGCGAGAATACCATGATCGGAAAAAATATCAGTGCTTGAGCGAACATAATACGCTGCACCAAGTTCATCTCTCACTTTTTTAAAAAGACGAGAGCTCATTCCTCCACCGAGAATTTCAGAAAGAACCTCAAGAGTGTATTTTCTTTTATCTTTTTCTCCAAACGCACGCACACCAAGAATAAGATGTGTTTGTTCAAAATCTTTTTGATAAATAAGCTCTTTTGGTCTTTCTTGTGATTCGCGTATTTTCTCTTTTGCCATTTTCTTTCCCTGTTGAAGGGTAGAAAAATGTTTTTTTACCTCTTCCTCAACAACTTTTGGATCTACATTCCCAGAGACAACTACCACCGTTGATTCGGGAAGATAGTTTTTCTCCCTATAGGAAATAAAATCGTCTCTTTTGAACCTTTTTACATTTTCTTTTGTTCCTGCAATACTCCATCCTGCGGGTTGATCTCCATACATAAGTCCAAAAAATAACTCCTCCACCTTTCGCGGATAATTGTCCTCATACATATTTATTTCCTCAATAATCACACCCCTCTCCACTTCAATATCTTCTTTGTTGAAAACAGGGTTGAGGTAAAGATCGGAAACAATATCAAATGCTTTGGAAAAAGACTCATTTCTCACCTTCGCGTAATAGCTCGTGTATTCATGGCCTGTAAAAGCGTTGTAACGCGCACCCATACCATCAAGCTCGCCAGCAATATCAATCGGACGCGGGCGCTTTATCGTCCCCTTAAAACACATATGCTCCAAAAAATGAGAGAGTCCATTTATATCTTTTGTCTCATATTTTGATCCAGCAGCAACAAGAACCGCGATTGTGACTGTTAGAGCGTCTTTCTGCGGAACAAAAATGTATGTAAGCCCATTTTTGAGTTGTTTGCGTATAACGTTTTTCATTTTCTTTTATTGTATAAGAATAACCCCCTCTATTCTAAAGAGCAATAAAAAGGAGGTGTGTAGAAAATTTTACTAACGATTTTTAAACACAACTTATAAAAATTGATATAAAAAAACCCCAAAAATACCCGCCTTACATTATCGTTCCGATCGGAACGATAATGTAAGGTTGTAAAAATATAAAAAAACCAACTTCTTACATTTTGCCCCCGATCGGGGGCAAAATGTAAGATTGACAAAAGACTCACACAAAACATATAGTGTGTGTAGTTTTTTAACCTTTGGGAGTCGCGTATGGAATGGTATCAGTGGTTTTTTATCTTTATTATTTTCGGTATATTTTTTTCTCTTGCTTTCTTCTTTTTCGCTCAATATATGATCACACCGGAAAAGAGAAAAATACATTTTTTATCCATTCTCTTTTTTCTGCTTCTTTCTTTTCTCACAATGTGGGTGGGCATAAAATATGCCGAAGAAAAAATGCGCGAGAGTGTAATTGATGAATTACTTGATAAGGAAAAATTGAAAGAGGAAATTGAAAAACATTTCAAACAGAAAGAGAAAACAAAAACGTTTCAAAATATGTATACATATAAAACCCCTGCGAAGACAGGGGTTTTGTTTATTTCAATTTGCTTTGAAAGAAGTCTGAAAGGGCATCTATAGGAATTCTTTCCTGCTCCATTGTGTCGCGGTCGCGGACTGTCACACTTCCTCCGGCCGGCGAATTTTCCAAACTCTCAAAATCAACGGTGACGCAAAATGGCGTTCCCGCTTCATCTTGCGCGCGATAACGCTTTCCAATATTCCCTCTCTCGTCAAACGTCACGGAAAATTGCTCTTTCAAGTTGTTATAAATTGATTTTGCAAGCGTGACGAGTTCTGGTTTATTCGCAAGAAGAGGAAATACCGCCACTTTGTATGGCGCGAGCTTCGGATGTAATTTCAAAACTATCCTGCTTTCTTCTTTTTCGTCCGTTGTCTGTTGTTTGTTGTTTGTTATTTTTTCCTCTCTGTACGCATCCATAAGGAAAAAGAGTGTCGCTCTATCCACGCCTCCGGATGTTTCTATGATGTGCGGAAGATATCTCTCTTTTTTCTCTTCGTCAAAATATGTCAGATCTTCTTTTGAAAAATCCTGATGCCTCCCAACATCCCAACTTCCCCTGTGATGAATCCCCTCCATTTCCTTGAACTCACCCCCAGCATTGTATTCAACATCAAAAGCAGCGCGTGCGTAATGGGCCAATTTATCTTTTGGATGCTCAAAAAAACGGAGATTTTCCTCTCTCATACCAAGAGAGAGATACCACTTCCTCCTTTCCTCTTTCCAATATTCAAACCATTTCATTGATTCTTTGTCGTCCGGTTTTGTATAGAATTGGAGTTCCATTTGTTCAAATTCGCGTGAACGGAATGTGAATCCACCCGGCGTGATTTCATTACGAAAAGCCTTACCAACTTGTGCAATACCGAATGGGATTTTGACGCGCGTTGAAGAAAGCACGTTTTTGAAATTGACGTGAACTCCTTGTGTAATTTCACCGCGAAGATACGTTTTTGTTTTTTCTCCCTCAACTACACCAAGGTATGTCTCAACCATAAGATTAAACTGCTTGGGTTCTGTGAGTTCTCCCTCGCATTCCGGACAGCGCGCATCAGATGTGGGTTTTTTGGTTTCTGATTTTGTATTTTGATCTTTTTTGGAATGC
Organism: uncultured Candidatus Saccharibacteria bacterium; assembly: GCA_964630035.1. Taxonomy (GTDB): domain Bacteria; phylum Patescibacteriota; class Minisyncoccia; order UBA6257; family GWB1-50-10; genus JAKANR01. The sequence continues at coordinate 7,820 of CAZVSK010000016.1, forward strand.
GACGCTTCGGATTTGGGATTTGCAATCTCGTCCACACGAAATCGTTTGTGACATTTCTTACACTCAACAAGAGGATCGGAAAAAGAGGAAAGATGGCCGGACGCCTCCCACACCTTCGGATTCATGATAATTGACGCATCAATTCCAACAACGTCATCGCGCATCTGCACCATGCTTTTCCAAAATTCATTCTTAATGTTTCGTTTTAATTCAACCCCAAGCGGACCATAATCCCACGTTCCCGCAAGTCCCCCATAAATCTCAGAACCCGGATAGATAAACCCTCTCCGCTTCGCTAAAGACGCCACTGCATCAAATATGTTTTCTTCCTTATTTTTTTTCATATATATTATTACGGAGCAATTCTTCCTTCGTTTGTTCCAATTGTCCTGTCATCGGGAAGAGTCGTTGTAATTGCACTATCATACCCCATAACCTGCGTTCCCGTAAAATCATCCGTCCCCGAAATAGATGTCCTCCCTATAATTTCTTTAAACTGCCCCGTTTCAGCAATGTTTGGAGTGACCTCAACTTTGAAAACCGCTTCAACCGGCTCACCTAGCACTCCTTTCGTCGCAAGAATTTTATCAATATTCCAAACCACCTCTTTTGTTCTTTCGTTATATTCCGGTTTTTCATCAATATTGCTTGAAACGAGCCCAACCCATTCAACACCTCCGGAAAGCGATGTTTTCACCTCAATATTACTCATGTCGGTAATATAATTTTTAATCACCCAATGAATTGAGAATTGTGTTTTTCTGTTTACCTGTGGAGGGAAAGGCCCCGTATTTATGATTCCAGATTCCGCGTCGCGATAAAATCCCTTCGCATCAACAGACATCACGCCCATCACTTTTGTTTCCTTTGAAACGGATGCTGATGTTTTGTTTGCGGTCATATAATAAGGAACAGAAGGGGAATCAATCTCCGCCACCGCCTTCAAAATGAAATTTTTGTCGCTTGGTCTTTTAATCTCATAATAAGGATCAAGTTTAACGCGCACCTCAACTTGACCCGATGCACCCGGTTCAAGAAGACGAAACGCGGGAACGCGCGACGCGGTCCACGTCACCGTGCCTGTCATTGAATCAAAACTTCCATTCGTCTGTAATGATTTAAAATCAAAAAGTTCCCCGACAAATTGTGTTTTTAAAACAACATCCGCGAGCGCAATACCGCTGTTATTCGTGTATTTAATAACATATGTCACCTGATCTCCCATCTTTGCGACATAATCGTCTTTCCCGTTTGTTACGATTTCAAGTGAAACAGGCGAGGGGGAAACGGAAAGCGTTGCAAGTTTTTCATCTATCACATAATCCTTTCCAAAAAAACTCACACCTGCGGAAAACGGTATGTTTGCCGACTCGCGTACTCCCACATTCAAAGATCCTTTGATTTGGATGCTCCCTTTGGATCCCGCGCGAAGCTCGCCAAGACGCCAATAATTATCAAGAGATGACGGAGAAATACTTGATGAATCAAACGCAAACGATGCGGGATATTTAGCTTCAAGTACTACGTCTGGAAAATCAAAATTAGACACATTTGTGTATGCCACTTCTAAATCAAATTTTGATCCGGCGAGGATCTGCTCCGGCGTGGACACATCAACTTTGATTGCGGAAGATGTGATGGAAATATCTTTTGTTGTTTTTGTCTGAAAAGTTGCACGCCCCCCAGCGCGATAGGAAAGTTCCGCTGTAACTTTTTGAGAAGAATTCAGATCGCCAACTGACAGAATTTTAAAAGAACGTTTTGTGAGACTTCCACCACCGAGATTTCCGATTGATTCACTCGCCATACTCCTATTCGCGGAATTTGTTGCATCAAGACTTACAAAACCCTTCCCAAGCGAAAGTGTGATTTTCGCATCTTCCAAAAAACTACTGATTTCGTTCGTAACTTGCACGGTTACTTCAAAAGGAACGCCCCTATTCACTTCGTTTGGAGCATAAATTTCAATCGTCACATCCTTCGGAGTGGAAATCTGTTTCAAAAAAAACAACCCACCTCCGATTATCGCGCTTGCGAGCATAATCATCGCGCCGGAAATAAAAAATATCTTTTTGAACCTGCTTTTCTTTTCGCCCGACTTCTTTAAGTCCTCTATATCTTCGTTCTTCCACGATCCTGAAATGTCTTGATGGTTTTCTTTTTCTTTCTCTGGACGTAGTGATGTTGCTGAAATATCTCCTGTATTTCCTTCTTGCTCTTTTTCCTTCCTAAAAGCATAAAGTTGTTTTTCCAAATCTTCCAAAGACATATGTGTTATATGAGTAATAATACCGCATCGCTTCCCCTTTTAAAACCGCATTCCACACAAAGAAATAAAACCTCTCCCTTTTCTATATATGCAACGTCGTGTGCTCCGCAAGAAGCACATTCTGCGGAAGAAGGATCGTGTCCTAAAAGCTGTAATATTCGGCGAGGATTCGTTGATAAATCACGCATAGAAAAAACAAGGTATTCCCACATCTTTTCGTCACACACGTGAGGTGGTGACATGAAAGAAAGAAGAAAAAATGAGTTTAAAACGTTTCTTAGGGCGCGTCCGTCCTTTTTTGTGCCTAAAAAAATATTATGTGATATGGCGTCTGTGACTGTAAAAAAGTTTTTCTCCACAATTCTCACAATCACAAAATTGGGAACGTTTAAGTGTGGTGAAAATTTTGATGTCATTTTCTGCCCGCTCACCACACGACCTTCAATCCTTCCCATATGCTCCGTGTAAAGATCAACGGAAATATCCATTTCACCACGCGGACGTTTCTTTAATACAAATGCGTCTGTTACAAATTCGCGCATGTATTTATTATATATGCAAAATATAAAGTGTGGAAAAATCTGAAAAAATATAGGGTGAAATGTACTTTATTTTCTGTAATATAAAAATTTGGGACACAAAAATATTTTGTGTCCCCTGTATAAGAAATGTGGATCGGTAGTGTATAGGTATCAGTTCAGTATATGGAAAAGGGCAATTGTGTTTTTCTCGCGGCCGGTCGAGAAAAGAAACTTTTGTATCTTGATTAGATACATTCTTATTATAAAACATTCGCACTATGCAACAAATAGGATATTGTGGATAACTTAAAATACTATTTTTTGGGCGTTAGCCAAAAACCTAGACGGAATTTTCCGCCGAGCATCATACGTGTCTGCGATTCAAGCGCGGGAATACTTCCAAATATGATGAATGTGAACGGCATAAGAAACCATTGAGCAATATAAAGCGCCCTACCCCACATAGTATTTTTTCCCTCCCTTGGTGGAAGAAAAACAACACTCAAAAATGCGGATGTAATGATTCCAAGAGAAGCAAAATTAATGAGCCAACCAGTCACGCGTGGAAGATTATATGAATATACAGTCATCTGAAAAACGTCTCCTCCTATAAGGTTAGGAAGCCAGCCAAAAAGAAAAATAATAAAAGAGCTCGTGGACCATGAAAAAAAACCGTCAAATATCTGAAACGTCCAAAATCTTTTTATCTTCCCCGGAATATCTTTCCGCTTCCAAAATTCATTCATGACATATGGAAAATTCTCCACTCCCCACGCCCAACGACGCTGTTGTTTATAGAGATTCTTCGCAGATTCCCACCAAGTTTCACCTATCACCGCATCCATATACACAGGATAAAGAAGGGGGACAACCGCCCAATCTCCTTTATGGTGGAGCATACACTGAAAAAAGATGCGTGAATCTTCAGAAACGATATCCGTGTGCCAATATCCAATATCCACAATTGCTTTGAATGGTGTGCTGTGAGAAGAAAAAGTAACAAGTTGTTCTGGGCGACTCTGTTGCATTAGTTGCCAAAACGTGGAACTAAACCCGATAAGACGCGCAAAAGGAGAAGCGGAATAAAAATTATTAGTGTACAAAGGAATTGGCTGATAACTTGATTGAAGTGGATTTTTCGCGGTCAAAAATTTATATGTAAGTACGGAAAAATATTCTGGACCAGGACGCGTATCCACATCAAAAACAGAGACGAGTACTTTTTCATATGGAATGTTTCGCGGATCAATAATAAGCTCTTTAGCTTTTTTGGCGGCCCATGTTTCATTTGATCCTTTTCCGGGAATCTCCCCGTGAAGGCCAAACGGGTGTGTCGTCGCGAGGAACACACCAAATTTCCCACCAAATTTTTTCTCTATTTTCTCTGAAATTTCCATTCCCTCGTTCCCCGCCTTCTCCTCGCCAGCAAGAACGACAAGAAATCTGTCTTTGGGATAATGCGAATTCAATATTTCATTTACGCTTTTCTCCACAACTTCGTATGACTCCTTATAAAACGGGAGTATGATGAGGTGGTATATATCTTCCCACTTTCCCTCATGTTCCATTTCAAGTTTTCCCAACCAATCTATTTTCATATTTTTCCTTGTTTCGGAAAAAGAAATTCTTAGGTGAAAAAAAAGATAAATTGTTTTTAAAAGCCAATAGAGGTCGTAAAGGACGATAAACAAAACGACGGCAACAGGCGCCTTCCAAGAAAGAAACGCGAGCGCGAGAAGCGCTATCCACGCCAAAGCGCCCGGTATGATTTCGAAAAAACGGTACATTATATTTCGCCGTCAGTATAATACGGCTTCTGATTTAATACAAAAACAAACCAAAAAATCCATCCACGCTAAGAGCCCCTCCCCCCACTGTCATAAGAACAAGGAGGGACGCGAGAATAAGGAGATCAAATTCAAGAGATTTGAAATTTTTCAATCCCTTCACCCATAGAACAACGAGCACAAACTGGATAGCGAGAACAAGAGACGCAACCTGAGTGAGAAATCCCAAAACGAGAAAAACCCCACCAAGAAATTCCGCGATGCCCGAAAGAAGGGCCCAAAAAATGCCCGGCTTGAGACCCATTGAAGCAAAATCATCTATAGTGGCTTTTAGATTTTTAAGTTTTGGAAGTCCATGGTAAATCATCACCGCGCCAAGAACCACACGAAGCACGAGAAAAGCCCAATCGCTGAATACAAAAAACGGTTGAATCATAAATCTTAGTAATTAGAAATTAGCAATCAGAAATTTAATAGTAGTTGACCTTTTATTTAATAGTATAAGTATAGCAAAAATCGAGAGAATTGCTCCCGATTTACTTTTAAAATATGATACATTTTTCAAGGTCCTGAAAATCAATTGTCCTTATTGTTAATTTTCGTTCTCTTTGACCTGTGCGACTTGTTGGTTCAATAAAGAAAGTAATTTTTTCTAATTCTTCTTTATCGGCTTGTGTTGTTTTTGTTACCACAACCCCCATAATGTTTCCACTCATATCAAGTGATTCGTTAGACACAGGAATTTTTATGCTCTTACCAATAAACCCGGAAAAATCGGCTAATATTTTCATTTGTTACCCCTCATCTTTTGTGATTTGCTGTATTCTTTCTACAAGAATCTGTTGGGTTTGTCAAAAAAAGTCACAATTACTATTTACTGATTACTAATTACCTGTTACTACTATACTCATGAAGATTCTGGCAATAGAAACATCGTGTGACGACACAGCGATTGCTCTCGTGGAAGCATCCGGCACAACGTCCGCACCAAAATTTAAAGTTTTGAAAAGTATCATCTCTTCTCAAATTAAAGTACACCGTCCTTGGGGTGGGGTGGTTCCCAACCTTGCAAAGAGAGAACACATAAAAAATTTACCAA
>CAZVSK010000016.1:13595-16664 GCA_964630035.1 uncultured Candidatus Saccharibacteria bacterium
TGGGGTGGGGTGGTTCCCAACCTTGCAAAGAGAGAACACATAAAAAATTTACCAAAAGTATTTCAGCAAATTTTCAATAACCAATTTCTAATTTCTAATTTCCAAACAAATTCAAAAAACAAAATCCAAAATAAAAAAAATGTTGAAAAAATTGACGCGATATGTGTGACGGTTGGGCCGGGACTTGAACCGGCACTTTGGGCGGGAATCACGTTTGCCAAACAAGTTTACAAACAACTTAAAACCCACAACAAACAACTTAAACTCATTGGGGCGAATCATCTTGAAGGACACCTCTACAGTTTTTTGCTCTCACAAAAAACTGTAAATAACAAATTCAAAATAACAAATTCCAAACTCTTTCCGGCAATAGCGTTAATAGTTTCGGGGGGACATACGATTTTGCTTAAAATGGACTCGCCCACAAAATGGAAGAAACTTGGAGAAACGAAAGACGACGCGGTGGGAGAATCATTTGATAAGGTAGCAAAAATGATCGGATTTCCCTACCCCGGCGGGCCCGAAATACAACACCTCGCAAAAAAGGGAGATAAAAACGCAATTCCATTTCCACGCCCCATGATTGGTTCCAAAGATTATAATTTCAGCTACTCTGGGCTTAAAACATCCGTGCTTTATTATTTGCGCGACAATCCAAAGACAAAAAAAGAAGATGTCGCCGCGAGCTTCCAAGAGGCGGCGCTTCACGTGCTCGTCAAAAAAACCGAGCGTGCGGTACGTGAATATGGCGCAAAATCAATCTTTCTCTCCGGTGGTGTTGCAGCAAATAAAGAATTGCGTCGTAAGTTGTCGGTTGTAAGTCGTGGGTTAAATATAAATTTCATTGCTCCACCGATGGACTTCAACACTGACAACGCCGTCATGATCGCTGTTGCGGGATATATGAGCATCCTCCGAAAGAAAAATAGAAAACTTGTTGCGAATGGGAATATGGGGATATAAAAATTCCGCCTCGCAACATCGCAAGGCGGAAAAATAAAAATAAATTACATCTCATCTAAACTTCACTTTTTCTACACGGGTACAAAATTCCGTGTAAGAATGTTCTTTCAAAATTTTTTTTAAATCTTTTTTTCTTATTGTTACGATCCGCCATCCCTGGGCATACCCACCAGGATTTGCTGCCGGACCATAACATTCCTCATCTATTTCATTGAAAACCTCTTTATTGATTCCGAGGTTTTCTAAAAACTCTATTTCTGGAACGTCTTCGAAATGAAAATCGCGTCCCAGAGAATTAATTATTTTTCTCGGATCCCGAGTTATGAGATCCGGCTCATGGTTCCACCATGAGTATGAAGAATTTAACCCACCCCAAAGAATATAGATTTTCATTTTTTCCTCCTGTTTTTAATTTTTTGTTTTTTTCTCCCTTAACACCCCTCAAACTACTCGGGCAGGAGGATATTTCTTTTGTCGGCAAACCTTTATGCAGGCATGGTGCCGACTACCGGAAAATCGATACTACATATTTCCTTTTCAATTTTCTAACATAAGTATAGCACATATCGGGGGAAAAGTCAATAGTATGAAAATCCCTTTATTTCTTATGTAAATCGGGGGTATAATGAAGCACATGGAACTTATTTCGGGCGCATACGATCCCAAAAAGACAGAACCGCATATATATGAAAAATGGGAAAAATCGGGATATTTCAATCCCGACAATCTTCCTATTAGAAATTCGGATTTAGAAATTAGAAATTACATTGTGTATATGCCACTCCCCAATGTGACGGGAACCCTCCACATGGGGCACGTGCTTGATAACACGCTTCAAGATATTGTCATCCGCTACAGAAGAATGAAAGGCGACAGAGCACTTTGGTTTCCCGGAACGGACCACGCGGGAATCGCAACGCAGTATGTTGTTGAAAAAGAGCTAAAGAAAAAAGGGGTGAGCCGTTTTGAACTTGGACGCGAAAAGTTTATTGAAAAAGTTTGGAAATGGAAACACGAATACGGAGGGGCAATTATTGGCCAACTGAAAAAACTCGGCGTATCCGCAGATTGGTCCCGCGCGCGTTTCACAATGGATCCTGAATACGCAAAAGACGTTGAAAAAGCTTTTGTTCACTATCACGAAAAAGGACTTATATATCGCGGGGAACGCGTTGTGAACTGGTGCCCGCGGTGCGGAACGAGCCTCTCTGAATTGGAACTTGAATACAAAGAAGAAGAAGCAAAACTCTACTATATTACGTACGGCCCATTCACGCTTGCGACGACTCGTCCCGAAACAAAATTCGGAGACACGGGCCTTGCGGTGAATCCAAAAGATACGCGATACACGCAATATGTTGGAAAGGAACTTGAAATAGAATCGCTTTCTACGGAAGGAAATCTTGAAACGCCTGAAAAAAAGAAAAACATAATTAAAGTTGTCGCTGATGAAGCGGTTGATATTGAATTTGGAACTGGAATTGTGAAGGTGACGCCCGCACACGATATGGTTGATTTTGAAATCGGTGGGAGACACAATCTTCCACTTGTGAAAGTTATTGACGAATCGGGACGGATGAACGCGCAGGCGGGCAAGTATGCTGGTCTCAAAACTGCGGACGCGAGAAAAAAGATTGTAGATGATCTAAAAGCCGTAGGACTTCTCCAAAAAGAAGAGGATTATGGGCATAATATAGCTGTATGCTACAGATGCGGACACACAATTGAGCCCATCCCTTCAATGCAGTGGTTTTTAAAAATGTCCGCCAAAGACGAATCTCTGTCCGGTCAGCAGGCAGGTGCTTGTTTGGAAGGAAATCTCGCGCAAAACGCTATTGAGGCGGTTGAATCGGGAAAGGTGAAAATTATTCCAAACAATTTTGAAAAGAAATATTTTGATTGGTTGAAAAACATACGCGACTGGACAATCTCGCGTCAGATTTGGTGGGGACACCAAATTCCAGTTTGGTTTTGTAAAACGCAAAAAGAGAGATACGTCGTCTCTCTTGATAAACCAAAAACGTGTCCGTTTTGCAAAAACTGTGAGATGGAACAATCTCCTGATGTATTAGATACTTGGTTCTCGTCTGCGCTTTGGCCTTTCGC
>CAZVSK010000017.1:0-12642 GCA_964630035.1 uncultured Candidatus Saccharibacteria bacterium
TGTCCCGCCTGGGAAGTACGGCCGCAAGGCTAAAACTCAAAGGAATAGACGGGGACTCGCACAAGTGGTGGAGCATGTGGTTTAATTCGACGGTAAACGAGACACCTCACCAGGGCTTGAAATGCGTATGAAAGCCAGCCGAAAGGCGGGCTCTCTTCTCACGAAGACATGCGCACAGGTGCTGCATGGTTGCCGTCAGCTCGTGCCGTGAGGCGTTCCCTTAAGTGGGGTAACGAGCGCAACCCCTACTCTTTGTTATACGTGTCAGAGAGGACTGCCGTCGCATAGACGGAGGAAGGTGGGGATGACGTCAAATCAGCATGGCCCTTTGATGCCCTGGGCTACACACATGCTACAATGGCCAATACAGCGGGTTGCCAAGCCGTAAGGCGGAGCTAATCCCATAAAATTGGCCCCAGTTCAGATTGAGGGCTGCAACTCGCCCTCATGAAGTCGGAATCACTAGTAATCGCGGATCAGCACGCCGCGGTGAATACGTTCTCGAGTCCTGTACTCACCGCCCGTCAAGTCAGCGGAGCTGGGAGTAGGTGAAGCCCCGTGAAATGTGCCGTTGGCACATCAGCCAAAGGCCTATCTCACGGGGTCAGCCTAAGCTCGGTGATGAGGACTAAGTCGTAACAAGGCACGGGTAGCGGAAGCTGCTCGTGGATCAATTAAATTAAGTCGATTGCAAGTCGTAAAAAGTGAGGCGCCGAATCGTATTGTTGGCGAATCTCTGTTTGCGATTTGCACTGTGCGCATACGGGAGATCTGAGCCGAATCTCCTTCCCGAAAGGGAAATATCGGCCGCATTGATTAGGACGACTAAAAATGTTCGTGAGTAAACCAAATAAGAGATTTACGCGATTTATTAAATTTCGCGTTCACCAAACTATTTTTTTATATTCATTTTAAAAATAAAAATAGTGAAGTTTTTCTGACAAAGTAAAAAAACACCTTATAAAAAGGTGTTTTTTGTATGTGATTGGTATATAATTAAAAAACACACATAATAATGGATACAAATATTCCAGCAAAAAATATTCTTCTTGTTGAAGATGAACCTCTTTTGGGGACACTCCTTCGTCAGCGTTTGGAGAAAGAAGGTTTTTCAGTATCTCTTGCACGTGATGGAAGTGAGGGATTAGAACTTCTAAAAAACAAACAATTTGATCTTGTTCTTCTTGATATTATTCTTCCCAAAGTATCTGGATTTGAATTTTTGGAGCAAGCGCAGGCGGATCCACAAATGCAAAAAGTTCCAATTGTGATCACATCAAATTTGGGTCAGGAAACTGATTTGGAAAAAGGACAATCTTTAGGTGCGGTTGGTTATTTTGTTAAAGCACGCATTTCCATGGAGGAGCTTGTGGAGCGTATAAAAGAGTTCCTTCTTTCTTCTTAAATGGTGTATAATAAGCATATTGTTTTGAAAGGTCGGGTTTACATTGGATAATAATGAACACAAAAGAATTGAAAAAAGGATTCACTCTCATTGAGCTTCTTGTTGTTATTGCGATCTTATCCGTGCTTGCCACGGCGGTTGTCATTATTTTGAATCCTGCACAACTCGTAAAACAGGGAAGAGATTCCACACGCATTTCCGATATGGCCGCTCTCCACAGCGCAATAGCGCTTTATCTTTCCGAAGTTCCTGGGCTTACATCTTGGACTGCATATACATATTGCACGGCAAACGGATCCCCAGTTCCAACAGGATTTAGTTCATGCACGGTGTCAGCATCTACAACAGTTGACGGAACGGGATGGGTGCCAATCAATTTCAACGCGATTTCTTCAGGATCTCCTCTTTCACGACTTCCAATTGATCCTGTGAACGATACGATTTATTTTTACGGATTTAAAAGTTCTTCCACACTTCGCTATGAATTGAATGCTAAAATGGAAAGCACAAAATACAGTTATGGAGGAACGGGGGATGTTGTTTCAAACACGAAAGATGGGGGGAACGACGATAACTGGTATGAAATAGGAAATGCCTCCGGTCTAAGTCTTTAAAAACGCAATTGTTTTCTTGTTTTTTGTTATCCACACCGCAAAATATTTATTTTTGTGGTATAATGTATCTAATATAAAAAAGTCGGTTTAAAACCTTATGAACACATATAAAAAAAAGGGTTTCACCCTTATTGAGCTCCTTGTCGTCATCGCTATTTTGGCAGTACTTGCCACCGCAGTCGTGATTATCTTGAACCCAGCCCAACTCGTGAAGCAGGGAAGAGATTCAACGCGCGTGTCAGATCTTGCCGCGCTCCACAATGCACTTGCTCTTTATCTTTCTGAAGTTGCAAATCTTACTTCGTGGACAGCAACAAGTACGTGCACATTTGGGACTACTTCGCCGAGCGGTGGATCGTGTGTGACAAATGCATCAACAACCGTATTGGGTAATGGGTGGGTAAATGTTAATTTTGCGGCGATTTCTTCAGGGTCTCCTCTTTCACGTCTTCCTCTTGATCCCGTGAATGATGCAACATATTACTATAACTACACAAGCTCATCCACCCTTCTTTATGAGATAAATGCGAACATGGAGAGCAATAAATATGCGACAAGCGGTTCAGGGGATGTTGAATCAAAAGATCAGGGAAATAATAGCAGTTGGTACGAAATAGGAAATGCTCCAGCTTTGAACTTACAATAATTTTCTCTCTTCACCGCCCTGATAAAAATCGGGGCGGTGTTTTTTTAGGGAGTGAAATAATATAATAGAAGAATATCTCCATGTTAGATCAATTTCTTTTTATTTTTTCCATTGCAGTTTCCACTATTCTTTTAGTAGCACAATTAGCAAGAAAAAAGATTACGGAACTGGTTGTGTTTTCTTTTTCAAAATGGGCATTCATTTTTTCTTCTTTATCTGTTTTTTTCTGCTATATATTTTTGACTGGAGCACAATATTTTCTATGGATTGAATCAGGACCCCCATCGTCTTTTTTTATTCCTCCTCATAGAGGAATTGAATATCTTTTACAATATCACGCAACGCGATTTCTTATGTATTATGCAGTTTCTTTTATTGTGGCTATTTTTATTATTTTTTTGGGTAATGTCTATGATCGGAAACACGGGTACGTATTTTTTGAAAAAGGAGAACTTTTTATAGCGGGAACAGGCGTTCTCCTTTTAGGAAATCATTCTTGGGGATATTCGTGGATTTTTTACCTTATTGTGGCTTTTTGTGTTGGAATTGCTGGAACGTTTTTCATAAACCGTGTCCTTAAAAAACCAGACGAGCGTTTCTCTCTCTATTATGTGTGGATGCCACTTGCTATCGCTGTTATAATAATAGGTGAATTAGTCATCAGTAATTAATTGTTGTTCTATGATCTCTCTTCCTCTCTCAAAAATAAAAGAAATGCTTGTCGGCGCCGGAATTTTGGACGGAGGTACATTTGATTTATTGAGTCGAGAAGCTGAAAGAAAAAGACAGAATGTGGTGGATTTAATAGTTTCGCAGGGTCTGATTACAAATGATTATTATTACACCCTTCTTGCAAAGGCGCTTGGATATGAGCGTGTGAATCTTGGCACGACTAAGATTGACGAGGGGGTTATGCATCTTATTCCGGAAGATATTGCAAGATCAAGAAAGATTATCATTTTTTCAAAAGACGAGAGCGGAGCATATCTTGTTGCAATGGAAGATCCTACGAATTTGGAAACAATTGATTATCTTACATTGAAACTCAAAGGAAGAATAAAAGTATTTTTTGCAAGTGAAGAAGATTTAAATAGAGGATTCATTCTTTATCAAAAAAAACTAACTCAGGATTTCAAAAAAATCATTGAAGAGAGCATATCGGAATCTTTAAAATCAAAAAGTGCGAAAGATCTAAAAGAGGCAGCAGAGGATATACCCATTGTGGCAATTGTGGACAATCTTCTTGAATATGCGATTTCTTCAAGGGCATCCGACGTTCATTTTGAAGCATTAGATGATGTTATTCTTGTTCGTTTCAGAATTGACGGAGTGCTTCATGAAATTATCCGAATGCCGAAGGAAATTCGTCCTGCCGTGACAGCGCGCATCAAAATTCTTTCGGGACTTCGCGTAGATGAGCACACACATCCTCAAGATGGGCGATTTCGTTTCAAGGTGAGCGACACTGTTATTGATATTCGTGTGTCTATTATTCCGACATTCTACGGCGAGAAGGTTGAAATGCGTCTTCTACCCGCCGCACAAAAACCAATCTCTCTTTCGGATCTCGGTATGTTTGAAGATTGCATAAAAATGATTGAGCGTGGAATTAAAAAAACGTACGGAATGGTTCTTGTGTGTGGACCGACTGGATCTGGAAAAACAACGACCTTGTATTCCGTGCTTAATATTTTAAATAGGCCTGAAGTGAATATCGTCACCGTGGAAGATCCAATTGAGTATGATATGCGTTATGTGAATCAGACACAGGTTAATGTTGCCGCGGGAATTACGTTTGCGTCGGGTCTCCGTTCCATTCTTCGTCAGGATCCGAACATTATCATGGTTGGTGAAATTAGAGATGCGGAAACGGCAAATATTGCCGTTCAGGCGTCTTTAACTGGACACTTAGTGCTTTCAAGTATTCACACAAATGATGCACCTACGACCATTCCACGTCTTGTGGATATGGGCGTTGCTCCTTTTTTGGCTGCGGCTGTTTTGAATGTCATCTCAGCCCAGCGTCTTGCGCGCAAAATTCATATTGACTGCATTGAATCTTATGATCCAGATCCAGATATGAAAGCGTCACTTGTGAAAGAACTTGAAATAATCAATGCAGATTCCAAAGACCCCGTGCGTCTTCCTAAGGTGTTTTTTAGAGGTAAGGGATGTTCGGCGTGTAATCATACCGGATTTTTAGGACGTATCGGAATCTTTGAGGCGATGGAAGTTACTGAGACGATACGAAAACTCATCATCAGCCCCGATTTTAGTTTAGATGAAGTGCGAAATACAGCGAAGAAAGAGGGGATGATCACAATGGTGGAGGATGGACTTAGAAAAGTTGAACTCGGACTCACAACAATTGAGGAAGTATTCAGAGTCATACGTGAGTAACGAAAAACAAACGACCAACAACATACAACATGGGAAAATAATCACCATTTATTTATGGAACAATTTAGATTTAAGGAATGGAGTGTATATAAAGATTCTAGAGATGTTTTAAAATTAGTTTTTGAAATAGTTCATAAGCTTCCAAAAGAATTTAGATTTGAAATCGGAAGTCAACTAATTCGTTCCTCGCTTTCAATATCTTTAAATATTGCAGAAGGATCTGGAAAATCATCAGATAAGGAAATGAACAGGTTTTTTGAAATTGCACTTGGGTCAGTGTATGAAACCTTAGCGGGAGTAGATATATTGGAGTATAATAATCTCATAATTAAAGAAGAGTCGAAAAATATAGAAAATATATTAATTTCTATTTCAAAACAACCAGGTGGATTCAAAAAGAAATTAAGAAGTTGTAGGTCGTAAGTTTTTGGTTTTTTGTTTATTATGCTTTTTCATTACATTGCATCACAGCCGGATGGAAAAATTGTGGAAAATGACGTTGAAGCGAACGATGTGGGACAGGTTCTTGCATTTTTGTCTGCGGAAGGATTAAAGCCGGTAAGTGTGAAAGCGGTTTCAAAAGCGGTACAAACTAGAAACAAGGAGATTTTCGGAGGGAAGATAGGAATTACAGATCAGGTGTTCATTTCAAAATACCTTTCTCTAATGTTGAAAATAGGTACGGGACTACTTCAGGCAATCAATATCCTTATTGAAGATTTTTCAAAGCCGGCTGTAAGGGGATTTCTCTTGGAAGTACGTTCAAATTTGGAAAAAGGACAGCCGTTTTACGCTGCGTTCGCTAAATATCCAAAAACATTCAGTCAGGTATATATAAATTCAATCAAAGCAGGAGAGACAGCGGGGAATTTGGAATATATTTTTGAAAACCTTACAAACTCTCTCACAAAAGAAAAAGCATTGCGTGATCAGGTGAAAAGCGCCTTGTTTTATCCTATTATTCTTCTCTGCGCATCTGTCCTTATCCTTATTTTTCTTGTTGTGTTTGCACTTCCGAAAATAGCGAAGGTGTTTTCAGAGAGTGGATTTGAACCTCCTCTTTTTTCAAAAATCGTTTTTGCGGTCGGACTTTTTCTTGGAAAGTATGGAATGTATGTACTTATTTTTATAGCTATTCTCGTGGCCTTCGTTTTTGTTTTATACAAAACCTCTCTTGTTTTCAAAAAAGTTGTGATAAGTATTTTTTCTGGACTTCCTCTCGTGCGAGAGGTTGTAAAGAAAATGGCAATTCAGAGATTTTCAGCGACGCTCAGCACGCTCATCAAAGCGGGTATGCCCCTAACAGACGCTCTTGAAATTACAGCTGATTCAATTGCACAGTCCCATTTGAAAGACGCTCTTATACGTATTTCACGAGAAGGACTTGCGAAAGGACTCACAGTTGGTGAAGCATTCAAACGCGAGCCGTATTTTCCTAAAACCGTTGTAAATTTAATAGCTATTTCCGAAAAAGCGGGACACATAGAAGAAGTTCTTGCCACACTTGCTGATTTTTATGCGTCGGAAATTGACAGCTCTCTTAAAACGCTCGTCGCGTTTCTTGAGCCAATCATGCTTCTTTCTATCGGGCTCATCATTGGTGTAATTGCTCTCGCAATTGTTGTTCCGATTTATCAATTGACCGTACAATTCTAAAAACCGACACACAACATACAACAAACGACCCACAACGTGAAGAACTATATAAAAAAAACAACGAAATATATTTTTGGTTGTTGGTCTTCGGTTGTTAGTCGTCAATCGGCATTCACGCTTGTTGAACTCATTGTTGTTGTCGCGATTGCTGCGGTTGTGTCCGTCGGTGGATTTGCGATTCTCTACAAATATCGCGCGTCGCAGAACTTAAAACTTGCACTAAATGAAATTATTGCAGTCGCGCGCAACACACAACAAATGTCCGTGACGCAGAAAGATGGAAAACAATGGGGAATACGTTTTTCCAATTCCACGTCGTCCGGATACACATTCAAAACGTGGAGCGGATCGTCTTTTGCATCTTCAACTCCCAACCAGACGTATAAACTTCGTTCCGGAGTGAGTTTTGGAAATCCCGCGCTTGGTAGAGACATAGATATTGTTTTTTCTCCCATCACGGGTATTGTGTCTCAAAATCAATTCATCACGCTTCTCGCGGGAAGTGCGGGTTCAACAGTGGGGGATATTCTTGTGAATACACTCGGGAAAGCGACAGCGCGTAAAGAGGAGGGACTTGTGGGATATTGGCACTTTGACGAGGGGACATCAACTATTGCGTATGACGTTTCTGGATATGGGAACAATGGAACACTCGCATATGGACCCACATGGCAATCGGAAGCAGATTGCAAAGCGGGGAAGTGTTTAAGTTTTGATGGGAGTGATGATTATATCAGTGTTGGAACAGACAAGTTGAAATATCAGGATAATTTTTCTGTCTCTGCGGTTTTTAAATTTTCATCCCTCCCAACGAATGGTGGGATTTGTAGTGCTCGTCATCCAATCATTTATAATCATGATTATGGCTACAATCTGTTAATTAGTAGTGTCGGCAAGGTATCATGGAATATTTATAATACTTCCAGTGCGAGTAAAACAGTAAATTCAGCGTCGTCTATTATAGGAAGTGGTTATGTTCATGCGGTGGGCACGAAGAGTGGAACGACAATTTCTCTTTATGTGAATGGACAATTTCAGGGTCAGGACACATTAACAACGAATGCCGTATATTACACAGCTAATCCGTTTGTTATCGGTGGATATGCGGTATGCGGAGGGCAAAGGTTTTATGCAACTGGATTTATAGATGAGGTGCGCGTATACAATCGTGCACTTTCTGCAACCGAAGTTCTGCAGATGTATAATGATATTAGATAAATTAATGAATTTTAAGTTCTAAATTTTAAATGAAATTCCAATTGCCAAATAAAAAATTTATGCATTCAATTAAAATTTTAAATTTTAAATTTAGAATTCTTTTACGGAGTAGAAGTGGTCAATCTTTAATTGAGGTGCTTGTTGGTCTTGCAATCGGCGCAATATTGATAGGGAGCGCGGGGCTTGGGATTGCGTTTATGATGAAATCAACGACTTCAAGCGATGATTTGCAGGTAGGATCAGGACTTGTTCGGCAGACGATGGACGAAGTTCGCTCATACGCAAGCGCGAATTGGCAGAATATTTATGGACTTACAAAAGGAACAAACACGCCATATTTTGTTAATGCATCAGGAACTACGTTTTACACAATTGAAGGCAAAAAGAGTTCTTTAAGCAGGGACATTACAAGTGGTTTGGTTGGGAAGTGGAGTTTTGATGAGGCGACAGGGACGATTGCTTATGATATGAGTGGAAACGGGAATAATGGAACGATGTATAACAACCCAACGCGGACTACATCAACATGTGCGATTGGATATTGTTTGAATTTTAACGGGAGCAATACATATATACAAATTACTGATACAAGTTATATAAAACCTGCGCTTATTTCTGTTTCTGCATGGTTTAATACTACAGACAAAACAATTAGTCAGAGAGTTGTTTCTAAAACAGAGTCAGGAAGTTTTCAAATCAGTTTAAATGAAAACAGTGCGTGTGGGAATTCAACACTTTGTTTTTTGGTTTACATATCTGGGACTGGATATAAAGCTGCAACAATTCCTATTTCAAGTATTTCAAATAGTACTTGGTATCATGTGGTGGGAACATATGACGGGAGTGTGGTTAGATTGTATTTAAATGGCACACTTATTTCTTCTACATCACAAAGTGGTAGCATAGGTTATTCAACTACTCCACTTTGTGTTGGATCCGAATCAACATCCGGAAGTTGTATTGGGGGGACATATTTTTCTGGCAAAATTGACGATGTGCGCATTTATAACCGTGCGCTATCTGCAACAGAAATTAAGAATCTTTATGAGAGTAAGTCTTTTTCCGTATTCTTCCATGTGGAAAACGTGTGCCGTTCAAACGATGCATCAAGTACGATTACGGACACAGAGCCATGTCAAGACGGTTCAATCGTTGATCCTTCCACACAAAAAATAACCGCGAAAGCAGAATGGAATGTTCGCGGAGCAACTAATACCACTGAACTTGTTGATTATCTTACACGTTGGGCAAACAAAGTTTTTCACCAAACAGATTGGTCCGGCGGATCAGGGGCTGACGGGCCTATTTCCAATCCCAACACAGAATATTCAAGCTCAACGAATATAGATGCGACTACAAATCCCGGATCTATACGTATCAATCTCTAATCTTCACCAAAAAGATGCTTTCTGTCTTTCCAGCTGGGTGTTTCATGTTTTTCCGCGGTGTTTTATAATGGATTTATAGGAATCCATATTTTATGGCGAAGGTTCAAAATTTCAGCGAACATATTGAAAAAAGTTTTGAGCGTCTTGGGAAACACGTGGAAGAACGCGTTGAAACACGCGCTGGAGAAAACGTTCCAGAACGCGAAGTTGTGAGAGAATCACTGCAATCTTTTGCGAAAGAAATACACGAGACGAAAGAAATCGGCGCTCCGACAAACGGAGCCTCTCCATCTCAACCCTCCACTAATACCACCGCTATTCCGTCATATTTGAACAAAGAAAGTGAAGACGTGAAAAAAACAGTGGAAATGCTTGTGGAAGAAGCTTTCTCCGGAGGTCTTGAGAAGGCTGTGAATAAAGCGAGGAAGTATCCCGCATTCATAGAAGACGCATTTCATGACGCGCTTGTGGATGCATTGCTTCCCGAGTTGAAGCGGAGGGGAATGCTTAAATAGAATTTTATGTTTATCGCATATATAGTCGTTCTTGCAGTTCTTGCCGTTGTTGTTGCGTTTTTTTTCATTCGCGCAAAAAGAAGAAAAAAAATACGAGAGGCGCTTCAACAAAAACTTTTTCTTATTCGTCTTCCACGCGACACGCAGGAGGGGAAGGAGTTGAAAAAAGAGATAAATCTCTCCGAGCAATTTTTTAATAATCTCCTCGCTTTCAAAGTTCCTTTTGTGTTTGAGGTGGCGGTTCCGTATGTCGGAGAAGAAATACATTTTTATGTCGCTCTTCCCGAGAAATACACGGAGCCCTTCATGCGTATAACACATTCTATTTGGAAAGACGTTCAAATTATGCGTGTGGAGGATTACAATATTTTTAACGTGTCTGGGTCTGTTGCTGGTGCGTATGTGATGCAAAAAGATAAATTTGTTCTTCCTGTACGTACATATCAAGAACTTGATGCCGAAACGTTTGCGCCTATTCTCGGCGGACTTTCAAAAATACAGGAGATTGGAGAGGGTGGAGCAATTCAATATATCGTGCGTCCAGCGGGAAAAGATATGAAGAAAAATATTTCAAGTCTTATCTCCGCTTTGAAAAAAGGTGCAAAACTTGGCGATATTCTTTCTCGGAGCATTTCCGCGTCTGATTTGAAAAAAGCCGCTTTGGGGAGCGGTGAAAAAAAAGACGAAAAAGAGAGAATTGTTGATGAGAACGCCGTTAAAGCACTTGAGATGAAAATTTCAAAACCTCTTTTTGAGGCGAATGTTCGTATTCTTTCTTCAGCACCAACACAGGAAGGCGCGGATATGATTTTGGAAGGAATCGGCGCAGGATTTTCCCAATTTGAAGCACCCGAAAGAAACGCTTTTCATATTATAAAGCAAAAAAATGTCAAAGATATTGTGCATCTTTTTTCGTTTCGCATGTTTGATGATTCCCGTTCAATAATTTTGAATTCAGAAGAGCTTGCGAGTATTTTTCACTTTCCAACACCTTTTACAGGAATACAAAAAGTTAAAGAACTCACCTTCAAAGAAGCGCCACCGCCCGCGAATCTTCCAAAAGACGGAGTAAAAATTGGCGAAAGTAAATATAGGAATGAAACAAGAGACGTGCGTATGATGAGAGAAGATAGGAGACGTCATTTATATATTATTGGACAGACAGGAACAGGAAAATCGGTATTTTTGAATAATCTTGCGGGACAAGATATGGAAAGCGGGGAAGGTGTGTGCGTAATTGATCCAAATGGCGATCTATTTGATGATCTTCTTTCGCGCGTGCCAAAATCGCGCGTCAAAGATGTTGTTGTGTTTGACCCCGCGGATTTAGATCGTCCGATTGGACTAAACATGCTTGAATATGATCCGCGATTTCCCGAACAAAAAACATTCATCATTAATGAGCTTATGGGAATTTTTGATACTCTCTACGATTTAAAAACGACAGGAGGACCTATGTTTGAGCAATATACGCGGAATGCGCTTTTGCTCCTTATGGACGATCCGGGAGACGGATACACAATTTTAGAGATTCCAAGGGTACTTGCTGATTCAGAATTCAGAAAGAAGCTTTTGGCAAAATGCAGAAATGTGATTGCAAAAGATTTCTGGGAAAAAGAAGCTGAAAAGGCGGGAGGCGAGGCGTCACTCGCAAATCTTGTTCCATACATCACAAGCAAGTTCAATACGTTCATTGCGAATGATTATGTGCGCCCGATTATTGCGCAGTCAAAAAGCACATTGAAGTTTAGAGATATTATGGATGAAGGGAAGATTCTTCTCGTGAATCTCAGCAAGGGTAGAATAGGTGATTTAAACGCCGCGCTTCTTGGAATGATTATTGTAGGGAAGCTCACAATCGCATCTTTTTCTCGCGCGGATATGGGGGCCGAAAAAAGAAAAGATTTTTATCTTTTTATTGATGAGTTTCAAAATTTTACAACTCCAAGTATCGCAACAATACTTTCCGAAGCGCGCAAATATCGCCTTTGCCTTACAATTGCGCACCAATTCATTGGTCAGTTGTCTGAAAAAATAAGAGACGCCGTATTCGGAAACGTAGGTTCAATGATTGCATTTAGGGTAGGCGCCGACGATGCGGAATATCTTGAAAAGCAGTTTGATCCTGTTTTTAAAGCATCACACCTAATTAATATTGATAATTTGAATGCGCATGCAAAGCTTATGATTAATAATCAGGTGTCTGTTCCTTTTACTATTTTTGAACCATTTCCACCAAGAGGAGATTCTTCTGTGTCTGATCTTGCTCGCGAATATTCACGTATTACATATGGAAGACCTCGGGAAATTGTGGATGGTGAGATTTATAGTCGTTTGAAAGGAAGGGAGGGCGAATAAATAAATATACACATATGAACACAACACAATTAAATAAAAAAGATTTTTTTCTCGTTTGCATAATAGGATTTTTAGTCGGATGGCTTATTCTTCTTCCCGCAAAAAATCTCGGTTTTGATATAACACCGCTTCTAATCGCGTCTTTTGTTTTGGGATTTTCTATTTTTGCACCAATTGCGCTTTTAATTCTTAAGATAATAAGCAGATTCATTCCCATTTTTGAACAGTTTGGAAAATTTGCAGCAGTGGGAACACTAAACACTCTCTTAGATCTTGGTGTTTTGAATTTTCTTATACTCCTCACAGACATTTCGTCAGGTGTTGGATATTCTGGATTCAAAGCATTTTCATTTATTGTAGCAACAACAAACAGCTATCTTTGGAACAAATTTTGGACTTTTCAAAGCCCTTCGCCGGTGACGGGAAAAGAGTATACAAAATT
>CAZVSK010000017.1:12742-14565 GCA_964630035.1 uncultured Candidatus Saccharibacteria bacterium
CCTGCATATAACGAAGCGGAACGCCTTCCTCTCACAATTCTTGATATAGATAGGAGATTATCGGAAGCAGATTATGAGAGTGAGATTATAGTTGTGAGCGATGGATCGCGCGATGCGACTGCCGATATCGCGGAAAAATTTTCTCACGTGATAAAAAATCTGCGCGTGATAGGAAATAAAGAAAATCATGGAAAGGGTTGGGTGGTACGACAAGGAATGCTCGCGGCGAGGGGGAATTGGAGACTTTTTACAGACGCCGATAATTCAACATCTATAGATCAATTTAATCGTATGGTTCCATATTTTTCCTCCGGAGGAGGATCCGCTTATGGCGGAAAGGAATCTTTTGACGTTGTCATAGGATCAAGGGGGGTGAGGGGGGCAGAATTACATCCTCCACAAAAATGGTATAGGCGCCTTTTAGGAAAACTCGGGAACGCATTCATACAGATTGTTGTGTTATGGGGTATCAAGGATACGCAGTGTGGATTCAAATGTTTTTCAGAAGAAGCGACACAAAAAATTTTTCCCCTTATGAAAATAGACAGGTGGGGATTTGATGTTGAAGCACTCGTTCTCGCAAAAAAAATGGGATATAAAATTAAGGAAATTCCCGTAAGATGGGTGAATGATTTTGAATCAAGAGTTAGCTCAGGAGCGTATCTTTCGACTCTTATTGAGGTTGTTAAAATACGATTCTGGCTTTGGACAAACGCTTATCACATTGATTCAAAACATTAATATGAAATACCAATCTGAATTCAGGAAGGACATCATTTCGGGTGGGTGGATTCTTGTTGTTCCTGGGAGAGCAAAAAAACCCGGTGATATAAAGAAAAAAGGAAAAAAAAGAATTCCCACGCCGATCCGTTCATGCAGATTTGAGCGCCCTTTTGAAAATGTGGATGAGAATGTCATTTTGGGATATACGAGAAAAAAATCAGGCGACATAAGAAAAGATTGGGATCTTCTCGTTCTTAAAAATAAATATCCGGCAGTTATTCATTCGTCACATAAAGAAAAAGAAAAATCAGTCTCACGATTTTCTTCAGTCATTCCGGGAACTGGGCATCATGATCTCATTATCACGCGTGACCACAACAAGAATTTTTCAATGCTTTCACGCGAAAAGGCGTTTCGTGTTCTTTCCGCGTTCCGCGACAGATATTTAATGCTTTTCGCGGATAAAAACATTTCACATATTTCCATGTTTCACAATTGGGGTGGCTTTGCGGGAGCATCCATATATCATCCGCATTATCAGATGCTTGCTATTCCGATTATCCCCCCGGGAATTTCACGAACACTTGAGGGGGCGAAGAGGTATTTTATAAAAAAGAAAAAATGCCCTTATTGCGATATGATTGCGTTTGAAAAGAAAGAGAAAAAAAGAATTGTGTGTGAAAATGAAGAAGCAATCGCGTTTGCTCCATATGCATCCAAAAATGAATTTCAGGTGAATGTGTTTCCAAAGAAGCATTCCGCTTTTTTTGAAAACACAGATGATTTTGTTCTTGAAAAAATATCATTTCTTCTTCAGGACGTTTTAAAGAGAGTGACAAAGAATCTCGGAGATCCAGATTACAATTTTCTCATTCACACATCTCCTGTATTGAATAAGAAGAAGAATACGAAATTTTTTCATTGGCATATTGAGGTGCGTCCCGTGTGGAATATATCAGCGGGATTTGAGCATGATACAGGAATGGAGGTGAATGTCATTGATCCAGATTTTGCCGCGAAAACACTCAAAAAATAAACTGGACAATATGTGCATAATCGGAGGATATACACCTCCGGTTTTTTATCCCGTTAGAAACCCG
>CAZVSK010000018.1:0-13710 GCA_964630035.1 uncultured Candidatus Saccharibacteria bacterium
TATACCTACCCATCCCCCGATCGACACCGACCGCAACGATACCCTAGCGGATCGCGTGACAATAGAATTGGCATGATTCTTGCCTTTGTTATTTGTCGAAAGTTGTCTAAACTTTTGTCAAGTGAAAATAAAGGAAATGCAAGAATATTGTAGAATTGGTTATGTGTATCCCGAAATTATGAGAAAGGAGGACCAAGGGTGGTATTTTTACGCAGATTCAGGAAACGGGAGAAACCTAATTTTTCCGCGATCCGGTTTGACGGGACACCGGATCAAGCGGCGCAGATCGTTCAGCTTGACAGCAGTTTGATCCGAAAGCACCAGGCGGGCGGTATGGTCATTGAAGTCTATTACCCCAACCAGGAGCCGCGCATATTGCGCAGGGGAGATTGGCTGGTGATCAGTAAAATGGGGCTGCTGGTAGTCCCTGATCAGTTATTTTTCGATTTGTTTGAAGAAGTCGCTTAGAAATTAATTTATAGGAGGATGAATTTAATGGCATTTAAAAAAATCAACACCGTATCAGATGCAGAACTAGAAAAGGTATTCGGCAAGGATAACCCCCCTACCCAGGCGCGCAGCCGCCGTAACATGGTAGCCGTAACCCGTCCCAAGATGGTGTCGTTTGATGAGATCGGGACCATGGCAGCCGGATATTTGCAAGGGATCACCGAGGGTGAAACCCAATTCGGGACCGCTGAATTTTTGCAGCTGCTAACCGAGGATGGTGAAAAGATCAGCGTTTGCATATCGAGCGCCCTGGCGCTGTATGATTGGGATAGTCTGACCGATAAGTATGTCGAGATCACCTATACCGGGGACGAAAAGAGCAAGAAAAACAAGGGCAAAACCTTCAAGACCTTTGACATACAAGCCGAAGGTTAAGCACAGCCCATCCCCCACCGCCCGCCTACCCTATCCAGGGCGGCGGGTTTTTAACACTCTAAGAAGGTGATGATTTTGGCCAAAGACAAGCACAGCGTAGACCGACCAGCGCAATATAGGGCTTTGCGTGATGCAGGGTTTAGCAGCAAGGAAGCAACCCGCCTTAAAGGCGCGTCCCCTGCCAAAGTGCAGGAAGCAATCCGATCCAAGCAACTGCCGGAAAAAGTACCCGAAAAGATCACCATGGGTCCGACCGCGCCGAAGCACTCCAAGGGGTACCGACCTCCCAAGGAGGTAAAGCCAAAAGAGCGCCAGCACCACAGCCGGGGGATCGAGTATATCGATGTAAAGGATCATGAAAAAGCCTACCTATCCCGCTATAGCTGGGTAGTCTCCTACCGGCACAAGCGATCCGACGTGTTGAACTATATCACGATCACCAGCAGCCGGGATATGTACGGCTATGAAGTCCTGGCCGAAGCTAACGCGATCCTGTCAGCGAATCAGGAAGGTAAGTACAACACCAGGATGATAGCCTGGTCCAGCATCACAATCGAATACGCTATCCATAACCCGGACGGTTTTTGATGTGTATAGCCGCATAAGAAAGGCTCATATGTTGACACAATCAAAAAAAGTGGAAGTGCCTGAAAACATCATATACTTTGACACAGAAGCGCGGGTCGAAACAGACGACACTCAGTATATAGACCAAGTGATGCAGGGCGACACAGTAGAAAAACAGCATGACACATACCTGATATGCGCCTGCTTCACTCGCCGCCGCCGGGACAGCTGGAAAGAGTACCATGGGCGCAACTTCAAACGGCGGTTTTGGCGGGCAGTGGACGAATGGACCCAGGAGGGCAGAAAAACCTGGGTGATGGCGCACAATGCCAAGTATGACGTTTTGGCGGCGGGAGCGGTACACTGGCTGGTACGGCGGGGGTACCAGGTGCAATCTTTCAGCGACGATTCGCCGTTTTTGATGAAGCTGCATAAACCGGGAGAATCCAAAGGAAAAACGATCATGATAATATCCTCCACCAATTTTTATAAAAACTCCTTGGCTGAACTGGGTGAAATTTTCGGCCTGCCCAAGTTAGAAGCGGCTTTTAACGCTGGTTTGGCCGAAGCTATAACTTACTGCCGCCGGGACGTGGAAATACTCAAAATCGCCATGGACCATTTTATATCCTTTATCCAGAGCGAGGATTTAGGCAATTTTGCCCAAACCATAGCTGGACAGGCTTTTACATCCTATCGGCACCGCTTTATGGCTCACGAAATTTATATCCACGCCGACCGCCGCGCCCTGGCGATCGAGCGGAACGCCTACAGCGGCGGCAGGACCGAAGCCTGGATCATGGGTCCAGCGCCGCAAAAAACATATGTCCTGGACGTTAACAGCCAGTATCCGGCAGTGATGATGGAGCACAACTACCCGGTGATGCTCAAGACGATCCGCAACTCCCTGGACCTGGACACCGCCGCCGCTATGATTGATTCCGGCTTGCTGCTGGTAGCCGAATGTGCCATAGACACGCCCGACCCTATTTTCCCGGTTAAAGCCGGGCGGCTCATTTTTCCGGTTGGTCAATTTGAAGCCACCTTGACCACACCGGAGATCAGCGCCGGTATCAGCCGGGGGATCATCAAAACCTTGAAAAATGTTTGCGTGTATGAGGGCGCGCCTATTTTTGCCGGGTATGTGGATTATTTTTATCATGCCCGGCTGGACGCTAAAGCCAATGGAGACCGGGTGCATGACCTCATGTATAAACTTTTTCTGAACAGCCTTTACGGCAAATTTGGCCAAAAGGCTATAGACTGGGAGTTGGTTGGGGAAGCGCCGCCGGATTTGGTGCAGGTAGAGCAGGTTTTTGATGTGGACACCGGAACACGCCGGACCGTCAAGACTTTTGGCGGCAGTGTGTTTCGATCCATCAAAAAGGAGGGCTTGGAAGCCGAAGCCATGAACAGTTTTCCCGCCGTGGCGGCCCATGTGACCGCCTACGCGCGGATGCTGCTCTGGTCCTACATGGAGACCGCTGGAATGTCCAACATCTACTACATGGACACCGACAGTCTCTTTGTCAACGCCGCCGGGCTGGATCGGCTGCAAGCAGCGGGAGCGGTAGACCCGTCCCGGTTAGGAGCCTTGAAGCTGGAAAAGGAGGGAGAATTGACGGTCCACGGGGTCAAAGACTACATCCTTAACGGCGTGGAAAAGATCAAGGGCATAAGCAAAAACGCGATCAGGATAAGTGAGACCGATTTTGTGGTGAACCAGTGGGCGAGCTTGTCCACCATGCTGCGGGACGGAACCACCGATGGCTATAAAAACGTCCTGATTAAAAAGCATCTATCCCGGCAGTACCAAAAAGGCAATGTAATGCCGGGCGGTTGGGTGGCACCGCTGGTGATGGATGGCGGGATTTTTACTCCCGATCCCCTGGCCGACAACTACCAGGTTTTGCGGGTCGAGTACTGCCCGGAGGAGATAGCCCAGGAGCAGGAGCAGGAGAGAGACGCGATCCGGATCACCAGAGAGTACAAGCGGGCGGCCCGCCGCCTTATCGTCAAGCTGGGAGGAGTTAACGATCCCGATTATGAGACTATACCCCGATGGGCGCGCCGTAAAAAAGGTTATACGCTGGGGGAATTGATCCAGGAATTAGCCGGGGAAGGATACCCGCTGCCGGATTCGGAAGCGCTATACGATTTTATAAACAATTTATAGGAGGGGTAAACATGAATATATGGATAAAAATATTACTAAAGATGATGGACGTAGAAGCGGAAAATAGCCGCCTTAAAAAAGAAAACCTGGAGTTGCTAAATTATATGTATGAGTTGTTACAAGACAACCGCCGCTTGCGCGGTAAAATTATACTGCTAACAAGAAAATAGATATAAAACTAAAAAAAGGGCGCGCCTTAAACAAAAATGGGCGCGCTTTATTTTTGTTTATCTTTTGTCGAAATATGCGATATAATGGAGGTAGCACATACAGGGAGGGGGTAAGCAAGGAAATGGCCAAGAAACCAGAAGATCCAATCATTGACGACCCAACCGCAACAAACAAACCGGAGGAGGAGGAGACACCATCATGGGCGAGACAGATAATAGACCTACTGACCCCACAGCAAGCGAAATCGGGCAATCCAGCCCAGACAATCCCGGCACCGCCGCCAGTAGTGGAGCCGGAGCCGGACCCGGAACCGCCGGAGCCGGAGCCGAACCAAAGCCAAAGCGGATCAGAAAAAAGCCCGTGGTGGCAGCGGATTTGGTAGCCCAACAGCCGGAGATTGTCACCGTCAATATTCCGGAACCAGCGCCGGAGCCAGCCCCAAAAAGATCCCACAAGAAGAAACCCGCCGCCGCGCCGGATTTGTCGCAGCTGGAAAACAACATCGAATACGTGACAGCCGCCGGATTTGGTATGGTTGGCTTGGCAACCAAACAGCCTGACATTTGGGCGATCCGGCCGGACGAACTGCAGCAGATAAGCCAACCAGCGGCCCGGATCGTGGAGCGGGCTGGCCAGCTGGAAACAACCAACAAGTACGCAGATTACGCCCTGCTGCTGGGAGCGCTGGCGCTGGTAGTCCTGCCCCGCTTGATCCTAACCAAAACCCTGGCCGCGCCGAAAAAGGAGATGATACCCGCCAATGCTGGACCGAATGACAGCCGTGATCGAAATCCTGACCGGCAAACTGCCGGTTCAATACCAGATGATGGCCAAAACCCTCTTAACGCCTTTTATGAGGTCAATTGACCCGGAGACTATCCCGGAGTTTTGCGAAACCGCGCGGGGGCTGCTTGACTATATCCAGTATGGGGATGCAGCCGCCGGAATGGAAGATAGAGAATAAAAGCCAGGAGGGTAAGCCATGCAAAAACCTATAGCCTATATAAAGCCCAACGAATCGGTCTTTATCGCTGGCAGGACCGGCAGCGGTAAAACCTTCCTGGCCAAAACTTACCTATCATCTTATCCGGCAGTAATTGCCCTGGACACCAAGGAGGATTTAGAGTGGCGAGAGGTACCCAAGGACGACTTGCAGATCATAACCCGCTTATCAGACTTGCCCTATGCCGCCAGCCAGCCCCGCTGCAAGGTCATATACCGGCCTACTCTCAATGAAATGAAGCCGGAATACTGGGAAGAATTTTTTAGATATTGCTATGAGCGTAAAAATTGCATTGTCTGGGTTGATGAGGTAATGAGCATATGTCCGTCCCCTTACAAAATCCCCGAGTACTACAAAGGGATTTTGACCAGGGGGCGCAGCCGCAATACGGCGGTATGGAGCCTATCTCAGCGGCCCAGTGGGATACCGATTGTCATCATGTCGGAATCCAAGCACTTTTTTATCTTTGACCTCAATATGTCTGAGGATCGGGAGCGCGTCGCCCAAGTGACCGGCAGCCCCGAGATCAGGATAAAGCCCAATTCCTACGCGCGCGATCAATTGAAGATCAAAGGGGAATTTTATTTTTGGTATTATTACGTGACCTGGGAGCGCGCTCAGCTGGGGATTATGGCGATTAAGAAGGGAAGGGGGTAAGCGGATTGTGAGCGAAAAATTATTCGGTATCGGGTTGGGAAACGCCTTGTCTCTTTTTATTTTTTTTATGCTGCTGAAATTGGCAGTAAAAGTCCTGGTGACGGAAAAGCCGATAAACGGGCTTACTGAGGTGATCCACGCCGTCTAAAAATTTTGAGGAGGTATCTTATACATGAGTATCGGAAACATGGGGAAATACGCCATTTGGCTGCTGCTTATCATCGTGGGCATATACGCTTTTAAGTGGATAAACTCACAGTTTAAACTGCCCATCGTCGGCGATATGATCGAGGGAGTATAACCAAAAAATACTATATATATAGGAGGGAAACTAAAAATGGCCGATGTAAATACCCAACAGCAGAGACAGATCAGCCCCGCGCAGCGGAACCAGTACTTTATGCAGCTAACCCGCCAGCATATCCAAGCGCTGGCCGCCAAACCCTGGACGGAAGGATCAACCTTATCCTTTGAGATCCCCAAAGCCCGCTTGCTGGCTAAGATCAAGCTGGTCATATCTGGGACCATAACCGTGACCCATGCCACCGAGACTGTTTTTGTCCCCGTGGCCAATGCGCCTTTTCCGCTGGTAAAAAAGATCGAGGTCAACCTTAACAACGGCTTTTCGCCCTACGTGGTGTCGGGCGTACAGGCATACATCATGAACCTTCTGGGCGCGCATGGATCGACCGTAAGCCCCGTCACCGGCACTAACACCCTAACCGATGCCAGCCGCGCGAAAAACGTACTAGGCTTGACCGCCAGCAGCACCGGGGCGGCCAACCGGGTGCAGATGATAATTGACCTGCCTATAGCCCTCAACGACCGCGATCCCGCCGGGCTTATCATGCTGCAGGCACCGGACGTGCTGGTCAATGTCAACGTCACCATGGGGGATATTCTGGCCGACCTTTTCAGCGTGACCACCGGCATGACCGTAGCCCTGACCAATGCCACCGTACAGCCCGTCATAGAGACCTTTTCGATCCCCGCGCCGATGGAAGCGCGGCCTGACCTCTCGATACTTAAGCTGGTCCAGGGGCGTACCGAGACTATCACTGCATCCGGATCAAAGGTAATCGCCCTGCCCACCGGCAATATGTATCGCAAATTGGCCATTTGGCTTAAGGACGCAAGCGGTGGTGAAGCCGATGCGGACCTCTCCACCGATTTTAAGCTCAAGTTGAATACCGCCGACCAGCCCTACAGCATACCCCACAGGGTATTAGCCGAGATCAACAACCAAGATTACGGTTTGACCCTGCCCGCCGGGGTGTTTGTGTTTGACTTCTCGAAAAACAGCGGCCTGCCGAATTTTGGCACTCCGCGCGACTATATCGACACCGCGCAGCTGACGCAATTTGAACTGGAATTTACGGCCGCCGCCGCCGGGAGTGTCGAGTATATCTATGAGACCTTATCGGTGCTTAAGCGCTAGAGCCGGGCAGATCAACAAAGGGGGGCGGGGATCACCCCGTCCCTTATTATAAGGAGGTAAAAAAATGTACGCATATAGCGATATTTACGGCGCCGACAGCATGGGAGAGGATTTAAAGACCCTGGCCGCCGTGGACGGGGAGAATCAAAGCGCCTTGGCTACCGAAGGTTCGAGCGGCCAGATCATAGCCACCGACCGGGCGAAATCCTACAATATCACCATGGCGTTGCTGGTCATGGCGGTCTTGATAGTCCTGCTGCAAATGTCCCGCTAAAGGGGGCGGGTGTAGTGGATTTGATTACCGCCATTCCGAATGTTGGTTTTCCGATCGCCATCGCCGTATATGTGCTTGTCCGCATGGAAACCCGTATGACGGCTGTTTCAGAGACCAACGCCAAACTAGCCGAAGCGATCAATGGTTTAATCCAGGTTGTCTCATACTGCAACCAGGAGCCGCCGCGAGT
The DNA here is from genome assembly GCA_964630035.1 of uncultured Candidatus Saccharibacteria bacterium. Taxonomy (GTDB): domain Bacteria; phylum Patescibacteriota; class Minisyncoccia; order UBA6257; family GWB1-50-10; genus JAKANR01. The sequence goes on from CAZVSK010000018.1 coordinate 7,362, forward strand.
ACGGCGGGAGTATCACCGAGTTAGGAGGGTTTTTAATGATACCTTTGATAAGTGATTTTGATACCCGTGATTTGCTGGCTCTGGGTATCGTGGGCGCTTTTATAGGTGCCACATTTTTGGTGGGCGGGGATGATTTGATCCCGATCAAGGACATGACCCTGCTAGTGGTGGGTTTTTATTTTGGCAACAAAAATGCACCAGCACCAGCACCAGCCGTGATCCATGACCAGCCCGCCATAGTCTCCATGCCCTGCCCATATATAGCCGGAGCCGCAGCCAGCGCCGAAACGGAAAAAACAGAACCGTTAGGGGAGATCATATGATGGGCAGTAAAATAATCGTTTTAATTTTTGTGATCCTGGCGTTTTGGTTTTTTGTGACCCGCCGGAAAGGGTGATGATATGGACACCACCGCACGGATATTTTTCATAGCCCTGTTTTTTGGCTGTGTTTGGCTTTTGCTGGATCAATTTTACGGGGATAAACGGCTGGGCCGGGCGTCAAAAAACGTGGTGGAAATGGTTACGGGAGGTTTGCGATGAATACCGCTATGACCATGTTTACTAAAGATTTGGAATTTACGGTGGCGTTTTTAATCGGGGCGCTGTTGATTAGCATGACATTAGGCGAAAAGCCGCTATATTGGTATTTGATCCTGGTTTTACTGTCCATGCTGGTCCTCAACAGCGCCAATTTAGGGGCGCTGCTGAAAAAGGTGACAAAATAGAGGAGGTATCAAAATGAATCAAGTAGTGAGGGTGTTGTCCGGAATCGGCCTGTTGATCGGGCTGGGAATACTGATATGGAACTACCGGGGAGCGGTGAGCCTGATAAATTCCATCGGCACCAATAGCATAAGCGGTATCAAAACCCTGCAAGGGAGAGCGTAGAGAGGGGGCGAAATTATGTCCCAGTACCAGGAAATGATTAGACTACATGGATTTATGGCGGTATACAACCCGGTAAGCCGCCCGGCTGACAGTTTGGCGATCGGCCCGGCTGAGTTTTTAAAGCCGGTAACCCTGGCAGCGTCACAGCTGGCGGCCCCGATCCAGCCCGCAGCCCGCGCACGGGTGGCGGTAAATTATGATCAATATGAAAATATCAAGCTTTATCCGGAGATTACCCCGGACAGCTTCCCGTATCAGGGAGGTGGGATCAAGTGAGCGAATTTGAGGGCGTAAAAGCCGCAACCAAAGCCAACCCGGTGATAAAATGGGCTAAGAAAAATCCAGCCCTGGCCGCCGGTTTGCTGGGCGGAGCGGTCCTGCTAGTGGTGTTGTTTAAACCCAAAACCAGCACCCAGGAGAGCGGAGAGCCAATAGCTGGATCATACTACCCGGATATGACCGGCGGGGCGGGCGGTGGGACCGATTACAGCGGAGAGATAGCCGACTTATATACCCAGATGGAAGGGCTATACGGAGCGCTGGGAACCATATCCGATGAAAACGCCGCACAGATGGAATCCCTGACCGGCTGGGTGAACCAAAGCCTGGATGCTTTTGGCAGCGACATATCGGCCCAGTTTGACAGCCTATATGGAGAGTTGCAAGGGCTATCGTTCCAGCAGCCCGCCATGATACCGGCGGCCAATCCCTACCAGCAGATCAACCCGCTGACCGGGCAGCCGCTGACCGCGATCGGCAGCGCGCTGAGTACCGGAATAAAACGCCTGGACCTAAATATCCCGGAACCGGAAACATTCGAGATCAGATCCCGCATGGATCAGGTAGGCGACCGGTGGGGACAGCTGCAAGCAGCCAGCGGCGGGGGTATGCCGACTTTTGAGATGATGGACCTGCACGCTGAAAATCTTTTGTCGGCAGCCCGAATTGGCGGGCAGTTTAGTCCGACTACCGGGACATATACCTGGCTTACACAGCCGGTTACATCGTTCCGCTCAGATTTGGTCCTGACTGGCAACACCGCGCAGGACCAGGCTAAAGCCCGGATAGCGTCGATAGGTGAACAATGGGGAGCCGCCGATCCGGCCACCCGGGAAACACTCAACGCCCGAGCGCGCGAGATAGCAGCCAGCGCCGGGGGAACCTATCATCCCAGTACGGGAACGTACACCTGGAGCTAAAGACCGCCGCCAGCCCGGCCTATGGTACGGGCTGGCTTTATCTAAAGGAGGGGATACAAAAATGGATGCAAGCCAGATGCTGAACCCCATGCAGCTGGAATCAGTATATAAAATATCCAATCAGTATGGGGTTGATCCTAAATTGATCCTGGCCATCGGCTGGCACGAAACCCAATGGGGAAGGCTGGGCGATGGTAAATCAGGTATGTATACCGGCTATGGATCGTATGACAGCGGTTCAGATTACAGCCTAGCCGGTTTTGAATCCCAGGTTGCCGGGACCGCCAAAAAGATGAAGGCGTGGGGAATGTCACCCGGAAGCGTGACCCTGGAAAGACTTAGAACCGGTAATTCCGGGGTTTTGCCGACCGGGATATATGCCACAGATCAGAACTGGCCAAACGCCGTTTTCAATATCTACAAAAATCTAACCGGGACCAGCGGCAGCAGCAGCAGCAGCAGCCCGTCCAAGATCCCAAGCGGGCTACCGGACAGCACTATAAGCGCCTGGAAGCCAAGCATATTGGAGCAGATCAAAGGCAAGGCGCAGGATACCTGGTACTGGCTAAAAGGGACCGATAGAGCCACCGCGAATTTCCCCAGCGCCGCCGATCAGCTAGAAGCGCGCGAATCTTTTAACCAAAAATACGGGCTGGACCTACCAACCGAAGCGCTGCAAGCGGAGGTTGATTACCAAAATAGCCTAAGATTGGGAAACAAATTTTTTACGGCGGGAACATTGGCGGTCATATTTTTGATCGTGGTTATTGTCGCGTTTTTCGCCTTTTTCAAGGCGTTTGACGTGGAAGCGCCGGTCATACCGACCATGGCAAAATAAAGGAGGGTCAAAAAATGAAAAACAGCACTTTTCGGGAATCCCGCATAACCATACCAGCCACCACGCCGACACAATTCAGCGAAGGCAACACCCGCCCGAACTGGTTTTTATTCGTCAATAATTCCGCGACTTATGTTTATGTCGGAGTTAGTCCTAATGTTTCGACCAGCGTTTTTGAGCAGATCATACCACCGTATGGGACACGCGCCTATGCCCGACCGGACGCGCCGCTAGAAATTTGGCTATATGCCAGCGGTCCCAGCAGCCTGTATATAGGCAGTATGGAAAAGGATTTTGATCCTACTATGATAGCACAGACCCAGGAGATTGCCGCCGTTAATGCCAGCGGCCTGCTGGGTGTGGTAAATGTCCAGGCGCTATTTGATCCCCTGCCTGCCGGAGCCAACGCGATCGGGAGCGTTATAGTATCACAGCTGCCCGCGATCCCCGCCGGAACAAACGCGATCGGGAGCGTTATAGTATCACAGCTGCCCGCGATCCCCGCCGGCACCAACGCGATCGGGAGCGTAACCACAGACGGATTAAAACCAGCCACCAGCATGACCCTATACACCGTAACCATGACTACCGCCGATACTGAGTACAGCCAAGCCCTGCCCGCCGGTTGCAAGCGGTTCCGGTTGTCCATGCGCGGCGCGGACGCAGCCTATAGGCTGGCATATACTACAGGCAAAGTAGCAGCGCCCACAGAACCCTACTATGCGGCTGCAGTGGGCGAGGTTATCGATGTGGACGGGATAGCGGCGGCGTTGACCTTGTATTTGGCGTGCGGCACGGGGGGGAAAGTGATCCAGATCGAGGCTTGGAGTTAAGGAGGAGAAGGTATGGGATTACCGCGCTATGAAAATATAGACCAATTACCCAGTATCGCCATGGCGGTGCGGGGCAATATCCAGTATATCATCCAAAGGATAGCCCAGCCGGTACCGGACCTGGACGCGCTGGCGGAGATGGAAGCGATCATAGAATATTTGTTATACTTGCTATCTTTATATCAGCTGGAGATCATGCCGGTGGGAGACCAGTTTCTATTATTGGCAGACTATCTATTAGTTGACGGGATTACAGCGTTTGCAACATGGTAGAGGGGGACTATTTATGGCTACACAAAAATTTTACTACACCAATCTGTTAAGCTCCTGGGATGACATACCGGCCCGGATGGCTGAGATAGCCGGAGTTTTGACCGGCAGCGGATATTTTCAGATTGTAAATGTCGAAACGGTCGGTCAGACTGTCAAGTTATTTGTTAGGCATATCCAGAGTAACAGGATATTCACCTTAAAGGTGGGCAACAGAAGCGGCAACGGCGCGCAGGAATTTAAAATTTTAGGTTTGGATGATGCAACACCGATCGCCACGCTGATGGGCTGGGCATGGAATAACTTACCTCCCCAAACAATGTATTTTTATCTGACCGTATCGGATAAGGCTTTTATAGTCGATTTTCAATGCTTCACAAGTAACGAGCCGCGGGCTAGGTTATATGGGATAAGCGACACAAATGGGCGCTGGTATATCGGCAATGCAGATAATAATATGTTTACCGTAGATAGCGATATACAACACGCTATTATCGTTCCCGGTACCGTTTCATATCGAACCAAAGCCGAGCAATATATTTATGTGCCGGGAATAATCCGAAATACTTTTATCGACAAAATCATAGGGATGACCTATCATAACGTGTCAACCCCGGTCACCACCGTGGGCTATTATGATTTTTACAATGGTCAAGTGGGTTATGCCTATAGCACAACCCGGATGTTTATCGTATAGGATAGGAGGGTATCGTCCATGATAATTATCGATCCGGGACACGGCGGTCCCGATCCGGGAGCGGTTGGACCGGCTGGAACCAGGGAGGCGGCTATAAATATGATGATCAGCCGCAAGCTGGTTGAGATGATAGCCAACCAGGGATACCAGGGGATCACCGCAGCCATGACCCATGATGGACCAGGGATTCAGCCGGGAGCCGCGCCAAACCCGGAACTAAACGCACGGACCAGGTTTATCCATGCCCAAAAACCAGAGATCGTTATTTCCAACCACTGCAACGCCGCCGCCAGCCCCAGCGCCCGAGGGATGGAGATTTTCCACTATCCTGATAGCGTATCAGGACGGTTGCTGGCAGAGCGGGTCTACCCGGCATTGATCCAGGTGTGCCAAGTTTACGGGATACCGGGGAGAGGTATCAAGACCGCAAATTTTGCCATGACCAGGGAGCCAGCCCGAGCCGGAGCAGCCGGGATTTTGATTGAGTATGCCTTTATCAGCAATCCCGCCGAGGAAAAAATACTGAATGATATATCGTTTCAGGATCAAGCCGCCGCAGCGGTTATGAGAGGGGTTTTAGCTTATATGGGTGTTGCATCCAAGCCGACCGAACCAACCGCATGGGAGAAACAGCAGCAGACAGCAGCCGAGTGGGTACGGGGGGTAGGTATATCAGATGGGAGTAGACCGGGTGATTCGCTTACCAGGGGGGAGTTTTTTGTTATCCTGAAAGGGCTGGCTGATCGGGGGATTTTAAAGTTATAATGGTATTGTCCTTCCTCCTTTTTTATACCCGTCCCGGATAGCCGCCGGGGCGGGCGTTTTATTGTGTTGACACAAGCGACACAGGGATGATATATTATATGAATAGCAAGGTTAATTTGATGGTGTCGTACAGATTAGCACAGAAGGGGGTAGATTTTTAATGGCGAACGTAAGAACACCCAGCCGCCGGGACGTACTGGCAAAGCTGGACCGGCTGATCCAAAACCGGGAACCAATCATTTATGTGAATCTAATTAATTGCGGGACCGCTGGAAAAGAGATCATTAGCCGCCTGGAGGGAGCCGGGTACAGATCGGACGCGCCGGGCAGCCCGCAGCAGTCTTTTTTATTGCAGGATTGGAGGGGATCGCATGAATAGATTTATCCGGTTTATGATGATTTTATGGGTAATCGCGGGCGGGCTGCTGGTCCTTTTGATAGTAAAATATACCGGGTTGGTTATGACCGGGCTGGGGGCGATATAATGGCGAACAAACAAGTCCGGCTAACCGACCAGGAACACCAGCTGATATTGATGATCCGCGCGGGGGCGGTAAGCATGGACACCATAACCGGGATTATAGTGGACGGGATCATCCGAAAAGTGAACCTGGAGCAGCAGCCTATCCCGGACCCGATCCCGCAGCCGGACCCGGAGCCGATCCCGCAGCCGGAACCAATTTTGCGGCAGCTGATCAAACACTATAACAGATAACTAAATAATCATTCATTTAAACCGGGAGCGATCCCGGTTATTTTTTTGCCCATACCAAGGGCAAGATTCATGCCAATTTATACACGCGGGCGCGCTAGGGTATAGGGGCGGGGGGTATCGATATTTGTCGGCGGGTTGTTAC
>CAZVSK010000019.1:0-4523 GCA_964630035.1 uncultured Candidatus Saccharibacteria bacterium
TGCCCTTTGTTATTCTTTTTTTTAAACATGGTGTTTATTCGGGTTTTCTGCATTGGAATGGGTCGTCCTTTATGTCTATTGGAAAAATTCTCATACTGACAGATGTCTCCACATATGTTGGATCAACATCATCCTTCGCATTTTTTGGTTTCACAGCAAACGCAATAGTGATTCTCCATGGGTTGCAATTATTCAAAAGATCAGTTGATCTGTTTGAATTCATGTCATATTGATAAATGGAAAAACACGCTCTTTCCACTTTGACATTTTCTCCAGTAATTAACGCACCATCTTTTGTGAGACTTTCATTTAAAAATGAATATGTTACAGGTGTTCCTTCTTCCTTAGCGTCGTTTGTTTGCATTGTGTGAAAAGAAAGAGACGACATACATGCTCCTGTGTTAACACTTCCGCGTATTGAATCAAACTCGTTTTTATCAAAATATCCCATGCGTATTTCTCTCGCCATCTGCTCAATAACAAGGTTAAGATTGTTGTTTGTTGACATAAGATCTGCAAGGCTTCTTTCAGCTTTCATTGCACTCACAAAAACACCTATCGCAAGAGACATAAGTATTCCAAAAACAGCCATAGACACGAGAAGTTCCACGAGTGTAAACCCAGCAGATTTTTTTGATTGTAATTTTGAAAAAAAATTCATGAAAATAGTGGGTGTCTAAATTTATCCGTCAGGACCCTCTCTCCAATTTTTGAATGTTTCCACAAGTTGAACCGCCTTCCTCTCTCCATCGTTAGTCCATTCCACCTCGGAAAGAATCTGTATTTCTTCCGTTCCGCTCGTCACAACAATCGTTCTTTTATAAAGAGTCGGAATTCCTCCGCTATAGCCATAAAGACCCGTTGACTGATCAAGAGAAAGAGGTTTTGTGGAAGACACATACCCAATGTCTGTGAGTTTGTAATCTCTCATGCTCATTGAGCTTGTGTCATACTGAACTTCGTAGTTTTTGCTCGCATTCAACGTAGAATTAAAAAAAAGATCTTTTATTGCTACATCCGTATCAATGATGTGCTTCATAATTTCAATCCCCTCTGCGGAAAGATGCGTCGCCTCAAAACGATGCACGACATCTTTATTCATTCCTGTTGATTGGATTATAAGAACAAAAATACCGATGAGACCTATCATGATGAGCGTGGAAGCCACCATAAGCTCCACCATTGTTGCCCCCATCCTTTTTTTGAAAAATGTGCGCATATTACTTTTTTGAAATTCCCCCCGATGCACTGACTTCAATTTCTGCCTTCATAAGAGGCGAAGATCCGCTTATCTCTAAAATGACTGTCTTAGAACCCTCAAGAACTTTTATATACGGACCTTCAAACGTGATCTGCTCTGGAGAATTTGAAATAACTATAGGCGAAGCAATTATGTATGACTCTCCGTATGATTCGGCTTTTGATGAATCACATTCCTTATATACCTCGCCCTTCACCTGCTCGTTTGGGACGCGAACAATTTCGTACGAACTTGCTCCATTGAAACGCACTCCGAATGCGCAGGTTTTTTCAGCATCATCTCTCTGAAGAGCGAGAGATTTTGCCCTGTTCAAAATACCGATTAATTTTGCCTGCTCTGTGTTTAAGGTGATTTGTTTACCAGAAGAGCGTGAATATGCGATAAGACTTGCTGTGAGAAGCATCATAATACCAACAACGACAAGTGTTTCCACGAGTGTAAACCCAGTAGTGAAAACTCGATTGTTCTTTTTTTCCTTCTTCATTCCTTATTATTTTAACAGAAAAGAGAATATCTAACTACAAATTGAAGAGTCCAAAATATGCTTTCATGAGAGAAAATCCGAAAAATACAGTTATAACAAAACCAAAAACAAAAAATGGGGCAAAAGGAAGTTTATCTTTCATTGTTTTTGCTTTTGAAAAATAAAGAACTGAAGCCCATATTCCACCGAGAATAAAAGCAATCATCGTCACAAGACCAATGTCGGGCCATCCGACAACCATTCCTCCGGCAAATGCGAGTTTAACATCTCCCATTCCCATTCCTCTTCCGCGACTCACAAAAAAAAGGAATGAAAAAATGGCTCCTCCTGCGAAAAGACCGAGAAGATGATTATAAAGTGCGCCTTGAAATGGTGAAAAGACGAGGGAATAATTTTTAAGAAATGATTCGCGGAAAGGAAGAACGTCCGCTTCGTTGAAAAAGAAAAGAAGTGAGAGAACAATTCCAAAAACGAGGAGGGCAAGATTCAGCTCGTTCGGAACAATATAATGCTTCAAGTCAATGATAAAAATAGCAAGGAGAATTAAAAAAATAAAAACCCATAAGAAAAGGAATGGGTAGTACCATAAAGGAGCTAAGAAGGACGCGAACGCGAAATTAGACACGCCAAAAAAAGAATTGAAAAAGAAGGGAACGCCGGCGCATATTGCTCCTGATATAAACTCCACAAGAGGATACTGAAGCGATATTTTCCCTTTGCACGACGAGCACCGTCCGCGCAAAAATAAAAAACTGAAAAGTGGCACGAGTTCTTTCGCGTTGAGTGTTTTCCCACATGAGACGCATCGCGAACGCCCAGAAAGATTTTTGAAATCAAAAAGCTTACCATCAGGAAGATAGCGTATAGTGAGAACATTCAAAAAACTTCCGAGTGCAAGACCTAAGACAAAAAGGCACGCGAAAAAAAATATTGTCATATATAAAGATTATATCAAAAATCCCGTCCGCCAGCTGGCGGACGGGACAAAAAAGATTTTTTTATGGAGTAGGAGTACAAGATGTTCCATTATCAGTCCCCATTCCACTAAAACCCGTGCTATCAGCACAAAATGTCTTTGTGTTATCACTTTTTAGTGGTGCCGAAATAACATAATCAGCAGTTCCATCTCCACTGTGTGCAAGAGTGCTTCCTTGAGCGGTTACATCAGCTTCCAAAGTTGTTAGTTTTCCCAGTGTATCGGCGCTTAATTCATAAATGCCTTGTGTTGCATCATAACTCGCTTCATAAAGAGCTCGCGCCTGCTGAACCGCGCCCATAATTCTTGAATCCCTCGCCTTATCTCTTGAAGGACCAAGCGCAACAAGAACGGTGGCCGAAAGAATTCCTATGATTGCGACCACAACGAGCATTTCAATGAGTGTAAAACCTTTGTTATTTTTCATATTGTAATATATAGAATTTTTCGACCTTGTTTAATAATTATATTATAACAAAAATATAACTTTTTAAAATGACTGCGTAAGACTGTAAAGAGGAAGAAGAATTGAGGCGAAAAGCAAAGCTACTCCTCCACCGATCAAAACCATGAGAGCGGGCTGAATAAGTGTCACAAGATTGTTCACCATATCTTCAATTTCGCGCGTGTAGAAATCGTTTATTTTTTTCAAAAGATCTTCAAGTCGCCCAGTTGATTCACCAATATTCACGAGTTGTGAGACAAGAGGAGGAAATTCTTCTATTTCCTCCAAAATCTTGGAAAGCAACTTTCCTTTTCGTATCTCTTCCGAGGCATTCTGAAGGAGATTTTGATAGACAACATTTCCAATTGTGCGCGAAGAAATTTCAATCGCCTGCGGAATGGTGAGTCCTCCCTTAATTAGAACGCGTGTGGATTCTGCAAATCGCGCAATATAGAGTTTTTGGAACATTTTTCCTATTATTGGCACGCGCAGACTAAGCTCATCCAAAACAATTTTTCCTTCCTTGCTCTGAAAATAATCAATGAGAACAAATATAAAAACCCCGAGAAGGATAAGTGTCGCCCACCACCAATTACTCACAAAAACACCAAAACCAATAAGCATTTCAGTATAAAAAGGAAGGTCAATGTTTGCTTCTTTGAAAATAGGCATAATCTGCGGGATAACAAACGTTACCATAATGAGAATAACAACAAAGAAAAGAACAACGACAAAAGCTGGATAAAAAAGCGCGTTTTTCACCTTTGATTTCAAAAGCGCTTGCTTTTCAAGGTAATCAGCCAAAAAATCAAGAACCTCTCCAAGACGTCCTGTTACCTCAGCAGATTTCACCATATTCACGTAAAATTCCGAAAAAACTCCGGGATGTTTTTCAAGTGCCTGTGAAAGAGAAAATCCTGCATTAACATCATTTCCAATCTCATATATGACTTCTTTGAGAATTGGATTTGTTGTCTGCTTATAAAGATTCAGCAAACTGTCTGAAAGAGGAACTTGGGAAGCGAGAAGTGTTGCGAACTGGCGCGTGAACACCATAATATCCGCCGTCTTCACGCGTTTAAAAAAAACGAGAATGCGATCGTACCACGTTTCTGATTTTGATTCTTCAAGGTTGAGTATAAAAAGACCGTGGCTCATCAGTATATTGAGAGCCGTGTCGCGATTTGTCGCTTCCACGCTTCCTACCTGCAACTCCCCCTCTTTTGTTCGCGCTTTATAAGTGAATTTCATATACGCTGATGAATGCTGATTTTAGCTGATACATACGGATGTTATTATGTATTATGACCTCTCTAACAATATCCTTAATTCTGAAGGATTGAGAGAAAAACTCTCA
>CAZVSK010000019.1:4623-11060 GCA_964630035.1 uncultured Candidatus Saccharibacteria bacterium
TTATGACCTCTCTAACAATATCCTTAATTCTGAAGGATTGAGAGAAAAACTCTCAGCTTGTTCAATGGATACCTCTTTCTTTTTGATAAGATTTACGAGAGAACGGTTCAGTGACATCATTCCCTCCTGCACGCTCGTCTCTATCACAAGATCAATCTGATAGATTTTCTTTTCGCGTATAAGATTGCGAATCGCGGGATTCACCAACATGACTTCCGTCGCGGGAACGCGCCCACCCCCAACGCGTGGAACGAGACGCTGTGACACAATCGCAACAAGAGTGGATGCAAGCTGTGAAATCACCTGCCCCTGCTGATTAGGAGGAAAACTGTCTATTATCCTATCAATTGTTTGTGAAGCTGAATTTGTGTGTAGTGTTGAAAATACCAAATGCCCTGTTTCCGCAGACGTCATTGAAATCGCCATCGTCTCCGGATCGCGTATCTCCCCGATCATTATGGCGTCGGGATCCTGACGAAGAATAGAACGGAGTCCGTCTTGAAACGAGAGTGTGTCCTGTCCAACCTCTCTTTGCGAAATAATTGAACGATCCTGCGAAAATAGATATTCAATCGGATCTTCAATTGTGATGATATGATCGTTGCGAGTATGGTTAATTTCGTCCAAAAGCGCGGCAAGTGTCGTTGATTTCCCGTGGCCTGCAGGACCCACAATCAAAATGAATCCCTGATTAAGACGTGTGAAATCATGAAGTATTGGGGGAAGAGAAAGTTCTTCAATCGTGCGTATCTGCGCGGGAATGAGACGGAGCGCAGCCGCCATGAAATTCCTCTGAAGAAAAACATTAACGCGAAAGCGCGCTTTATCTTCGTAGTTGTATGAAAAATCAACCTGCTTTTTTTGTGAAAAAACGGCTTTCTGTTCATCATTCAAAAGAGCCATCACAAGCCCTTCGGCATCTTCTTTTGTAAGAACGGATTCTTTCGCGAGAGGAATAAGAACGCTGTCCACGCGTATCGTCGGCCTCCTCCCGACTGCAATGTGAAGATCCGACGCGTTCTGCTTCGCGGTCACAAGCAAAAGTTCATTCAATTTTTCCTGATATGTCATATTTATCTTATTTTCCCTTTTATTATAGACGATTTATCCCGTTAGTAATAGGAAAACTATAATAGGACTATTCCTCTGATGTCTCGCGAAACACGTCTTCAATACCAACAATTCCTTCAAGCGCTTTCAAAATTCCGTCCTGACGAAGAGTGAGTATTCCCTGCCTCCGCGCTTCTTCCCATAATTTCGCCTCAGTGAATCCTCCTGCAACTATATCCCCAAGCTGTTTTGTCATTTCAAATATTTCAAAAATCGCCACGCGTCCCGAGATTCCTTTTCCTCTGCATATTTTACATTCTGGATTTGGCTCAACCTTCCACATATGCGCGGGCTTTGCTCCATATTTCTGTTTCACTTCACTTTTCAATTTTTCTGGAAGCTTATCAATTTCATCATATAGATCTGTTTTTATCTCGGAAGGAACATCATATTCCTTTCTGCATGAGGTGCATAATTTACCAAGAAGTCTTTGCGCGAGCATCACATTCAGCGCCGAAGGAAGTAAAAACGATGGAACACCAAGATCAATAAGTCGGGGAATCACGCCTATGGAATTATTCGTGTGAATTGTGGAAAGCATGCGATGACCAGTAAGGGCCGCGTTCACGGCGAGCGACGCTGTTTCGGCATCTCTTATTTCACCAACCATAATCACATCGGGATCCTGACGGAGAATCTGTCGGAGACCAGAAGCAAAAGTATATCCGATTTCGGGTTTCACTTGAGATTGGTTAATCCCACTCATGAAATATTCAACAGGATCTTCAAGCGTCACAACATTAATACCTTCAGAATTCACCTTCTGCATAATTGCATACAGAGTCGTACTTTTTCCTGATCCTGTGGGACCGGAAATAAGTATCATTCCGAAAGGTGCATTTACGGCTCTTTCCAAAATCGCAAGATTGTAGTCATTCAATCCGATTTCTTTCAAGCCCTTAAGCCCCGTGATGGAATCAAGAACACGAAGTGCCATCTTTTCGCCCGCAGGAGTTGGAAATGTAGCCACACGGAAATCAATTTCTCTCCCAGCAATAATCGTTCTAAAACGTCCATCCTGTGGAACGCGATTTTCATCAAGTTTTAAACTTGAAAGAACTTTAACGCGCGATATGACTGGCTGGCTGAGTAAAGCGGGCAAAGCAGCAACCTCTTTTAATTCACCGTCAATTCTAAAGCGTATACGAAGATATTTTCTTTGTGGCTCAATGTGAATATCAGATGCTCCACTCTCTATCGCATGACGAAGTGTGGATGCAACAATTTTTATAATAGGCGCGTCTTCAGATGTCCTCGCTCCTTCTTCAATCATAACAACACGATCATCTCCTAGAGCTCCAGAGCGAAGATTCATTTCCTTAACGGCCGATTCTATTTCGTCTTTATAAGGAACATATCTCCTCCATACAAGCGAAAGATCTGTTGGGGTAACAATATAAACACCCAAACTAACGCGTTCGCGCTTCGCAATAAATCTTAGTGCTTCCTGCGCACGCACATCATCGGGATGAAGCATTCCAACAACGAGCATCCCATCCCTCTTTTCTACAGGAATAATTCTATAGTTCTGCGATGTGTCTTTCGGAATAATTTTCAAAAGATCTTCTGAAATTGATGCTGGATCAATTTTCTTGTAGGGTGCGCCGAAAACAGCGCTTTTAACTTTTGCGATTGCAACTTCATCAGCCACCCTCCTTTCATAAAGAAGTTCTTCTGCTGATGAACCAGATACGGATGCTTCCTTCAATATCTTTTCCGCAACGTCTTCAGAAATCGCTTTTTTATTTACTAATTCCTTAAAAAGTTCTTGATCTGTCATACAACAAAAAAATACGCCTTCCTCCCACGGCTGTCACACACGCGATATTTTTCTATCATTGCGCGGGTTTAAAAGGATTTTCTCTTCCTTGCGTCTGTGTGGGAGTGGTGCTTGATCCGTACTGCCGGAGAGATTTGAAAGACGGTGAATTTACCACTTCTTCCGGCTGGAATGAAATCTTTGAAAGTTTATTAATTTGATCCAATTTCCCCGGCGTCACAACCTCAATCACGTCTGGTCTCTTGAAGAAAAGGAAATATGCCCCAAAGAAAACAACCCCGATCACAACAATCGCGATCACAACCGCAAACCAATTCACTGACTTTTTTTCTTGTTCAACAATGATTGCCATATTGTTTTATTGGTAAAAAATATGAGTGCTGATATTCAGTTCATACATATCTTCCGACGATTGACGCGCGTCTTTAGAAGGCGCGAATGATGCTGTTTGCGTATTTGCAATACGCACGTTGGTTTCTAATGAACGGAGAAAACTGCGCACTGCTTGATATGTTCCTCTCACCCCGATATCAAGCGTTAGAACACGCAAACTTTGTACCAAAAGACCTTGCGAAGGAATGGGAGGGTTTTGTTTTATTGAAAATTTCACAAAATCAACCTGACTGTTTCTTGCAATTGCCTGAAGCTGATTGAGTGCGCTTGTAATCCCCGGATTTTCGGGAATCGCGAGAGACACAGTTTCCTTAAATCTATTTGCATTCTGAAATGTGGAAATAATGTTTTCCACCTGAGCAACGGCAACCTGTTGCGTCTCAAAAAGCGTTTGTTTTGCATTCACTTCAGAGCGCTTCTTTTGTATAACATCCATTTCTGGACGAATAAAATTTCCGTAAACAGCGAGTGTCGCCACAAAAAATACCGCTGCGAATCCTATGCTTAAAATTCTTTTTGTTGAACTTTTCATCCCGTTAGAGACAGATCGCGATCAAAAAAGCGATATGTTTATATGTAATATGTCTTCGACTATGTTCATGATTTTCAAATTGTGTGCTATATATGCGACCGCGGTCTCTAACGGGATGAATCCTTTTAGAAATAACTATAGTTTAAGAAGCGCATCGGCCTTTGCGGACATAAGTATGTTGAAAGAAACACCTTCTCCCGTAAAATTCATCTGTTGGAGGACGGAGTTAGAAAATTCGGAAGCTCTATCAAACACCGCGAGTTGTTCCACAAGATCTTCTGTCGTCCGCGCAATACCTGTAAGCTCTATTTTGTCGCTTTCTGTGACAATGTTGGCTCCAGTGAAATAAATTGTTGGAATTGTATATTTTTCAAGAATATCAAAAACGCGTGTGGAAAATTTGTGTTTTCCAAGAACGTCTTTCAAATTATTGAGTTGTGAATAAAAAACAATTAAATCTCTCTGTTCGTCCTGACTCACCTGTGTCGCCAGTTTCTCAATCTCCTCGTCAAGTGATGTGTCTTTACTGTCCATATAAGACCCATATCCAAACTTCAACCCGAGAAATACAAAAAGTGAAAATGCAAAAAGAATAACCGCGAAAAGGAGAACTCTCCACGGCAAACCGAGGGACACCGCTGGGTACCCCCCTGAAAACTCGTTTTGAAAATTATCTGGTGCGCCGTTTGCCATAAGTGTTTTTAAAAATATCTTTTTGCAAGCCCAATACTCACCACTAAATCATTGCTCAATTCTTTTTCGGCAACGAGAAGTTTTTCCGGATATTCAATTCCTTTGAGAATTGACTGGTGAGCGACAAGAAGGCTGAGTTGATGGGAAACATATTTTTCAATTCCTATGAGATTTGCGCCCCCTCCAATCAGCATTATTTTTTCTATCTTTTTTTCGTAGCGACGTTCGTACACATCCTTCACGTGCCTCACTTCTTGTATTATAACATCCAAAAACGGCAGAAGTAATGTTGATAACTCGGAATCAATACCTGTGCCGGAAAGTCCTTTTCTGCGCTTCAATTCTTCTGCTCTTATCATGCTAACATCCAAGCTCTTTGCAATTGCCTGTGTGAGATATATTCCGCTGTAATCTGTCTGCCCAACATGCGAAATGCGCTTACCGTCAACAACAATCATGTTTGTTGATTGTGCGCCTATATCCACGATAAGTGTTGGTGCATCAGTCAAAAACGCCCCAACCGCGCGGAGAATTGCGAACATATCAACTTCTATGGACACGAGACGCACCCCAGCGTTTTTATGTATTTCTTTATACCGCGCAATTACGTCGTTTGGAATCCCAACAAGAAGCACGCGCTGATATTTTTGTCCTTGGCTTGTCTCAAACTCACTCACAACACTCCACTCAACAAAAACCTGATCAATCGGCATCGGAATATATTGCTGTGCCTGAAACATCACGACTTTCTGCGTTTCTTCACGCGAAAAGACGGGCATTTCAAAAACTGTTGCGAAAGTGGAAAATAGTGGAATAGAAGCAATTGCAAGATGCGACCGAGTCTTCATCTCGGAAAGAAGTGTTTTTAAAAGTTTACCAGCCTCTTTTTCCTCTATTTTGAGAGAGCTTGTTTGAATTGCCTGATTTGGATAATTGAGATATTTCTTTGTTTCAAGAATTCCATAATTTGAAATTGCAAACGTGTCGCCTTTTTTTGTAAGTTCCGTCACCTTGATTGATGCCGTACCGATATCCACTCCAAGCACTGTTCCTCCTTTGAAAAAATTCCTTATGTCTTCAAAAAAATCAAATATGCGTATTTTCATTGATGTGTGTTGCGTTGTCCGCTTATGCGAAACATATATGTTTATTTTAACACAGCGCGCGAAAAGCGCGAACGCTGTATAATATACATATATGGAGATTCAATCTCTCCTCGCACGCTTCACATCAATCCTTTTTCCTCCGCAATGCGGAATATGCGCAACGAGAATAAAGGAAGGAAATCTTCCGGCATGCGAACGGTGCATACGAAGCATCCTCCTTTTTTCATCTTTTTTCTGTCCTCAGTGCGGAGCTCGCGTTCCCGCGGGAGAAAAACCGTGCGGGCATGCGCGCTATCTCCTCGCCTCTGCAACTTCGTACGAACAGGAACACGTCCGAATTCTTGTGCATTCCCTCAAATATGAGGGAAATGAACGCATTGCTGAGCTTTTTTCTTATATTCTTTTTGAATATCTTAAGCGCATTCTCCCCCTCCACGCAATTGATTTTTCCGATTATGACATCATCCCCGTTCCTCTTCATAAAAAGAAGGAGAGAAAACGCGGATTCAATCAATCTCTTCTTATCGTGAAAGAGCTTGAAAAAAGATTTCAGGAAAACAATATGCCTTTTCCCGCAATACGCGCAAAAGCGCTTGTGCGTACGAGAATCACGCAATCGCAAACAAAATGTGGAAAGAAAAAAGACAGGGAGAAAAATGTAGCTGGATGTTTTTCTATAAATCCTCATTCCACGCCACTCAGAAAAAATGTCATTGTTTGTGACGACGTTCACACAACAGGAGCAACAATGTGTGAGGTTGTAAAAACATTGAAAGCGGAGGGAATAACGCATGTAATCGCCCTCGTCATCGCAAAAACATAA
>CAZVSK010000019.1:11160-13573 GCA_964630035.1 uncultured Candidatus Saccharibacteria bacterium
TCTATCTTTCCTGAAACGCCTGCCCGTATCTTCCAACTTCTTTACAATCAATATTTGTCTGACACTGCTGTTCGGTTCCTTCTATTTTAACAACGGCGTTCGGATCATTTGAAGATGTATACGAATTCACCGAAAAATCACAATAACTATTTCGTGTGCACACCCCTCTCTTTGTAACCGATCCGCCTCCAGTATCTCTCATTGTTTTTGTAGCGCCTGAATTACTCCATTCAGTAATTCTCTCGGATCCATCTTCATAAATAGCGCGAACGCGGTATAGATAAACGGTGTCTTCCTCAAGATTTTTATCAACATAAGACGAAACGGTTGTTGTCGCTATTGATTTGAAATATACATCAAGAGGATTGCCTGACGACTGGCTCTCTGCAACACGCGCCTGTTCCTTCGCCATTTTTATCGCTGCCTCTTCCGCCTGTTTCATCGCTTCAGAGAAAACCACCTTGAGTGTATCCCATCCATCACGCACGCCTTCCACAATAGACGAAAAGCTCGCGGAAAGATTAGGAACATTTTTTGAACTATTGTCTACAAACAAACCCTTCCAGAGATATTTCGCGTTACTCCACAACTCAGCGAAGAACGGTCTTTTCTCTATACTTTCTCCCACTTTAAGTGTGAAAGAAGCGCCTTCATTCACGTCAGACGACGGCATATTGAAAGAACACGAAGGATTTATTCCTGTGCACGGACCTCCCAAAGACCACCCGCTAAACGTTGAGCTCGCTGAGGAGGGTGATGCGGAAAGGGCAACAGGAGATCCCTCTCCTACTTTTGTACTGCATTGCATTTTTCCGTCTCCACAATTAATTCCGGATCCTGTCACTGTTCCGGGACCAGTCACATTCATAGAAAGGGTGAAAATAACCTGCCTGAATACACCTCGTACAGATGAATTTCCTCTATTGAAAGTGCACGTCTGAGAAGTGTTTCCTTCTTTGCATGTAACTCCTTGCCAATGTGAAAAATCAAAATCTGGATCACTTTCTATTGCCGAAACTTGTACAGTTGGGGTTGTATACCACGGGAAGTATGCAGTGCATTCAGACGAACAAGATCCAATACTCCCTGGCCCTTCTATCGTACCGCTTCCATCCACCGTAGTTGTCACCCTGTAATATGTGTATGTATCCGTCCATGTTGGATCTGAAAAGACGCGGCCACCTCCATTCACGGCAGGTATATCATAGTACGCGCGAATTTCATATCCGTAATTTGTTCCAGGAGCAAGAGAAGTTTTTATTTCTGAATTGTTTGATCCATTATCTACATGAGTGAGCGTACTTGTTGTACCAAATGGTGTTGTCATTTTGTGTATTAAAATGCCATCTCTCCAAATATAGTACCCCGTTTCTCTCTTTGAATTATCATTCCACCTGATAGTGATGCTATGAACTCCGCTTGATGTATTGTACGACGCGGTTGATGTCGCCTGCGAAGGTGTTTTTGGAAGTGTTGTGGTCGCAACTGCGCCAATCACTCCGGGTTGTCCCTCTTTGTCTGGAGAAGGCGCATATTTCCCGCACACGGGATTTGGTTTTTGTGTAATTCCATTTATTCTGTCATTCTCATATGCTTCCGTGAGTGATCCTCCTTCGTATGTTGAACACGCCTTCACGCGATAATAATACGTCGTTGCCTCCTGAAGTCCGTTGTCTGAATATGAAAATGTTTTCGGTGCCTCAAAAGGAGATGTGCTTCCTGAATATTTTATTTTTACCATCGCTTTGTCGTTCTGTGTGTCATTCGGAGGAGGATTGTCCAAAAATCTGTTTGATGTGCTCGTGCTCCGTTCAACGAGGTTATAATACGGCGTTGATGTTGTGTTGTTCTTCCACGAAAGACTTATGGATGAATCCGTCACCTTCTTTGAAGCATCAACTTTTATCTCTGTGCTTGATGCGGGTGTCAATTTCATCCTCTGAAGATTGAACACATATGGCTTTGTAGTTGTTGTATTGTCTTTCCAGTTTATATAAATCGTAGACACGTCTGTCGCAAATGCTTTCAGTTTGCTTGGAACGTCAGTAGAAGGAATTGCTGTCGGAATATTGCATCCCGACACTTGCGTGCTCACCGTGTAATTATCTACACCATATTTTATTTCAAGTTTGTATGAATAATTTGTGCTCGTCGCAAGACCAGAATCTTCAACGCTCCAAGGAGTGTGCTCCCAAGACGCGCCTTCGTTGTATATCGTCTTTGAAGATGGGGAGGTTCTCGCCACTGAAATTGTGTGTGGTGCGTAGTTCAGATATTCTGAATCAACTGGAGATTTTGACCACGCCCACCGAAGAGTAATCGTTGATGTTCCTGTTGGTTCACAACTGAATGTATAGGGAAACTTAATAGTAGCGGTT
Source organism: uncultured Candidatus Saccharibacteria bacterium (assembly GCA_964630035.1). GTDB lineage: Bacteria > Patescibacteriota > Minisyncoccia > UBA6257 > GWB1-50-10 > JAKANR01. Next base: position 13,539 of record CAZVSK010000019.1, read on the forward strand.
GTGGATGCCGTACTCTGCGTACTGCTTGCTTTAAT
>CAZVSK010000020.1:0-3186 GCA_964630035.1 uncultured Candidatus Saccharibacteria bacterium
CCTTATCGGAAAAATCCATTCCTGCGGGAATGCGATCCACAAGAAGATCAATTGAGTGTTGTGTATAGCGCGAAAGATCAATGCGATCACGGAGAGAATAAAATTTTCCATCAACACGCACTTCGGAAAATCCTGCGTTTAAAAAATCATAGAGCATCTGATAATACTCGCCTTTTCTTCCACGAACAACGGGGGCGAGAATGACGAGATTTCTTTTCTTTTCGTTTTGTTCGGAAATAGATATCGCAACATCCACAATTTGCTCGTTTGTCATTTTTTTTATTTCTTTTCCACACAGAGGGCAAAAAGGGGTTCCTCCGCGAGCAAAAAGAACACGGAGATAATCATAAATTTCCGTAATCGTAGCAACTGTGGAACGCGGATTGCCTGAATGGCTTTTTTGGTCAATGGAAATCGCCGGCGAGAGACCCTCAATTTCGTCCACATCCGGTTTGTCCAAGCGCCCTAAAAATTGGCGCGCGTATGCAGACAGCGACTCAATATAACGTCTCTGTCCTTCAGCAAAAATCGTGTCAAACGCGAGAGATGATTTTCCTGATCCAGAAAGGCCGGTGAATGCGACCATTTTGTTTCTCGGAATTTTTATATTCACGTTCTTAAGATTATGCTCCCGCGCTCCCTTAATATGTATAAAATCGTTCATAGTATACTGAAACATCCCCCGCATTTGCCTTTCTAGGGGTTGATATAAACACTCTATTGCAAACGGGAAAAAAGTAAAGGCTCTTACACATGCAAGAGCCTTTGAAAAATTACCACACTGATTCGCGAAGCAAAAAATCGGAGATTTTTTTTATTTCTTCCGGAAAAAAGTCCGACGGATGCACATCCACACGCAAAGATGCGCGATCAAGATTTTCATCATTGAGATGTGCAATTTTCACCGCATTCATAATCTCCCTTTTCAGAACCTTTTCTATTCCTACTAACTCCTCTTTGGATTCCTGAGAGAACATAAGTATTTCCCCCTCCTCTTTCAAATCACAAACAGGAACGGGCCCTAATACAATGCGCCACGATGTGCCCTTTTTGAACAATGATAAATATAGACGCATACATACCTCCTTAAAAAGTGAAATATCTGCCCCTATCATAAAACACATGTATCGCAAATTCAAGAAAAAAGTGTATGTCCACCTCACACACCCAACCTAATAAAAAACAATGTCGGGACGTTGTACGTCCCGACATTGTTATATTGTTCTGATGTGATTTATTCCTCGTCTTCAGACCTGCGAGAGCTAAACCAAAGGTATAGCGCATAAACAACGAGGAAGAAAAGAAAGATAACAAAGAAAGTGATTCCATTCGCTCCTTCTCCAAGAGAAAGAATGTTCGCGAGAAGTTTCATATTCTCAGATCCCCCATCAAGAGTGGAGAATCCTAAAACACTTGGAATGCTCGCCCCCGCGAGTTTATCGTAATTTCTCGCATCAAGAACATATCCGTTATTAGAGAAAGAGATTGATCCTTTTCCGGATTCTTTCGCAACAAACGTGAACACTCCAAACACTTTTTGATCAGTAAATCCCTCCGGATACCCGGCTGTTTTCACAATAATTCCCTCTTCTTCATCATGCACATCATATTCGGGACGAATAACTGGAACCCAATTATCCCAATATGTCACCGACTTAAACTCAAGAAGGTTAGTTGGATAACGAAGTGTCACTTGAGCCGTGTATGTTTTTTCATCTGTTCCGGGCCTGATGTTAACGATCGCATAAAACTCTTGCCCTTCGGCAAAGGTTAATTTTGAAGGAGCAAGTGAAACAATCGTGGCTGATTGATCCGTCTTATCCGTGTCAACAAAAATATCAACCCATTTCTGCATTAATTCATAGACATCGCGATTATCAACAACTCCGTCTTTATTAAGATCAGACGAGATGCTCTTTCTAGGATTTCCCCAATCCACCATAAGAGCATTGAAATCAAGAGTGCGTGCTCCCAAAACTTCTCCACGAGGAGGTTGAGGAACAGGAATGGGGGTTGGAATTGGAGGAACAGGAATCGGAGGAGGAATCGGCGCGGGTTCCGTTCCATACTGAATGTCGTCCGACACAATTGCGCTTTCCTCATTATTGGAATTCCTGTATTTGGCATAAACAATCTTTTTTCCGTATCCTTCGGAAAGAATCCAAGATTTTTTATCCGTGTACGCTTCCCATGATGCATCAGACACGTCGGCAAGATTTGAAATTTTCATCTGAGACGCGCTGACTGCGGTGAGTGTAAGAATGACATCGCGCACATCGGTTTTCTCTGCGTCGTTATTGATAAGTACGCGCGGACCGGCAACTGGAAGAATCGGACCTCCTCCGCCACCGCCTCCGCCCCCTCCACCTCCGCCACCACCGCCTCCTCCGGCGTTTGTGGTTGCAGATGTCGTGACAAAGGGAGATGACACAGCACAAATATTCATTACTTTAATTGCAAAATAATAAAGAGTGTTTGCAGACAAACCTGAAACTTGGATTGTTTGTGTTTGTCCGGGAAGGGGCTGTGGTGCGTTTGCTAATTGAGAAGCGATATAAAAATTACCTTCGGAAATCTGAGAAGATGAATAACGAATATCAAATTGTGAAAGATCTCCCTGAGAAGGTGTTTGCCATGAAAGATTGATTGCGCTTGCAGAAGCTGGTGTTGCCGTAAAATTTCCTACAGAGAAAGGGCTTGGGCAACCTACTCCGGTTCCCCCCCCACCTCCTCCCCCTCCGCTGGAATCAGCAGAAGTAAAGACGGTTGCATATTCAGCCATTATGTTATAAATCCTTATTCCAAAATAATATGTCGTGTTTGAAGACAAACCGGAAATTTGAATTGATTGACTCTGTCCGGGAAGTGGTTGAGGAACTCCTGCAACTTGTGTGGCAAGTGTAAAATTTCCCTCTCCCATGAGAGATGTTGAATAACGAATTTCCAATTGGTTTACCATTCCATCATTCGGGGTAAGCCACGAAAGAGTTGCAACTCCGTTTGAAATAGACGCTGTAAAGTTTCCCACAGGTGAAACTGCCGCGTATGTCGTTGCCAAAAACGGCGCAGATACCGCGAGAATTGCGACGATAGATACAAACGCAAAAATTGTCTTCACATGATTGTATTTCATACTATATGTATGTACCCGCATATCTTAGCATACCTCCAAAAATAAGTCAAGAG
>CAZVSK010000020.1:3286-4652 GCA_964630035.1 uncultured Candidatus Saccharibacteria bacterium
CCAATCATAAAACTCCAAACTCCTGACCATGAACTAACCGAACTGGAATTCACCGCTCTTACCCTCCAATAATACATTGTTCCGGAATACAAAACCGAAACATTTTGGTAGTTATTGGGTGGTGTCGCAGAATATTCCAAAATGGAAAAATCCATCGTTTTGGAAACCTGAATTTCGTAATTCAGAGCTCCGGCAACAGCGGTCCAAACGAATGAAATTGGCGTGACCATTCCGGTTGACCCATTTGATGGGCTTAGTGGAACAGGTGCTGAAACTGTAGGATTGGCCATTGTCGTAAATGACCGCCATTCGCTCCAACCAATTCCATTTGAACCAACGGATCCAATCCGGTACCAATATACAGTATTATATTTTAGATTGGTAACCGTAATCGGACTGCTTGTATAAATTAAATTATTTATGAGCTGTCCGGTTTGTGTACCTTCTCTTAATTCCAGTTGGTATCCTGTTATACCATTAACCAGACTGTAGGTTATTTCAGGATTTATAGGTAATCCGATTGCTCCATTTGCTGGAGAACCGAGTGTTGGTGCGGTGGGTAGTGTTGTTCCGCTTCCGGTGTTGAAACTTCTTACGGAACTCCAAGCTGAAGTTTGCGTTCCTTCAGCTGCTCTAACTCGCCAATAGTAAATTGTATTGGCCGAAAGACCACTAAGTGTGTAAGACGTCGCACCTGTTATGGTTTGATTTACCACAAAAGAATTGAAACTCTGATCTGTGGAAACCTGAACATTATAAGAAACTATCCCTCCCATAACCGGAGTAACCGTATTCCAATTTAATGTTCCGCCAACTAAAGTAAAATTTACTGTCCCATCGATTGGTGTTGTGAGAATCGGAGTGCCTAACGTTATGTCTTGTGTTTCAAAATTTTCCACAAGCACACCGCCAACTTTGATATTATCTATGTAGGCGATTTTTTCTCCTTGGAGATCCGTAGAACTAATTCCAACATAATATATATTTCCTGAAAATCCGGAAATATTCATTAATGCCGAATAAGAGTTCCATGTACCATCCTTACTCAAAGCAACATATTGTGTTGAAGACTGACCATTTTGTCCTTGTAATGAGAGAACAAAATTAGGTTTACTAATGGAAGGACAATATGCATCCCATGAAACTTCTAATGCCGCTGGAATAGACGGAGAGAAATCTTTTTTTAATACTATAGCCGGAGTTTTATCAGTTGCAGTCCCCGGTGTGTACGTAAGTTTGAGAAATTTTCCACCACTATATACAGCATCTGTTTCTATGGTCGCAGACCATGATACAACATTATTCGCAACGAATAATGTCAAATTGCTTGTATTTTGTTGTCCGGTTATAACCTGTCCGGTCACAA
>CAZVSK010000020.1:4752-11925 GCA_964630035.1 uncultured Candidatus Saccharibacteria bacterium
ACAAAGAACAAAGAAATAATTATAAATAATCGTTTCATGAAAAACCTCCTTATAGAGTTTGTTAATAAAAAGTGGTTACTTTTATAGCTGTTTACAATATACTATAGAACGTGTCTTTTGTCAAATAAAAAAATGCCACATTGATAAAATACAATGCGGTTTTTTCTTTATGCAAACGTATGTTTTTTTATAAAAATTGAGGAAAATCAGGGAATAACAACCAGAGTTCCGCGAATCTTTCCCGATTTCGGACACGCATCTTTGCATTCAAAAATAAATGTGCCGGATGTGTCTGCTGTGAAAGTGACAGGTTTTGATTCCCCTATTTTGACGCTCGTATAGAGCGAGAGAGATGGAATGGAAAAATCATAATCTCCATCTTCCGCAATCACATTTATCTTTAAAAAATTCCCTTGCTTCATTGCAATCTGCGATGGTGAGAAACCTTCTTTTCGTATCTTTACATCTACTATGCCGAATGACAATTTGGCTCCCGGTGCCGCCGGAGTATTTACAATTTCCGGAGTTGTTGTCACCACCTCTTGAGGAATATTTGGAGAATATCCGAATGTTTCAGCTTCCTCTTCGGGCGGTATCAATTCCTCGGGTGTTTTTTCTTCATCAATGCCGACAAGAATGTTTTTTTGATAAAAAATTCCAAAAGTAATAAGCCCCAGTACGCATACGCCGAGAAGTGTCAATGTGATGATTTGTGCCCTCGTCATACTTTATCATTATACACGATGCACACGCCTACCGCCACGCGAAACGCTTTTTTTCTGCTTTTTTTCTCTTTCTTTTTTGAGAATTTTCAACTCATCACGAAGAATCGCCGCAAGCTCAAAATGAAGTTCTTCCGCTGCGCGCTTCATTTCTCCTTCTTTCTCCCGAATAGCAGATTCAATTCCCTTTTGGGAACGCGGAATCGGAGTTATTTCCAGATTGAGAATTTCTTCCGCGGGAAGAATATCTTTGATTTCTTTGATAATTGTTTTCGGGGTAATCTTATGTTTTTTGTTATATTCCATCTGCAATTTTCTCCTCCTTTCCGTTTCTCTCACAGCACGCTCAACGGACCCAGTGATATGATCGGCATACATCACGACTTCTCCTCGCACATTGCGGGCGGCGCGTCCAATTGTCTGCACAAGAGACGTTTCACTTCTCAAAAATCCTTCCTTGTCCGCATCAAGAATTGCAACAAGAGAAACTTCAGGAAGATCAAGACCTTCGCGAAGAAGATTAACACCAACAAGAACATCATACCCGCCTGCAGACGACCCCCTTCTCAAAAGAGTGAGTATTTTTATGCGATCAAGAGTTTTCACATCGCTGTGAAGATATGTCACTTTTATTTTCTTTTCTTCAAGATATGCCGAAAGATCCTCGGCCATTTTTTTTGTGAGTGTCGTTACGAGAACACGCTCTTTCTCTCCGCCATTTCTCGGATTCACGCGTTCCTCAATACGGGGAATGAGATCGTCAATCTGTCCCCGCACGGGGCGTATTATAATCTTTGGATCCACAAGTCCTGTTGGACGGATAATCTGCTCAACAATGTGCTCGCTTTTCTTTTTTTCATAATCCCCCGGCGTTGCAGACGTGAAAATCACCTGACCCACGCGTTTTTCAAATTCCTTAAATGTGAGAGGGCGGTTATCCACTGCGGAAGGAAGGCGAAAACCGTATTCCACAAGGGTTTTCTTTCGTGACGCGTCTCCAGCGTGCATTCCTTGTATTTGTGGAACGGTAACGTGCGATTCATCAATAATTGTGAGGAACCCGCCTTTTTCAGACGATGGAAAATAATCAAGAAGTGTATCAGGTGGAGCTCCGGCTGGACGTCCAGAAAGATGGCGTGAATAATTTTCTATTCCATTGCAATATCCGATTTCTCTCATCATAGCCATGTCATATTTTGTCCTTCTCTCAAGGCGTTCGGCCTCAAGAAGCTTCCCTTCTTTTTCAAATTTTTCCAATTGATCTTTCAACTCTTTTTGTATTGCCACAATAGCTCGCTCACGTTCCGAAGCGGGAGTGATGAAGTGTTTTGCGGGAGAAATGAAAACTTCTTTTAAAGACGGCGTCTTTCCTTTTCTAAAACCTTCAGCGGGGGTGATTTCAAAAATGGATAAAATCACATTTTTTTTAATTTCAAAAAGATATACTCGTTCCCTATCAGGGGGCATAATCTCCCACTGATCTCCGCGCAAACGAAATGATCCGCGAGTCAAATCAGAATTCGTCCTGTGATATTGAAGACGAATAAGTTTCTTAACAAACGTATTTCTTTCCAAAATATCACCGACACGCAGATGAAAAATATTTTCCGCATATTCCTCCGGAGCACCAAGACCATAAATACATGATACGGAAGCCACGATAATCACGTCTTTTCGCGTTAGAAGCGCCGTTGTCGCTGCGTGTCTTAATTTATCAATTTCATCGTTGATCATCGCTTCCTTTCCAATATAAGTATCAGATGAAGGAATATACGCCTCCGGCTGATAATAATCGTAATACGATACAAAATAATTCACTGAATTATGCGGAAATAATTCACGGAACTCATTTGTAAGTTGTGCAGCAAGTGTTTTGTTGTGTGCAATAACAAGTGTCGGCTTTCCAATCTTTTCTATCACATTTGCAATTGTAAATGTCTTACCAGATCCGGTGACGCCCAAAAGTGTTTGATATGCGTGTCCTTTACCAATACCTTCCACAAGTTTTTTGATCGCTCTCGGTTGATCCCCAGCTGGTTTATTTTTTGAAACAATTTGAAACATATCATTTCAACATTACTGAAACGTTGGAGAAAAAGCAAAATCCCCGTCCGCTATCCAATAACTGGAATATGCGAACGGGGATTTCATTTACTTTATTTTATTTGTTTTTGCTCATCGTTCTTCTTGCTGAAAACGTATAGGTAGAGTATCTCAAGTATACCAACTGTATTAATAACAAGTAGAGCGATAAACCATCCCTGCTTATCCAATTTAGCCGATTTCCATAAGGCCATTCCTTTCCAGTAAAGAGTCCACGCCGTAAGAACTGCAACAATCACGAAAAAGAGTGTCGGATTTTCTGCGGCAAATTGTTCTATCGGATTTGTAGGATTCATGTTCTATAAAATTGATGAATGTGACCTTTTGTATTCTATGGAGAAACGTTCGGAACAATAAGCGTGCTCGTTGTCTCCACGGTTGATGTTGATATGAGAGCGGGTGTGCTTGTAGAAATCGGAGTTGATGTGGCTGTTGCAAAGGCGGGTGTGGATGTGGTTGATGTGGAAAAAGAAAACTCATTTTTAAGCTCAGCAAATGTCCCTTTTGATTCTTCGGGCGCTCCTTCTTCAAGATTTAAAATTACGGCTTGAATTGCTTCCTGCTTCATTTCATCTGCAATCTTAGGAGTTGTTGTGGATACAATAGTTTTTCTCATTGCAGGCACGAGCTTTTCTGCAGGAACTGTTTGCGAAATGACTCTCGTCGTTTCTTCAAGTTCTTTTTTTGCTCCATCGGCAAGATTTTTTATTTCCCCCCGATTTTCATACTCCTTCTCAAACGATCGCAGAAACTGCTCATGTAGAATCGCTTTTGAAGCTAATTCCTCAATAAGTTTTGTTGATGCTCTTCCGCTCGGAAGTTCTTCTATCTCTTTCAGTTTTGAAGAAAGTCTGATTTGAGATGACTTATAGTTCTCCATCGCCTTTGCAATATCCGGAACGTCGTTTGGTTTAAATTCCTGTATTTTTTTGAGTTCGGCTGCTTTTTCATTAACAATCCTAAGCTCAAGCATTGCCTCTGAAACCGGATCTTTAGTGAAAAAACGCATAAGATCCCTTTTTACCTCCTTAAGAAAATAAAGCGGGCTTATAGGAAGAAGACCCACGCCTTCTGTTTTCAGATTAAGACTTGCCTCAAGGTCTCTGGACGCCCCAAAAGATACCGGGGAACCAAGAAGGCCCAGAATGAGCAAAAAACTAGCATAAATACTAGCTCTTTTATACATGTGTCTATTATAGCATATATCAAAGCTTCATTCCACCCCCAAAAAGGTTGCAAAAATCTGTGGATGTGATAGAATAAGCCCATCCTCAAAAAGAGGGCTTTTTTTATGGGAAAACGATTATTTATTATTGGATTTTTGGCAATCATGTCATTTTTCGGTATGCCGGAACCGGGAACAACTCCCGATGCCGGACATGAAACGCGTAGTGGACAGGTTGTCGTGGCAAGGGCCGCAGAAAGCGAGGAAAACACTTCATGGACAAAAAAAGTGTGGTTGACGGCATATTCAAGTACACCGGAAGAAACCGATGATACGCCTTTTATCACGGCCTCCATGACAAAGGTGCGGGACGGAATTGTCGCCGCCAACTTCCTACCCTTCGGAACAAAAATCATGATTCCTGATATTTTCGGAGATAAAGTTTTTGTTGTGGAAGATAGAATGCATACAAGAAAGACGAACTTTGTGGATATATGGATGCCAACAAAACAAGATGCGATAGAATTCGGAATCAGCAGAGCGGAAATTGTTGTACTTCAGGAAGGATAGTATAATTAATGCGTAGAGAGAGGGTATGGCAAAACGCAATCCTTCGGCATACGCAAAGAAAACAATAAACTTCAAGATTGATGGGGGTTCCCCGCTTTCAGGAACTGTGAAAACGAACACGGCGAAGAATTCAGCCGTGTCTCTTTTGTGCGCATCACTTGTCAACAAAGGAACGACCATACTCTCACGCATGCCTAAAATAGAAGAGGTGAATAGAATCATAGAAGTTCTACAAAGCATCGGAGTAAGTGCAAAATGGAATGGAAACGATCTAACTCTATCCCGTCCGAAATATCTTAATTTCTCAGCGCTTGATAAAACTGCTGCTGAAAGAACGCGAAGTATCATTATGTTTATAGGTCCTCTTTTGCACGAATTAAAAGAATTTGAAATACCACAGACGGGTGGATGTCGGCTTGGTTCAAGAACGGTGCGACCTCATTTTTTTGCTCTTGAGAAGCTTGGTGTAAAAATAAAGACAAAAGATACGTCATACCACATATACGCTCCAAAACTCAAAAAAGGTGCGAAAATTGTCCTCTACGAATCAGGAGACACTGTAACAGAAAATGCCCTTATGGCGGCCGCCACAATTCCCGGAAAAACAATCATCTCTTTCGCCTCCGCGAATTACATGGTGCAGGATCTCTGTGAATTCCTCAAAGTGCTCGGCGTGCGAATTGACGGAATAGGCACAACAACTCTTACTGTGTATGGAAAAGAAAATATAAATGAAACAATTAAATTTTCTCCGGGAGAAGATCCGATTGAATCCATGCTTTTTCTCTCTATAGCCGCAACCACAAATTCTTCTATTGTCATTGAGCGATGTCCTATTGATTTTCTTGAACTTGAACTTTTGAAGTTAGAAAAAATGGGATTTAAATATAAAATTCTAAAAAGATATATGTCAGAAAACGGATACACGCGACTTGTTGATATATGCACCCTCCCATCCTCGCTCAAAGCTCTTGAAGAAAAAATAGAAGCCCGCCCTTTCCCCGGACTTAATATAGACAATCTCCCATTTTTTGTTCCAATCGCAACGCAAGCAAAGGGACAAACTCTAATACACGATTGGGTTTATGAAAACAGAGCGATTTACTATATGGAACTCACAAAACTCGGTGCCGATCTAATACTTGCGGATCCACATCGCGTATATGTGAAAGGCCCCACAAAATTGAAACCAGCCGAAGTGGTTTGCCCCCCGGCTTTGAGACCTGCCGCAATTATACTTATAGGAATGCTCGCTGCACGTGGAACGTCCATATTAAGAAATGTTTATTCTATTAACAGGGGTTATGAAGATCTCGCACACCGACTTGCAAAACTCGGAGCGAAAATAACAGTTTTAAATTTGTAATCCGTCATTCACTATTACGACATCGCAAGTCGTTAATTATTGTATTGTTCTCCGTATGCGTTCAGGAATACCGACTAATATGTCATAGGGAATAGTTTCACATACCCTTGCCATTGATTCAATTGAGTTTTTATCACCCGCCATGTCACTTACAATTTCAACGCTATCCCCCTCTTTCACACCTTCAACTCCGGAAATATCAACACTTGTCATATTCATATTAACGCGCCCGATAATCGGGCAATAAATGTTTTTTATTTTGAAAAATCCTTTTTGAGAAAGCCTCCGATCAACCCCTTCAAAATATCCGACGGGAACTGTGGCAATGGTCATATCGCGATCGGCGCAAAACGTCGCATTATATCCAACACACTCGCCTTTACGAAGATTTTTTATTCCAACAACAATTGATTCCATACGCAATACTGGAGAAATATTGATGTTTCTTTTTTCTCCATTATCAATTCCGTATATTCCAAGACCAACGCGAACAACATTTCCCTGAACAGCGTTTCCATAACGCGTCCCTGCGGTTGCTTCTATGTGTGAATATAAAATATTAGGAAACGTATTTTTTATTTTTCCAACAACATCATTCCATAGAGAAATCTGTGCGCGAGTAATTTCTGAACCACTCACATCAGCATCGGCAAAATGAGAACATACGCCTTCAAGAACAATATGCGGATTTTTTAGTATCAATTGGATTGCGCGATCCAAATTCTCTATTAAAATTCCCTGCCTATGCATTCCTGTATCAATTTTTAGGTGGAAACGCTTTGTATTAGAAAGAGTGCCAGCAATTTCTTGAAGTTGTTCCCATGTGTTTATTCCAAACACAATGTCATTTCGCTTCGCATTTAAAATATTTTTGGGGAAAGTGTATCCCAACACCAAAATGTCGGATTTAATTCCTTCATTTTTAAGCATTAGAGCTTCATGATATGAATCAACAACAAAAAATGGGGGTTTTTCTTTATCTAATTTTTTACCAACAAGAAGAAGTCCGTGCCCATATGCATTACTTTTTAAGACCGGAGCAACTTGTGTGCCTGAACGGAGAGATTGAAATGCGCGAAAATTCTTCACAATCCGATCGCCATCAAGGACAATCTTCACAAGCGGTTCGTAATTAAATCTTTTTTCTCTCAATTTTCGTATTATTTTACGAATCATGGTTTGATTATACTACTAAAATGTCTTTATTAGTAAAAACATCCACCAACCGGCGGATGTTTCTTTTGGTG
>CAZVSK010000021.1:0-11481 GCA_964630035.1 uncultured Candidatus Saccharibacteria bacterium
AGAACATTAGAATAGAGAATGGTGTATGTTTGATGTTTGGTGTTGAATAGTAGATGCAAAAAGAATGCAGTAATTTATGGAAGAAGAAATTAAAGAATCGGGATTATCAGTCATAGAAATTATTGTTAGGGAATAGAAAATCAGGAAATAACAGATAAAGTGTATAAAAAAATATCCCGATATATATCATCGGGATATTTTAATACTCTAGTTAACTAGCGAGCGAACGGCTTGCACACTTTTGCCTTTAGATTCCAAAAGCGGAGTGTAAACCGTGTCACTGTGTCAACAACCGGGATTACTCTTTTTACCTCAACCTTTTCTGGCATTGAGGAAAGCGATGCATGGCTTTTAAGAAAATCAGCAATCCTATCTTCTACGTCTTTTTTAATACGTGCTTTTTCCTCTTCGCGTTTTTCCTTTTTCAATTGAGCACTTTGATTTCTTTTTTCTTTACTTTCTTCACTTGTGTATGACTTTAAGAATAACCAAGAGAACACAAAAGTGATTGCTGCCGCGGCAGCCCATACCGCTATAGAAACAATATTTGGAATTAGGTATGAGATGAAAAGATATCCTACACAAATCAGACCGCAAAGTGTAAGAATGAATATCCACGGAACGAGAAGTGTGGGGATGAGTGTAGGTCCGCCGTCTGTCCATTTGTCTTTCCAGATTCGCCATTCGTCCCAGTCTTGGTGAAATCGCAGATCAGGTTGAAATTCGTCGCCATCCATTTTTATAGCAGCAAGAATATTTTTATGCAGTGATATTGGTCGGTAACCGAGGAATAATATAAAACCACAGCCGATGAGTGTGTAGAGTGTTCCGAAAACCGATGCGAGCAACCAAAGAATAAGAAAAGCAATTGGTTTAAGAGTAAATGCCATAATTTTTCTTTTTCTGTATTGACATTCATCGCTCGGTTTTTCTGAATACCACTTGTTCACGTAGTTCCACATCATCATTCCAAATTTTGTTTCCGGTTTTTTCGCAAACAATTCTTCAGGAACATCAAATTCAACAAACGTTGTTTCCATGCAGAATTCATTGTTAAATTTGTTTTGAAGCATTGTGTAGCTTACGTTGCAGTTATATGTTTTCTTGCCTTTGCTTGTGAAAGAAGACATATACTTATATGCGTCGTCTCCGTAAAACACCATAACAAAAAGATGGTGTCTGCCGGGGCGAAAAAGTTGCAGATATTTTACAAGACTTGTTACCTTCGAATAATATCTGTTTCCGGATGTTTCATGAACAAAGTCTTTTAATCTCTCTATCGAATACTCATGATCGCAAATTACTATATATTGAGGGTTTTTTGCAATCAACTCTTCGGAGAAGTGCCATTCTACCGGAACTGTGGCTGCGTCAAGGATGTTGCTTCCGCCATTAATAACAAGACGGATGTTTGGGTTTGGGGTAAGTTGTTTTTCTTTCATTTCAGACTCCTTTTTAGTTATTAAAATAAGTTTTTGGTACCTATTGATTCTATCTATAATTATACACCGTTGTAATGTATTTGTCAATTTTTCAAAAAGGGTGGGTAAAGTGTTGCAAATAATAGGAGCTTTGGTATAGGCAGACCCTATTTAACAGAGCTTGACCATCTCACAACCAAAGGACGATCAAGGAGGTGGGTCAACACCCTCATAATTACTAGAGATTATGAGGGTATTGACTTATTTTTGGAGGTTCGTGTATAATGGTCAGGCTGATGAATAAGAATACACATATTAAGGCGAAGCCCTAAAACGGTGTTATTACCTGTGTGTAGACGCTCCGCCTCAAAAAGGCGGTTTTCTTTTTTCATCTTGCGTAGATTAACAAGTGCATAGTATTGAAATCAATTTTATTGAGGTAGAAATTAGACAACATTCTCTTCGGTGATTAAGCACAAGAATGTGAATGGCGGATGCCTTGGCACATAATGGCGATGAAGGACGCGGTGTAGCTGCGATAAGCTTCGGGGAGGTGTGTAGCAACCTACGATCCGGAGATGTCCGAATGGGGAAACCCAACCGTGCAAACCACGGTTAACCGTGCTTTGCGCGGAAATTCTAAATTTCAAATTCTAAATTTCAAACAAATTCAAAATCTCAAATTTCAAATGCCAAAACGGAATACGTTTCAGTCATTTAGATTTTATATTTTGATATTGTTTTGATTTTGGTGCTTGTGATTTGGGATTTCCGCGCAGAGTGCGGTAGCGTACCTGGTGAAGTAAAACATTTCAGTAACCAGAGGAAAAGAGAATAACTATTATTCCCTGAGTAGCGGCGAGCGAAACGGGAAGAGCCCAAACCAATCGGTGTACAGCACCGGAATGACGAATTTTTAATTTCTAATTTTAATTGAATTTTTTAATGTCTGAATGTTTTAAACATTTTTTCATTTGAATTTTATTTAAAATTTAGAATTTAGTAATTGGAAATTCCGTTGCTGTGCAACGGCTGGGGTTGTAAGACTAGAAAGTTTTTGTGTTTCGCATAGTCCTGAACGAGTTGAAGGACTTTGCGATTCACAAAAGATTGGTTATAAATTGTTTCGTTAGCAGAATGCGCTGGAACGCGCAACCATAGAGAGCGATCGTCTCGTATGCGAAAACGAAGCAACCAATTTTTTCTTGTTCTTGAGTACCTCGAGGCAAAAAAACCACGAGGGAATCTAGGAGTACTATCTCCTAAGGCTAAATACGTTATGTGACCGATAGTGAACTAGTACCGTGAGGGAAAGGTGAAAAGCAGCCCTGTTAGGGCGATGAAATAGTACCTGAAACCATTCACTTACAAAGAACCGGAGCCTTAAGTGTGCGTTGCACACAGCACGGAGCGAATGGCGAATTGCAAATGGAAAAAAATATTTGCTCTTTGCTACATGCTATTTGCTGCGCGCAGCGCGCACGGGGTGACGGTGTGCCTATTGAAGAATGAGCCAACGAGTTTACGTATGTCGCGAGTTTAATCCGTTTACGCGGAGGAGGCGTAGCGAAAGCGAGTGTGAATAGCGCGAAACCCAGTGCTTTGCACTGGAGCGGTATGCGTAAGACCCGAAACTGGACGAGCTTGCCCTGGCCAGGGTGAAGTCCCGCGAAGGCGGGATGGAGGCCCGAACTGGTGAGTTGTTCAACACTCTCGGATGAGCTGGGGTAAGGAGTGAAAAGCTAATCGAGTTCAGTAATAGCTGGTTCTCTCCGAAATAGTTTTAGGACTAGCGTCAGGCAAGAGGTTCTTGGGGGTAGAGCGCTGGATGATCGTGAAAGGGGGAAACCTCGCGCGATCAATCAAACTTCGAATACCGAGATACCGTTTCCTGGCAGTCAGACTGTGGGGGCTAAGCTCCATGGTCGCGAGGGGAAGAGCCCAGATCGCCGTCTAAGGTCCCTAAATATATGCTAAGTGTCAAAGGTAGTCGTGTTCCATTAACAGATAGGAGGTTGGCTTAGAGGTAGCCATCCTTTAAAGAGTGTGTAACAACTCACTATTCGAGGACCACGGCGCCGAAAATTTATCGGGGCTAAAGCATATTACCGAAGACGCGGATGCCAGTGTTTTGCACTGGAATAACGAGTTTTAAATTTCTAATTTTAATTGAATTTTTTAATGTCTGAATGTTTTAAACATTTTTTCATTTTGATTTTATTTAAAATTTAGAATTTAGTAATTGGAAATTCCAATGCAGAGCATTGGCGTGGTAGGAGAGCATTCATTGTGCATTGAAGCCGGACCCGTGAGGGCCTGTGGAGCGCAATGAAGAGAGAATGTTGGCATGAGTAATCGCAATGCGCGTGAAAACCGCGCACCCCGCAAATCCAAGGTTTCCTCCGCAACGAAAATCGGCGGAGGGTGAGGCGGCCCTAAGCGAATGGCGAAAGCCGAACGCGATGGACAGCCGGTTAATATTCCGGCCCTTCCTTATTGTTCGATGGAGGGACGAGATGCAGTAGGTTGAGTGCCTTAATGGTTTGGCATTCTCAATCGAGGATGTGTCACAGGAAAATCCGTGACACTGCATTCAATTGCACATCCCAGAGAAGAGGCGAGTTATGGGATTTTCCCATAGCAAGTCGATTGAGCGCATCTCCGAGAAAAACTTCTAAGGTTAACATTAAGGAATCCGTACCGTAAACCGCCACTGGTGGATGAGGCGAGTAGCCTCAGGGGAACGAGTGAGTCTTCGTTAAGGAACTCGGCAAAAAAGCTAGGCGTAACTTCGGGATAAGCCTTCCCCGATCTCGCAAGAGCATCGGGGCGCAGCGAAAGTCTCTCTGGCGACTGTTTACCAAAAACACAGCTCCCTGCGAACTCGTAAGAGGATGTATAGGGGGTGACGCCTGACCGATGCGAGAAGGTTAACGCTGGCGGTGATAGGATCGCAAGATTTTATTGCTGACTGGCCGAAGCCCTCGTCAATGTCCGCGGTAACTATAACCGTGTTAAAGTAGCGCAATTCCTTTCCGGGTAAGTTCCGGAGCGCATGAAAGGCGTAACGATCGGAGAACTGTCTCAACGAAGAGCTCGATGAAATTGCGAGACCCGTGAAGACGCGGGTTACTGGCAGCAAGACGAAAAGACCCCGGAAGCTTTACTGTAGCTTGGTATTGATTGTAATGGTCACATGCGTAGCGTAGTGGGGAGCCTTTGAAGTCCCGATTTCGGTTGGGATGGAGGCGCCAATGAAACACCCATCTTGTGATTGTTACTGTCTAACCTGAACGGCAAAAACGTTTGGGAACAGTGCCTGGCGGGCAGTTTTTCTGGGGCGGAACCCTCCTAAAAGGTAACGGAGGGGCCTATTATGGTCAGCTTGGCGCGGATGGAAATCGCGCCTAAAGTGCAAACGCAAAAGCTGGCTTGACTGCAAGACTTACAAGTCGCGCAGGTGCGAAAGCAGAGGTTAGCGACCCGACTATTCTTTATAGAAAGGTAGGAGATAACGGATAAAAGTTACTCCGGGGATAACAGGCTGGTGTTGTCTGAGCGTCCCTAGCGACGACAACGCTCGGCACCTCGATGTCGGCTCACCACATCCCGGGGCTGGAGAAGGTCCCAAGGGTTTGGCTGTTCGCCAATTAAAGTGGTACGCGAGCTGGGTTCAAACCGTCGTGAGACAGGTTGGTCTCTATCTGCTGTCAGCGTGGGTATCTGAGGGAAGTCGTCCCTAGTACGAGAGGACCGGGATGAACGAACCTCTGGTCTATCGGCTTTGCCACCAGGTGAAATGCCGAGTAGCTATGTTCGGACGGGATAAGCGCTGAAAGCATCTAAGCGCGAAGCCTCTCCCAAGATTAGATACCGTCTTGAGCAATCAAGACAATGTTTCCTGGAAGACTACCAGGTTGATAGGCCCTAGGTGTACGCACGGTAACGTGTTTAGCCGAGGGGTACTAATATACATCATGCTTACTCACAAGGAGAATAGTTTGATTTCTATCTCAATTAAGTTGATTTCAATGCGAAAATTTTTAAAAGGGGATTGCTGATAGCGGTCTCCTGGTGATTTAGCGTATTGTGACCTACCCGATTCCATTCCGAACTCGGAAGTAAAAGCGATACGCGCCGATGATACTAGCCCTTCGGGGCAGGGAAAGTAGGTTTCGCCGGGATACCATTGTCAGCAATTTTTATTTTCCTATGTTTTTTCTATTCAATCACATCTTTTTTTGTAAAACTATTTAAAATAAGCGTTTTTTAATGAAACGTTACATATTTTTTCAAGAAAAATTTAAGAAAAAGTAAAAATCTTTGATTTTTTTCTTTTTTGTGTTCTAAAAATATGTGAAAAACGCAAAAAAAATAAAAAATTTGCATTCTTTATATTTTTGTTTTGAAATATTTTGCACATGTGTCACAAAAATATTTTTTTACAAAAAAATACCTTTGTGATGTAAAATTATCCACATTTTCTTTTTTGAAAATTGGTTTACAATGAAAGAGAAAAAAAATTATGACACGAGTGCGTGCATCAAAAAAACAAAAAAAATTATTTGCTCCCCAAAAGGGAGAAAAAAATATTTCTCTGAAGAGAATTTTTACAAAAGAAGGAATTCATCCATTTGATGAAATTCAATGGGTGCGTCGCGACGTTGCGGTGGGTGGAGAAAAAAAAGTTTTTGAACAAAAGAACGTTGAATTTCCGGATTTTTGGTCAATGAATGCTGTGAACATCACAGCATCAAAATATCTTCGCGGAAAACTCGGTTCTCCTGAACGTGAAGACAGTCTAAAGACAATGATTTCTCGCGTGACGCGGACAATTCGCGAATGGGGAGAGAAGTTTGGATATTTTGCTTCAAAAGAACAAGCTCAGATTTTTGAAGAAGAACTTACACATCTAATTGTGTATCAAATGGGTTCGTTTAATAGTCCGGTGTGGTTTAATGTGGGAACGCGCGAACATCCTCAGTGTTCCGCGTGTTTTATTCTTTCTGTGAAAGACGATATGAATTCCATTTTGGATTGGATCAAAACAGAAGGAATGATTTTCAGAGGTGGTTCTGGTTCCGGTGTTAATCTTTCTCCTTTGCGTGCAAAATCAGAACCTCTTTCACAAGGAGGGAAATCATCTGGTCCGGTATCATTCATGCGCGGGGCAGATTCGGTTGCTGGGATGATTAAGTCCGGAGGAACAACTCGACGCGCGGCGAAAATGGTTGTGCTTGATATAGATCATCCGGATATTTTGGATTTTGTGCGCGCAAAAGCGGATGAAGAGAAAAAAATTCGCGCGCTTATGGAAGCGGGATACAACATGTCGGATTTGAACAACGAGGCATGGAATTCAATTCAATATCAAAACGCAAATAACTCTGTTAGGATTTCTGATAAATTTATGGAATCTGTTGAGCGCGATGAGACATGGGAGACAATATATAGAACATCAGGAACTCCAGCACATCAATATAGCGCGCGTTGGCTTTTGAATGAGATTGGTCAAGCGGCTTGGGAGTGTGGAGATCCCGGCGTTCAGTTTGATACAACAATTAATAAATGGCATACATGCCCAAATTCAGGGAGAATCAATGCTTCAAATCCGTGTTCAGAATATATGCATATTGATGACTCGGCGTGCAATCTTGCTTCTATCAATCTTCTTAAGTTCCTTCGTGAAGATGGTACGTTTATGACAAAAGAATTTGTTGCTGCTGTGGATACATTTATTTTAGCTCAAGAAATTATTGTGGATGGTTCAAGCTATCCAACACCAAAAATAGGAGAAAATGCGCATAAATTCAGGCAACTTGGACTCGGTTTCGCGAACCTTGGAGCATTTCTTATGAGAAAAGGTATTCCTTATGATTCTGATGAAGCTCGTGCATGGGCTGGGGCGATTTCTTCACTTATGTCGGGTGAGGCATATAGATTTTCAGCAGTGCTTGCGGAACGTATGGGGCCATTTGAAGGATTTGAAATCAACAGAGATCCAATGTTGAATGTCATAAGAATGCACGGAGTTGCATCGCGCGCGATTGATTCGTTTTTTGTCCGCGACGAACAACTTATGGAAGAATCGAGAATGGTTTGGGAGAAAGCGTACAATCTCGGAAAACGAAATGGATTCAGAAATTCTCAAGTGACCGTGATTGCTCCGACGGGAACAATTTCATTCATGATGGATTGTGATACTACGGGAATTGAGCCAGATTTTTCTCTTGTGAAATATAAACAACTTGTTGGAGGGGGAATGATGAAAATTGTAAACGCAAGCGTTGAATCCGCGCTGGAAAATTTGGGATATTTAGAAAATGAGAGGAGAGAAATAGTATCGTGGATTTCCGAACACGGAACTTCTGAAGGAGCTCCACATATTAAAAACGAACATCTTCCTGTTTTTGATTGTGCTGTGCGTCCGGAAAAAGGAACACGATCTATTTCATGGAAAGGGCATGTAAAAATGGTGGGTGCTGTACAACCATTTATTTCCGGCGCGATCTCAAAAACATTCAACATGTCCAATGAAACAACAAAAGAGGAAATTGCAGACGCATACATGATGGCATGGAAGCTCGGCATCAAGGCGTTTGCGGTGTATCGTGATGGATCTAAAGCGACTCAACCTCTTAATACGTCAGCGAGTTCAAAATCTAAAACAGGAAAATCAAACAGAGAGGAATTTGTTTATCGCAAACGTCTTCCAAGCACAAGGATATCTGAAACACATAAGTTTTCTATTGCGGGACACGAAGGATATTTAACATACAGTATGTATGAAGATGGAAGATTGGGAGAATTGTTTATCAGAATGTCAAAACAAGGAAGTACACTCTCCGGCCTTCTTGATGTATTTGCGATTTCCGTTTCGCTTGCTCTTCAGTATGGTGTACCATTAAAAGAACTTGCACAAAAATTTGTGTATACGCGTTTTGAGCCAGCGGGTTTTACAGAGAATCAAGATATTCGTATTGCGACAAGTATAGTTGATTATATTTTCAGATATCTCGTATTCAGATTCCTTGGACCGGATGATTTGAGTGAATTCGGGATGACGCCTCTTCTTAGTGAAAATGCAGAAATACAGAAGGAAAACGGAGAAAATGAGGTTGCGGAAGTGACGATGAAGGTTGCGACGACGGTGACGCCGCACTCTGTTTCAAGTGAAGAAAGTCTTTCCATTAAAACACAGAAGGAAAAAGGAAGAAGCGTATCCACTGATATTGCATGCAGAAAATGCGGTGGTATTATGGTGCGAACTGGAACATGCTCAACATGTCTTCAGTGTGGTGATTCATCGGGTGGGTGTTCTTAAAAATTGTGTAAAACAAAAAACCTCATTAGCAACTCTGTTAATGGGGATTTTTTTAAAATATATTATTGACTTATTGTTTGCGCATTGTATGATATTGTGAGTATTTTAAAAAAGGAGAATGCAAATGAAAGAAAAATGTAAATATGTATTTGGTTTCATGTGGAATAAGTTTTTTTCCTTTTTTCAAGGAAGAAGCGAGAGTGAAAGCGCAAAAATTTTTATTGCTGCCTGTTGGAATATCAACACAAGAATACATTAAATAAAAAGCCCCTATACAGGGGCATTTTTTATTTTGTGAATAAATATATATTTCCGTCCGCATTCGCGCGCAGATTTTTTTATTTCATCTCTGAGCGTCATGATCATCTCTTTTCGGAGCGGAAGCGATTCAGTATATTCATGAATCAGTTTGGTAAGAAGTTTTTGGTTTATGAACTCAGTCGCACATGTGAAACATATGAAGCGCGGATACATAAATTCTTTTTTCCCAAATTGTGTCGTGATGCAAATAACTGGAGTTATCTCCGTTCTTTCGCCTTCTTTGTTGAGACACGTGGTTTTAGGGCATAAGCGTCTGTAATCTTTTGGTTCCATTTTTTATTCCTCCACATATATCCCTTTATGGGGGTAACACTGAGAAAAATATTTTTTTACTTGTGCTTCTACTTTTTCAAACATTTCTTCTTTTGTAATGAAGATAGGTTTTCCGTATTTTTTAATACATTGAACAAGAAATTTTTTGGAAACAAACTCAACTAAACATATTTTGCAGAAAAAAATCTGAATTTCAAATCTCCTCATTCCAAAATCTCTTCGCATAAGACTTACTGATTTTTCCGATTTTTGTCCGCATTGAGGACAATGTGGATATTCGTTTTCTTCCATTTTTTGTGGAGATTCCATACCACACTCCTTATTAATATTGTTCTGGTTCTGTCATCATACTACTCTTTTAAATAGACAAATTCAACTTTTTTAAAAAACCTCTTCTTTTATGTATGTGAAGAGGCTTTGATGTAGTCCATAACTTTCTGTATTCTCTCGTCTTGGAGAGCAGACATGTCATAAGCTTTTTTTGCCATATTCCAATGTCTTGTTCGGAGCGGTGGGGGGAAAATGTAAAACATTTTGCATGTAAGGCATACAAAACCAAAATTTGCATTGATAGATCCATCTTCAAATCCCGACACGACAGATCGATTTCCACACCGAAAACATTTAGGGATAGAGCCGGCGTCTTTTCCTTTCATTGTGCCCCCTTTGTCAATATTCTTTTCTTAGAATATCACGCAGAAAGGCACTCGTCTACAAGAATTTCCATTTCCGTTTTTTTGTATGCCCGATATCCTTCTTTTTTCATTTCATCTTTAAAGACGCTCGTGCTTGTGAAAAAAGCCGTGTTTTCTTTTGTGCATGGCGTGTTTTCCGCAATGTGTTTCGCGTATCCTTTAAGTGAATCAAGAATGTAAAAATCAAAAGTGTGAGACGCAAGAAATTCTTGTATGGAGTTTTCATCACACACATGGAATTTTTTAACCTTGCGGAAGAGATCCTCGGAAACGAGTTCCGCGAGATTTTCCAGCTTCTCTTTCGTAAAATCTCTTTCGTGAGAAAGAAAGAGAAAAGAAACTTCGCGATGTTCGTTGAAAAGGGGAGCATAATACGAAAGATCGTTCACTGTGTCTTCAATAATAAGGATGCGCATGTGTTTATGGTAGTGTTTTTTCCATTTTGTATCAAATAGACGCATTTCAATTATTGTTTGGAATATGATATAAAGTATTTATTATGAACATGGGAATGATAGAAAAAACATGTGCGTCTCGTGACTACGAACTTTTAGATAGTGGAGACGGGGAGAAATTAGAGAGATATGGAAAACATATTCTCTCACGTCCCGACCCGCAGGCAATTTGGGGAAAAAAGATGTCCGAATCCATATGGAAAAAAGCGGACGGAGTTTTTTCGCGTTCCGCGCGCAACGCTTCGTGGTCTTTGAAGAAAGATATTCCTAACAAATGGGATATTGAGCTTGGAGGTTTGAATTTTTATATCAAGCCAAGCGCGTTCAAACACACTGGTGTTTTTCCCGAACAGGTTCAGAATTGGATATGGATTGAAGAACTCATAAGAAAGTCGGGTAGGAAAATATCTGTACTCAATCTTTTTGGATATACAGGGGGCGCAACTCTTGCGTCTGCGAAAGCGGGGGCTGAAGTGTGTCATGTGGATGGGTCAAAGGGAGCAATTGCGTGGGCAAAAGACAATGCAGAAATTTCTGGATTAAAAAATGCGCCCATACGCTGGATAATGGATGACGCTCGCGCGTTTTTAAAGAGAGAAATCAAGAGGGGAAGAAAATACGACGGAATTATTATGGATCCTCCCGCGTTCGGTCATGGTCCGGAAGGGGAATTGTGGAAAATTGAAGAGCATCTTATTCCTCTTTTTGATTTGTGTGGAAGCGTTCTTTCTCCACACCCAGTTTTCTTTTTAACGAATGGATATGCATCAGGATATTCCGGAATTGCCTATGGAAACAATCTTTCTCGTGTGATGGAAAAATACGGAGGAATAATTGAAGCGGGAGAGCTCACCATTGAAGAATCTAAATTTAAACGCCTCCTCCCGTGCGGGATTTTTGCTCGTTGGAAGAATGTGTAAGAAAAGATTGACCTATTGCGCGTTTCAGAATATAAAGAAGGTAGTTATTTTACTCACATAAAAAAGGAGAAA
>CAZVSK010000022.1:0-9877 GCA_964630035.1 uncultured Candidatus Saccharibacteria bacterium
GGATGAGAGATTCGTATTCTTCCTTAGTGTATTGCTTGTTTAGGATGCAGTATTGCTTGTTTTTTAAACCAACACACCCAAATACATCAGCACAAGAACCACAGTACATTGAATATTGTGAATTTTTTGTTGAACGACACTGTATATAAAATTTATTCATATAGTTATGGTCTGCAGCTATACTCCCCTCATAAACAAGTTCCGAATCTAATGCTCCAGAAATATCGTATGAATCTTTCATGCCAGTCGGGATTCTCCAACAATTTTTTAAATTTTCTGAATTACCAACAAGAAAAGAATTCTGTACTTTTTTTGAATTACGAATATTGTTTCCCGTACAATCTGTAGAAGAAACCACATCAGCATATTTATGGACCGCTTCCCCACACATATTATGAAATTCTTCCACAAGAGACTCCTTTGAAGAATATGATCCAAAGTTAATCTCTTTCATCGCCTTCCAATAATCATCTTTATTGTATTCTTTGTTTCTTATAAAAAATCTTTTATTCCGTAGATTACTTGACATAAAACAATCCTGACAATTTACGCAATCATACAGAAAATTTGAGCTTAAGCAATTTCTACAATCAAATAAAAATATGGAATTATTTATTTTCTGACAATTTATGTTTTCGTAACACAATTCCGACTCGTTACTTATAAAAGAATCAAAGATATCTTTTGATTTATCAACTGAATAAGAGAAAAAAATATTTTCTCCTCTTACCACAGACGTAGAAAGATAAACATTTTTACTGTAAGCACAGTGCCCAGCATAATCACAATTAACATTATCAAAACCCCACCTATTTATCATGGGTATTTTTTTAACTAATCTTTCAAGTTGTTGAAAAAAATTTTTATAAAAATCATATTGAACACCGTGATCGAGCCCATTCCATTTGTCTGACCACCAACACTCAAAACAATAGATAATATATGAATCCGATGGCCTAAAAAAAGAAATAATTTTTTTTCCACATAATCCGCAGATATCTTTATAATAAGTTCGTTCATTTCTGAATATTAAACGGCGTTGAAATCTACACTCCGGACAAAAAGTCGGTGGAGGTACATCAATTTTCTTGTAGAAATCAAAATCCTCGGGTTCAATGACAAATTGATTCTTGCAATTTTGACAGATTTTTTTTTCACTATCCATAATTTCTGTTATTCTCCTATTCGCGCGAATTAGAGGTGGTTGTGTTATCTCTTCTTCACAAACTAAAATCGCTCTGCGACGTTAATCATCTTTTGAAATTCTTTTCCATTTAAACTTGCGCCACCAATGAGGAATCCTGCGATTTCTTTTTTCTCCAAAAAGCTTTTTGCGTTTTTTGAATTTGTTGAACCGCCGTATAACACGGGTACCGAAACAATATTTTTTATGAATTGTGCCATATGTACCGCATCCTCCGGATCGGCATTCTTCCCAGTGCCAACTGCCCAAATTGGTTCATACGCAACAATAAGATTTTTTTTATCCTTGATAAATCTTAATTGTTTTTTTATAAACTCTTCCATTGCCCTTTTCCCTTTTTTGTAAACAGAAAGTGGTTCTCCAACACATAAAATAACTTTTAGTCCAGCATGTATTCCTGCTTTCACTTTTTTTGCAATCATTTCATCACTCTCTCCAAGACGACGGCGTTCCGAATGACCAACAATCACATATCTCACTCCAAGTTTTTTTAACATCATAGGAGACACCTCACCCGTGAACGCTCCTTTTTCTTCAAAAAAGGTGTCTTGAGCGCCAAGTGATGCATTTTTTAATACATTTTTTACACTCTTTAAAAATACAAACGGCGGTATAATAACCGCGTTTTTAAAATCACTCGCTCTCGCAAGTTTCACCGCCTCTTGCTCTGACAGCGGATTCATCTTCCAATTTGCAAATAATATTTTTTTCATAAAATTAAGATTCGTTTTCTTTCCGATTCTTATCGGAAATATAAATCGCAATCCGCCGTAGTTCTGACGAAGGAGGACGGTTACAAAAAAGAATCTTCATTTATTTATTATAAAACAAAAAATGCTGAAAATAAATCATTAGCATAAAACATATTTCTTGAATTTATATTCGTATTATTTGATTTAATTCGCGAAATTCGTGATCACTTTTATACGAACCGCGCAAGGAAAAAAACCACGAGACCGAAAATAGTCATTACTGCGGACACAATCCAAAAACGCATCGTGATTTGGCTTTCCATCCATCCGATTCCCTGAAAATGGTGGTGAATCGGCGTGGAAAGAAATACTTTTTTCTTAAATAATTTTTTACTCGTAAGTTGAATAATCACAGATAACGATTCAATGACGAGAATAAATCCGAAAAACGGCAGAAAGAACGCTGTGTTTGTCATCATCGCCATCACTCCGAGTGTTATTCCAAGTGCCATTGAACCGGTGTCTCCCATAAAAAATTTCGCTGGGTGGATGTTGAACCAAAGAAATGCGAGAAGTGCTCCCAAAAGAGCAGCGTTCATCATTGTTAAATCATATTTGTGTGTAATGAACGACACAATAGCAAACGCTCCGAAAGCAAAAAACATCACACCAGCCGCAAGTCCATCTAACCCATCAGTTTCATTTGATGAAAAAGCACTTGCAACTATAACAAATACAAAAAATGGAATATACCACCACCCGAGAGCAATATTTCCCAAAAAAGGAATGTAGACAGAATCCCATCCGAGGCGGAAATAAAACCACCATGCCCCGACAAGAGAGACTAGGGTATATAACAAAAGTTTATGTTTCACTTTCAGTCCCCCTCCATGTGGACCAATTCCTAAAATACCGAACAAATCGTCTGCGAGTCCAACAAGTGCGGCGAAAAGAAGCGCCGCAAGTGGAACATACGTTTCCGCACGATTTACAAAATTAAAATATCCGGCAAATCCTCCGAACGCTAAATCTGCAAGAAAAAAAATAATTGCAATAACAAAAACCGTACCCCAAATAATCACTCCTCCCATCGTAGGGGTTGATGATTTGTCTTTATGAAACTGATAAAACACGGGTGCACTCTTTTCATCTCGTATATTCCTCTTTTTAAAATCAAATTTTCTCAAAAAGTGCACAACAAATGGGGTAATGAAAAGTGCAATAACGAAAGCCATTGCAAATATTATCAATGCACGTACTGCTTCAAATAAAACCATAATTTCTGACGTTTAACGTGGAAACTCGTAAGCACCCTCAACCCACTGCAAAAGAAAGGGAATTTCCTTTGCGCGGTCGGGACTTCCAAGAACGATTACAGCGACCTTGTAGTCTTTTAATAAGAATATACCCGAAAAATTCTCCTGTGAAGCTTCAATAGTTCCCGTTTTTCCCCCGAGAAAATTTTTTGTATCAACAAAAGGAATTATATTGGATACGGTTTTTGTCTTTGGATCGTTAAAAGGTTCTACAAGAAAACTGTTTGTGCGGGTCCACATAAAAATGTCCGGATGACGCTCAATAATATATTTATTCAAAATAAGAAGATCACTCGCTGTGGAAATATTGAGATCCGATAAGCCAACGCCATCGTTAAAAATTGTGTCAATCATACCAAGTTCTCTCGCTTTTTTGTTCATAAGACGCGCGCATTCATCTCGTCCTCCTAAATATTCCTCAAACGCCGCCGCCGCGTCATTTGAAGAACTAAGAAGCATGATCTTCGCTAGATCAGAAAGAGCATATACCTCCCCGCTCTTCAAAGATCCGGCTATTCCTTCGGTTGCAACCGCCAATTCGCTCACTGGAATTTTTTTATCAGCGCCAATATTTTCAAGTGCAACAACAGCAGTCATTAATTTTGTGACAGAAGCAATCGGCCATTGCTTGTGTGTGTTGTAATGAAGAAAAGGAAACCCTTCTTCAAGAGATTGAATAAGCACAGCACGCGCATTGATGTTGGGATCAAGCACACTCCAAACGCGCATCGGTGATGGCTCATTTCTTTTTTCCGCGCTTGGACGAACGCTCCCTCCTGAAAGATCAACTTTTTCGTCTGACGAGGGAATATTTTTGGGAAATTGTTTTTCTGAAGAAGACGTAAAAGCGCTCCCTAAATCTATATTTGTTAGCACAATGGAAATAAGTATGACGAAAACAAAAATAAGCGATTGCCAGCGTATATTCATTGATTTTGCAAATTATCTTGTGTATTTTCGCCTTCTTTAGAAATAGCAGCCACCTGTCCATCTTCGGCGCGAAATTCCTGTTCTTTATATTCCTCAAATATTTTTCTGTATTTTTCATATTCGGGAAGTTCTGATACGCTTCCTATTCCCATATGTTTTAGGAAATCAAAAGTTACTGAATATTCATACGTATTTTTCCTCTCCGTTCCTTGCTCGCGTCCAATTAGGCCCCTCATAAGAAGATTGCGCACAATAAAACTTGAATTCACTCCGCGCACATAATCAACCGCGGGGCGGGAAATAGGACCGAGATATGCAATTAAAGAAAGTGTTTCAAGCGCCGCGGGAGTGAGTTGTTCTTTGAATTCTTCTTCAACTATTTTTCCTCCGACATGTTGAAAATCGGGTTTTGTGGCAAGCTGAACTGTGTCTTTGTCAGATAAAAGCATTAGCCCACATTCAAAATCCCCTTCAAGTTTTTCCCTTAGAGCCAAAATAATCTCTCCACATTCTTCCTCTTTTACTCCAATCATTCCTGCAATTCTCTTCTTAGAAATAGGATCTCCATAATGGAAGAGAAGTGCCTCAAGCTCCGGAATTTTTTTTCTCAATTCCTCATTCATATAAGCGTATTTATTTTATTCATTTTTTTCCGCTCTCGCAACGACGATGTCCGAAAAATGCGAATCCTGACTTACATTTACAAGCTGATCTTTGATGAGATGCAAAACAGCAAGAAAAAGAACCACGACTTCGCTTTTTGTTTTTCCCTCTTGGAGTTTTTTGAAAGCTATAGGAGACGCGGTAAGACGAGAAAAAATCTCATGTATCTTTTCTTTTAAATTAAGCATCTCCGCCTTTATAAGCACAACTGGACGCATAATTTTCTGCAATTCGCCGAAAATCTTGGTCATTGCTCCCTGAAGGTTATCTATAGAGATTTTTCGCGGGGGAAAGAAAAGAGGTCCTGTTGACATAAGAAACTCACGGTGCATCATTTGTGGACGTTCACTCCATCTCTCTTTAATATTCGGCTCGGCGCGTTTCAATTCACGGTATAACCTAAGACGCGACTCAAAATTTTGTATGTCCGCTTCTTCCTCTTCTGTGAGAGGAATTGAAGGAAGAAGTGTTTTTGATTTTATGAGAATGAGTTTAGATGCGACAACAAGAAAATCGGCAATATACTCCCTCATCTTATCGTCATTTCCAAGTTTCTCTATGTGTTTTAAAAAATCTGCAGTCACTTCAGCAAGAGCAATAGATGTGATTTCAAGCTTCTTTTCTTCAATAAGTTCAAGAAGTTTGTCCATCGGCCCCTTATAATATTCTCTTTCCAATTCGTATATCATAATCCGAGAAGGTATGAATATATAATAGAGATTTTAATCTTAAATGACAAAATGATAAAAACCCAAATCATGGAAATTTGAGGTTTAGTCCGCCAACTGGCGGATTGATTTTTCTACCCGTGCCGTATCACCATAACATCCCCATCTTGTACAACATATTCCTTGCCCTCAATTCGTAACCAACCTTTTTGCTTCGCCTGATTCCATCCGCCTGCCTGAACTAATTTCTCCCAAAAAATGACTTCCGCGCGTATAAATTTTTGTTGAAAATCGGTATGAATGGTCCCTGCCGCTTCAGGTGCCTTTGCGCCTTTAACAATCGTCCATGCGCGTGTTTCATCCTCACCTGTTGTTAGAAAACTAATAAGGTCAAGAATTGTGTAAGCGCTTCGTATAAGTTCCGGAATTGGATTCCCCGATCCAAGATTTGCAATTACGTATCCCGCGTGCATTGATTTTATTTTTTCTTTGACCGAGTCGCTCACATCTTCATCATTTCCATTCAAAAGAAAAATTTGCGCCTTTGCGGTGAGAAGCCCAAGCTCTCCCATAATTCCTGAATTGGTTTGGAGAGCGGATTGAAGAATGTTTGAATATTCCGGAGAAGCAAAAAGAGGAATTCCTTTTTCTAATTCAGTTTTTATTTTCTTTAACACATCACGGAGAAGAATCATATCTTTCTTCCCGCTTCGCGCGTCTGCTTCAGCTTTGTGTAATCGCTTTTCCACCGTATCAAGATCTTTTAACAAAAGTTCTGTGTTAATAATTTCAATATCTCGTTCCGGATTTGGTGCGCCCTCAACGTGAATAATTTCTCCGGAAGAAAAACAACGAACCACCTGCACGATCGCCTTACATTCGCGAATGTGAGATAAAAATTGATTTCCCAATCCCTCGCCCTTGTTTGCCCCCTTCACGAGTCCTGCAATATCATAAAACTCAACAACCGCGGGAATTTTCTTTTTTGAATTGCTGAGTTTTGCAAGTACATCAACGCGCTCATCGGGCACAGGAACAACGCCGACATTCGGATCAATCGTCGCAAATGGATAATTTGCAATATGCACCTCCTGTGAAGTTAAAATTTTGAAAAGCGTACTCTTTCCTACATTTGGTAACCCTACAATTCCGATGCTTAATTTCATATATTTATATTACTACTTTACCTCACAAAAAACCTCCATTTTCGGCGAGACCAATAGGAACCCGCAAATTGTACACCAACGCGCCCCGATGTTTTTATTTTTGATTTATTTACCTTTATTCCCTCTTCTATCCATAAACCGTTTTTCTTGTCGGCAATTTTTTCGTTTAACTTTTTATCTATTTTTAGAAATTTAGTAATTTTCGCAGGACCGTTCAAGCGCTTTCCATCCTCAGTGATAATTCCACGTATAAGCACCGCGGAGGGGTGATTGGGGCGCGAAGTCACGATATTCAGCATCCAATGAACGCCGTACGTAAAATAGACATACCAAATACCCGATTGACCAAACATAGGCGCATTCCTCTCCGTTTTCCCTCGTGACGCGTGCGACGCCCTGTCGTGAAATCCGTGATATGCTTCCGTTTCCACAATCATGCACCGAATTTCTTTTTTACCCGCTCTTCTCACCAACGTTTTCCCGAGAAGTTTTTGCGCAACAGACACCGCATCGTAACTAAAAAACCTCTTTCCTAAAATTTTCTTTTTCATATATTAGATATAGCTTCAAAACCAACTATTCGCCTATTCGCGCGAATTAGAGACGCTAACAAAAAGTGTGTTGAATTAAAGGAGAAGAAGAATTGCTCGAACTGCTGGTGATAACGCCTTGGAGGAAACAATTCTATAAAACATCTGTAAACTTCGTTGATCATGTTCAAGAATATCTACTCCAGTAAGTATTCCTAGGTGTTTTGAAGTCGCTTTAAATGAGAGTTTTATCTCCCCCGCAATTTCTCCCACACTCGCTTCCTGTTTTCTTTTTAGATATTTCAAAATTGCAAGTCGTCTGCGATTTGCAAGTGCTTTAAGTGTTCGTTCAAGATTAAGCATGTTGTATTTATATTATACCAATTTTTCCTTATTCTACCATTCGCGCGAATTAGAGATGGTAAGAATAAAAAAATTTCTGATATAAAAAACTAAAGTAAATTCTTAATTTCCATGATAACATCTTCTGGAATTGGATCGCGTTCGGGACTTTTCCCTGGATATCGCCACGCAGTGATAACCCGAATTCTTTTCCACGTGCTTCCGAGAAATTGCCGTGCGTTATCAAGCGACTTTTCTTTTTTATTTTTTGTTGTTGGTCGTTTGTTGTTAGTTAATGCATACATCACCCATATCTCCTGATATTTACTTGTCCCTGCTGGTTGCATAACTGCGACTGTTTCCTCAGCTATTCCCTCTTCGGTACGTGCAGGAAAACGAATAATTCGTTTTATTCTCCCCTCTGAAATTCCATAGTACTGCATCTTCTCCCACGCGTGTCCTGTCCACTCATATTTTGAATCATTTTTTGGCTGTTTCATTACGTCTTATTTTCTAAAAAATGTATGAAAAAATATTTTCAGCCGGAATCCAACTGATTGAAAAACAATGCGAAAAAGTACTTTATATTTCTTGAGGCGCCAAAACATACATCACAAAAATTCTGCTTTAAAACAAGAACTGCAATATATAATTTCGGGTTTTTCTGGAGAATAGCTCGTCTCAAATCCATTAGGGCAAGATTTGTCCCCATGATCATGTACTGTGGTGTTTTTGTATTTTGTTGTCTGTTGTAGGTTGTCAGTTGATGGTTGATTACACATGCACTGTCTCCTATATAGATGGAATCCGTTGCGCCATGAAAGTACTTCAGCTATTCGGCAATTCGGGCAAAGTCGCGGAAGAGCAATGTTCATTTTCCGATGAAACTCCAACTCTTCTTTCGTGATGCGAAAGGCCTCAGTACATCCATCAAGACACGCTTTGTGTTCAGCCCTCCATGAGCCAGAAGAATGTTCACATTCAATAATTTCATTAATGATTGAATCTGTAACGTCTTTGATATGATCAGGAATATTTTCCTGCTTCATTGTTACTTTATACGTACGTTCTGCTTCATCACGCCATTGCCATCCTTCTTCAAGAACCTCCTCTTTAGTTTTTGGATACCATGGAAACGCCGCCGATTCATTATAAGCGTATGCTGAAAAATCGGGAGGAAAGAATTCCCCAAATGTATACACCCTCCCCTTTTTATCAATGTACGGCATATCGTTCATATGCTTCCGTATCTTTCTCACCAATTCTTCATATTCACCTTTTTCATATTGGCGGTTCAATATGCAATATTTCTTATTCAAAATAGAAACACATCCGAAAGAATCTGAAGAATTTCTCGCCCAATCACAATACATTGTATTAATAGAATTGTTTCCACCTGCAGAGAAAAAACATCGCTCAACGTTTTCTGTCATCGCATATATTTCATAGAGAAGTTGAGAATTTATCCCTCCCCCGCCAATATCATAACTATCCTTGAGATTCAAACCTCCGAAATAAATAAATTTGCAGTTTTCCACTCCATCAAGCGCGGAAAAGCACGTTTTGCAATTTTTCGTATCGCGTATAATATCACCTGTCACGTTATTGCTGTTCAAAACGTGTGCGTGCCGACGGGGAAATGAAAGATATAATTTTCTAAACTCTTCCTTCGCTTCGTTTAATCTTTTATAACTTCCCAAATCCCATGTGGTGAGTTCTTTTTCATATTCTTCTTTTGAAAGTTTTTTGTTGAATAAGTGATATTTTTGCTTTCTTAAATTCACGCATCCGAAGCAACTTGAACATCCAACACAATCAAAAAGAAATGCTGAATCCAAACATTCGTCTGAAAAATATCCGAATGTTGTCCTGTATAGACGATTTGAGTGAAGTGATGCATACGCGTGATCCGAGTTATCAACCACATAGCAATCGTATGCGTCTTTTGAAAATAAAAGACCATAATTAAACTGTGAATCTTCTGAAAAATAGCTCCAAAAAACGTAATAGCAATTTTTTAGATTTTGTGATGCATGAGAGTATTCACTTTTCACAAGATTTTTTCCAGTAAATGCTGGGCGCGGAACGGCTTCAAGAAGTTCCCGATATTGCACGAAAAACGGCTTGGAAAAATCATACTCTCTCCCATATTTCATCGGATCCCAATTGTCAGACCACCAGCAGTCGCGACAATATACTGTAAACGGAGTTCCTGGTGCATGAATTGTGATGATCTGCTTTCCGCACAATCCGCATACATTTTTATAGAGAGTTCGTTCTTCTCTCCACATCATTCGCCTTAAATTTCTACACTCCGGACACCACGTCGGTGGTGGCACGTCTATTTTTTTATAAAAATCAAAATC
>CAZVSK010000023.1:0-9740 GCA_964630035.1 uncultured Candidatus Saccharibacteria bacterium
TTTCAGACGCCCATTTTTTTGTTGTTTTTCCGGCGCTAGAGGCTAGTTTGTATGCAGTATCAGCACCCGTAATTCCCATTTTATTCGCAGTTATGAGCCCACCAACAACAAGACCAACCATAACTAATGACTGGCCAATAACTATCAAAACATCCGGAATAAGAGTTAGACTACTATGTATAGACGATCCTGCTTGAGCAGCATATTCATCTCCAAAACTCCCCATTTTTTTTATTGAAATTACAGCAAGATAAAGAAAAGAAGTTAAAATTGGAGCATTAAACACCCATTCAAAAAACTTTCTCCACCAACTTTTCCAAATTGATTGCGTGTCAGGAATAACCCAAAATAAATAAACAATTGGCGAGACGATAAGAAGAACAGAGAGATATATAAACCTTGTGAGAAGCATTATGGCGATTCCGAGTAAACTTACAGCGGAAATAAAAGTAAAAAGCGCAGCAATAGCCAAACTTAATATGGCTGATAGCGTCTTTTCTGCTTTTTGAAGCAGGTTTATATTTTCGTCCTGAGCATAGTTTAAAAATTTTTGTGTTTTAAAACCAGCAGCAAGTTCTGTTGTCATACCAAAAACAGATCCATCTCCAGAAGATTTTGATATAAAGAAGTTGGTAAGTGTGTGCGAAAAATCAATAAACACACCTGCGATAACCAAGCTAAAATTAACCAAAATTGCCGCAGTGATAAGACGGAAGAGGAGTTGTTTTGCGCCATATTCCTTATATCTCACAATTGTTGCAACTGAGATTATAATAATTGCGAGGACAAAACCAAGGTTTGCAACATCTCTAACAATAACCCAACCCACCTCAACAAGTGGAATATCAAAAATTATCATATTGAGAGACATAAAAAGCCCTATAAGTTGTGCGCCAATCCAAAAAATGACACTTGCAAGAACAGCAAGAATGTACATTAATCCTTGCGCAGCTTTTTCAATTCCACCAGTAATAAGGTTTGCTATTATTCCTGGTGCCGCAACGGGATTTAATATTGTTTTATGAAAACCAATATCATTGACACCACCTTCAAATTTTTCAAGTTGACTTACAGGAACATCTTCCCACGCCCACTTTGTAACATTAAACATTCTTCTTGTTTCTTGCGCGTTTGCAAAATTTACACAAAAACAAAAAGACACAAATATTATTGTTAATAAAACAAAAAGCGAAATATTTTTTTTGTTTGTTTTCATTTTACAAACTTAATGGAGGAAGTCCTTTTAATAATTTTTGTAAACCAGTGACTCCCGATTTGACGAGTTTGTTTATAATCGCATCACCAATCGTATCAAGAAAGTTTTCAATATCATCCGTGTTTTCAAGTTGATTAAGTTCCATTTGTTGCGCTTTTTCTCCCAAGCGTGCCGTTACTGTTCCTGGATTTGTAATTTCATCTCGCGTACACGCCCAAAACGCACCAGACCTCTCTTTTGGTGGTATTGCTTCATATGAAATCGTTTCGCCATCATATTCATAACAAACACCGCTCACATTTAGAATATCAGACATCTTTTTTTGTAAATCGTTTAAACGACACTCTGTTGGCACATATAATCTCCATTCAACACATTGTGTTTGGCTAGGAAAACCACTTCCTCTTTGAAGATCTTGTTCTACAAGTTGTGTAGCGGCATATTGTTGACGCGCAAGTTCTTCCTCTACCAACATAGACGCACCATAATAATTATTTTGTGGTTTCCACATTTCTTGATACGAAATCCAACCTCCGTTTCTGAAGTCGTTATAGAAGGCCCCTATATTGTCTGTCACCTGATCCAAAGTGCATGTTAATTCTTCATAAAAAGGATTTGCTTGCCTGTTTGTTGTTGGAATCTGAGCGACAATGGAAAGTTGGAACGGTTCGCAAAGACGCGGTGCAATTCTTGAAATTGTGCGGTCAATCGCAAGTTGCGCGGTGTCCTTTAAAAATTGTCCGGGGTCTTTGATAAATTGCGGCTTTTCATCATTCACAATCCACTGTGTAATCTGATTTGATAATTGATATAACAAAGAACGTTTTATTGTTTCTGTTGTTGTTTTTAGAAGTTCCCTACACCTGTCTCTTGTGTCGTTTATGAGTTGTTCTCGTTTTTGTTCCGCGATAATCTGCGCGGTTTTTTCATTTTGTTTTTTTGCTTCTTTGAGGAGCGCTCCCTTTTCTGCAACAGGAACAGGAGAAATGGGGTTGAGCGCATCAAGAGCGTCATCTGCAAGCCCCTCTGCCGCATCTTTTGCAATATTCTCCAACTCTTCTAATGCTTTTTGTTTTAATTCATCAACCTGATCAGCAACTTCGTCTTTCAAAAATTTTCCAAAAATATTATTTAAAGCTCCAATTCCAGAATTTATAATACTTGATCCGAGATTTGTAAAATCAATATCTATTCCTGTTGCGCTTTGAAATTGGAAGCTTAAGTAACCCTTTACGCCTTCCGCGAGATCTTTTTCTATTCTATCAAGCGCCGTGAAACCCCCGAATTTTGCCGAAAGGCGCGCCGCCTTGATGCACATTTCCATTCCCTGCACCTCCCCTTTGCTTGATATGGTTTTTGGTGTTGAAGACGCGATTGCGTCTACTGTTTCGGGAGTAATTACGGGGATTGTTGTTTGCGCGTTTACAAAACCAATCTGCCCAACAAAAAAGAGGAAAAGAATGGTCCACACAAAAATATGTTTATGTTTTTTACCCATCATATTATTTTTTGTTCCTTCATTCTTTTTTCTATTTCAATTCTTATAGCATCAAACCTTCCCTCACTATCTTCTGCGACGCGTTGTATTGCGATCATAAATCTCAACGGATCCTGATCTGCTAAGGAAAGCGAAGTGTAAATGTTTTTCTGTGAAAGGAAAAAACCAAGAAGTTTAGCGTGTATATCTGCCCACGGATTAGGAACGTTCATTGCGCGTAATATATCCACCGTGTTGTTATAATTTTTTGCTATATTTTCAAAATATTTTGAGATGGGAATTCCCTCAATATTCTCTAAGTTATTTTTTTCCGAGATATCGCTAACAATTTGTTTAATAACCAAAAGATAAACAACTTGCGTTTCTCGCGATTCATTTTGTGTGCGCGGGATTGAATTAACGTCTATTTTTTCCTGTGAGAACTCTTTTTCAATTATTTCATCAACTATTTTTTGTACGTCGGTCTTATCAGGAAGCGTTTGCACATTTTCCACATAGTTCGTTTCCCGCGCGACAACATTTCCCTCTTTCGCAATAAGTTTTTGGAGAGATTGATTTGTAAATTCTGATGTGAGATTAGGGAGTTCTGGGAGTTTGGAAACAGATTCTTTAAGAGATGATTCGTTTGGCACAACCTCAAAGAGGTAGTCGTATGAAGGTTCACCGCCTAATTTTACAACAAGAAACGCGCCAACTATACCAACAGCGATAATAAGAAGAGAAAAAATTTTTTTATATTTTTTTAAAAAGTTCATTTTTATAAAGAAGGATTTAACGCTGTTCCCATTTTAAAAATCAGATTTGTGATAGGGCACGTTCCACCCACAAAGTCGCAGATAACACCAAGGATATCTTTTAAAATCCCCATCTCACAAACTCCTTTCAAAAAAGGTATTTCGTCAATCGCGTCGCACGCGTCGCATATGTTTATAGAAGATCCAAGCACATTCGTTCCCGGAAGTTGATATTGGTTATATATATGTATTGTTGTTGGTGGAACAGGAATTCCATTAACACGCAAAATTCCAAATGTTCCTCCGTGCGGTGGCGCAACAATAAGCTCTTCAACTGTTGGAATAACCGTTCCGAGCGTTGCTATAGCAACCGCAGCCGTGAAAGAAACACATCCTGGAGCCACTGGAGACCACAAAACAACCCTACCCCCAAAAGGATTTATTGGGGATATAAACGCATGTGCTGTTTTTCCTGTAAAGAAAAAAAATACAACAAGGAGAAAAATTGCTATTTTTTTTGAAGTAGAATGTTTCATATTTTATCCTTGTCTGTTTTTATTATACAACACTTTGGATACTGTTTTTATGTTTTCTACGCTTAAATTTTGAGGCCTTGCATCAAGATCAATACCTTTTTTTGCTAATTCTTCAAAAAGAGCTTCTTTTTCCATAAATATATTACTCTTTTTTATCGTCCGATAGTATAATGATATATTATTTCGTATTGTTTTTCTTGGTTGTTTGAAAAGGGCGTGGACGGCCTCATAGTATTTAACCTCGTTTTCCGACGCACTATTTTTTGAGGTTTCAAGAACAAGTATCGCCGAATCAACCTTAGGAGGAGGAGAGAATTCTTTTTTTTGTATTTTTCCAGTAATTTTTGCATTCGCCCAATATCCAATGCTCGCGGAGAGAATATTCATATTTCCTTGTTTTTGCGTCGCGCGCTCAGCAACCTCTTTCTGAACTACACACACAACTTTTTTGGGTTTTGTTTTTAATTCTTGTATCGTTCTCAAAAGATATCCGGTGATGTAGTATGGAATGTTTCCGACGATTATATAGGTAGTGGTGTGAGTTAGAGAAGAGACGACTTTGGGGAGTTCTTTTAGCGCATCCCCGAACACTACGCGCATATTTTTATCTTTTTCAAATTTTTTCTCCAATTGTTCAGCAAGTATTTTATCTTTTTCTATTGCAATAATTTTGCATTTCGCATTTTGCATTTTAAGTTTTTCAGTTAGCTCCCCATGACCGGGACCTATCTCAATAATTGTAGAAACACTATTCGTCGTGAGAGAGGCGATTTTTTCTAACACCTTTTTGTTTTTTAAAAAATGTTGTCCTAATTTTTTTCCCATACGATTATTTTTTCTCCGACAGGAGTGAGTTTTTGTGTATTGTTCCGACAACCATTACGCGGACATATTGCAATATGTTTCTAACACCCATTTCTTCAAGAAGAAATTGCGGAAGCGGTGTTTTACTTATAAAAATACTATGTTGAATCGCTTCATATCCAAGACGCACAAGTTGTGCGCGAAACCAGATGCGCGTGTTTCTTTCTGATTCGGGGATATCAAACATAAGTATTCTCCATTTTCCATCCCAACGATCTGGTTTTTTTCTTTCCTCTACATATTTTTTTCCAAAAGGAGAAATCACATATGCTCGCCCCCTTTTTTCAATCAAATTCTTTTTTTCTAATCTCCAGAGTGTCATTCGCATATTTTCCTCAGAATAATTTTTTAATTGTGGAAATTCAGAAAACAAAACCACTCCATTTTTTTCTGAAAGAAAACGGAGAATGTCTGAAGAAAGAGATGTTTCTTGAATAATCCTACCCACGTTTTAAGTATAACATATTCATACCGCTCGGTGTGTTGGTGTTATATTACAAATCTTACAAAAACCCCACAAAGTCCAATTTTGTAAGATTTTCACAATCTTCACATTTTGGGTTTTTCTGTTATTATATTATCTATTAGTACCCACATCACAAAAATAAAGGCGCTTGCAGGAGTTTTTTTAAGGACGACGACTGGTTGGTCCATTGTTTTTCTTGTGGTATTTTTCTTTTTTGTGCTTCCTTTTACCCAAAAACCCGAGGGTTTTTTTATATATACAAAACACAACACACTCGGAGTTGGTGGGCCTATTTCTAATGAGGGAGCGCTTTTAACAATCGCCGAAGAGGCGCGCGCAGAAAACGTTATTTTAGGTGTGTCAGCGCGGGCCGAGGAAAAATTGTTTTTAGAGAGCGAAAGCGGATCTTTTTTTGGACCATCCCCTTCTCTTGTTGGCACAATATCTTCAAGAGATGGAATCAAAAAATATAAAGTGCAGAAAGGCGACACATTTTCCAATATAGCGGCACGATTTGGAATAACTCTTGAGACGGTCAAAAATGCCAATCCAAAGATAAAAAACCTGAGGGTTGGTGCTGAGGTTTTAATTCTCCCTGTTTCGGGGATATTGTATTCTGTAGAAAAAGGAGACACACTTCAGTCCTTAGTTGATCGTTTTGGCGCTGATCCGGCTCTTGTAAAAAAACACAACCCCGATTACTTGAAAATATTGGAAACACCCGATGCATCACTTATACTTCCAAATGTAAAAAATATTCCCGCGTCTATTTCAAAAAGAAAGGCGATCGGAGATTTGGCTGATTTAGGAAATTATTTTATTCTTCCAGCAAAAGGATGGAATTGGGGTCTTTTACACGAACACAATGCGGTTGATATCGCGAATTCATGTGGGAGCCCCATATATGCTGCAGCAGACGGGGTTGTTGTGGAAGAGTCGTCAGACGGATCTTGGAACAATGGATATGGAAATTTTATTTTAGTTGAACATCCTAATATGACTCAGACACGATATGCTCACACACTTAAAAATATTGTGAGAGCCGGAGATATTGTTTCTCAGGGAAAACAAATCGCACTAATTGGTAATTCAGGAAACACAGAAGGGAGCACAGGATGCCACCTTCATTTTGAGGTAATAGGAGCAAAAAATCCCTTTGCGCTGAAATAATTTTCACCCTTCTTTTATTCTGTATTGAAAGGCCTCAGCGATGTGCTCTTTTTTTATTTTTTCCGATTCTTCAAGATCAGCAATAGTTCTCGCTACTTTTAAAATGCGGTAATATCCACGAGGAGATATAAATGAGCGCTCAATTATATTTTTTAGAAATTCCTCAGAAGCATTATCAAGAGAAAACAAATCATCCACTTGTTTGGAAGAAAATTCTGAATTCGTGTGTGCTTGTATTCCAGCACGATTTGCCCGCTCTTTCTGTGTTTTTCTCGCAATCTGTATTGTTCGCCTTGTTTTGTTTTCCTCATTTATATCCTCGCTCTTTTTTCTTAACTCTTCTATTGGTATGCGCGGAACTTCCAATTGTAGATCAATACGATCAAGAAGAGGGCCTGATATTTTCCTTTGATATCTTACTATTTCGTGCGCAGTACAACGACACTCTTTTGCAGAGTCACCAAAATATCCGCATGGGCACGGATTCATTGCCGCAACAAGCATGAACCGTGCGGGGAAGACAAGTGCTTTTTTCGCGCGCGCGATAGACACCATTCCGTTTTCAAGTGGTTGGCGCAACCCCTCAAGGGTGTCTCTATGAAACTCTGGTATTTCATCAAGAAAAAGAACTCCTCTGTGTGCGAGACTTATTTCCCCCGGTTTTGGAATTGTTCCACCGCCTATTATAGATGTGACGGAGGCGGTATGGTGTGGTGCTCTAAATGGTCTCCATGAAATAATAGGGTTGTGTGTTGTAAGTCCGGCAGCGCTGTATATTTCTGTTATTTCCAAAACCTCCTGTTTTGATGGGTATGGAAGTATTGAAGCGAGTGCTTGAGCGAGCATTGTTTTTCCAGTCCCCGGAGGTCCCGACATAATTATGTTGTGTCCTCCGGCCGCTGCAATCGCAAGCGCGCGTTTTGCGGATTCTTGCCCTTTAATTTCTGACATATGCACAGACGATGGAGGAGCAACAGGAATGATGTCTTCAGCGGTCTCTTTTTTTATTTTTTGCACTTCCTCAAGGTGTAAGATGATGTCTTTTAGATTTTTTACACCAAACACAGATATATTTTCTATAATAGCCGCCTCTCTTCTGTTTTCGTGTGGAACAAATAATTCTCGTATCCCATTTTTCTCAGCAAATTTTGCTATATTTAAAACACCACTTACAGGCCTGAGCGATCCATCCAAAGACAATTCTCCTATAAAAAGCTTGTCACGCGCGTCAAAATCTTTTATTTGTTCGCTTGCAAGAAGATAAGCAAGCGCGATAGGAAGATCAAATCGTGATCCAGCTTTTTTCACATCGGCTGGGGCAAGATTTATTGTGATTTTTCTATTCTCTTTTGTTGGTGGCCGTATACCCGAGTTTTTAAGCGCTGAATTGACGCGTTCCTTTGCTTCACTAACAGCTTTATCTGCAAGGCCCACAATAGAAAAAGAATGGAGGCCGACATTAATATCGGCCTCCACCTCTATTTGTTCGGCGGCGATTCCGTCAAGCTCTGCAGAGAGAATTTTGGGAACTGCGCGCATATGTTTTCTTTTTTATTCCCGATTTTTCATTTTGCATTCTCTACAGAATTCTGACTCCGGATTTGTTTCAAGAACTTTTTCTTCTATTTCTTCCCCGCACAATTCACACACACCATATTTCCCTTGTTTTGTTTTTTCAATTGCGTCTTCAATTTTTCTCAGTCGCGACTCAAGCGTTTCTTTAACAGCAAGTTTATTTCCTATTTCCTCAAATTCGTCAGATTCTTCTTCAAAACTATCAACATCTCCACCAAAATCAACCGGCGTTTTTTCAAGTTCTTTTAATTCTTCTTCAATTTTTTCTTTTTCTTCTTCAAGCAATATGCCGAATTTTTTTATATTTTCTTCTTTCATACCATTTTTAATATCCGAGGCGCTTTCCAGCCTCTTCAGCGCCGTCTATGTTTGAGCTTATTAATAGATATCTATCAAACCACGTGTAGCTTATTGTCGCTCCATCAAGAGAAAAAGAAGCGAGAGACGTTGGTTTGTTTCTTACTTTTCCGTCTTTCCACGGACCAACAACTCCAGGATCGGAAATGAAAATATTTTTAAGTCCGGGATCTTTTTGTAAAACACTCATTCCGTCCTGAATTTTGCCCAAATCAGCGTTATCTTTGAGTTTAACAACAAATCCAAGCCACGTTCCCTTTGTGTTTGAATAAGAAAATAATGTAAAATCATCAAGAAAGTTAGAAATTTTTTCCTGAGTGAAGAAATCCGGAAATATTAGGGATGCAACCTGTCCGAACGAAAGGGGTTTATTGTCCTGTGTTTTCCAAACTATTTCTTTGAAGAGAGGGACCGATGTTTTTTCAAATGAAACAGGTGTTTTCAAATCCGAAAGCGTAAACGCAGAAAGTTTTGCGTCAAAAACAAGATCCGCTTTTGTTTTGAAAAAAGAGGAATGTGTGTCAACAGTAAGAACAACAATAGGTTCTTCTTGTTGCGCCGGAGGAACAATCTCCTCAACTGGTTCTGTTGGCTGTGTTTGTTCTGCAACTATTTCTTCTGTTTCACCAACCCC
Source organism: uncultured Candidatus Saccharibacteria bacterium (assembly GCA_964630035.1). Lineage (GTDB taxonomy): Bacteria > Patescibacteriota > Minisyncoccia > UBA6257 > GWB1-50-10 > JAKANR01. Next base: position 9,051 of record CAZVSK010000023.1, read on the forward strand.
AGACTTTTCTGTGGTTGCTACCCCCTGCTCTTTTTCAACATTTCCAGAAATTTTCGGATAAACAAAGAAATATCCTATTGCGATAAGTCCGAGAACAATAATCACAACAAGAATAGTCCAAAACAATCCCACCCCACCCTTCTTTTCTTTTGGTGTTTGAACACGCTGCGGAGTTTGAGCATTTATTTTTTGGACCGACTCAATTGATTTTTCAAATTGGCTTGCAAAATTAACCTGCGCCTGCGTTTCTGTTTTTGCTGGCGCTTTTGTTTCTTGTGTTTGGGGCGAATATGGCCTTGGTGCTCCTCCTCCAGATTCTTCCACCGACTTCATATCAGATGCCATTGTCCGAATATCTATCTTTTCGGACGGCATTTTTGCCAGAGGAACTTCTCCCTCACCCGTTCCCAAAAATTGCGACCCATTTTGTGCGCCCTGATTTTGGGGCGCCTGCCACCCTTGTTGGCCAAAATTATTTTTTTCTTCCATTGTCCGTATTATACCACATTATGATCTTTGCAGAAGCAAGCCCCGTTAGAAGCTCACGCGGCACACTAAACACAGCGCTCTCGCGATTGTTTGGCATTTATCCCCGCTGCAAGTCGCACAGCATTCCGCTTCTAACGGGGTAAAAATTATTTTCCTAGAATTTTAAGCGAGAGGCCTATTCTTCCATCTTCTGCGCGTATA
>CAZVSK010000024.1:0-6099 GCA_964630035.1 uncultured Candidatus Saccharibacteria bacterium
TGTAAGTGTTTATTCATCATTGAGGATGAAGACTTCCAGTTTTATAAAAAAATCAATGTGCCTGCGCCGACATTTTGTTCTGAATGTAGGGAAATCCGGCGCATTGCTTTCAGGAATGAGCGATCTCTCTATAAGAGAAAATGTGATTTGTGTGGCACCACGGTGGTTTCGCGTGTTTCTCCTGACAAACCATATCCAATGTACTGCCGTGATTGTTGGTGGTCAGACAAATGGGATCCGATGAAATATGGAAGGGAATATGATTTCTCTCGCCCATTTTTTGCGCAATTTAAGGATCTTCTTTTTTCAGTTCCAAGTGTTTCTATGTTAAATGGAAATATGGTGAATAGCGATTGGGTAAATCAGGAAACCGATGATAAGAATTGTTATTTAAACGTTGGGGGTCACTTTAATGAAGACTCTGGATACAACACGTACGAATTTAGAAGCAAGGATTCGTTTGATAATTTTTGGCTTATGTCGGGAGATTTGTGTTACGAAAACATCATGTGTGACCGGTGTTACAAAACAGCATATTCCCGAGATTGTAACGATTGCAGGGAGGTTTTTTTCTCATTTGATTGCAGAAACTGCTCCCATTGTTTTGGATGTGTTGGGCTTAGAAACAAGGAATATTGTTTATGGAATGAGCAAAAAACAAAAGAAGAGTATGAGGCGTTTATGAACACTCGTCCGCTTTGTTCTTATAGAAATCTTTTAGAGAATATAAAACAGGCAGAAAAAACGTGGCAGACGGTTCCTCATCGTGCATTACATATATTAAAATCATCAAATGTTTCAGGGAATTATATAACCAATTCAAAAAACGCTCATTATGTGTGGGATGGTGATAATATAGAAGATTCAAAATACCATTATATTGTTGCGGGGCTCAAAGATTGTTTTGATGGATCATCTTTCGGGTGGGGAGAGCGATGTTATGAATGTTCTTCGGCGGTTGGTCTTTATAATTGCAATGGTGTTATGTTTGCGCTTGGAGGAAGTGGCGCGGAAGAAAGACATTCAACAAATATTAACCACTCTCACACCATAAATTCGTGTCATGATTGTTTTGGGTGTGTCGGTCTTCGCAATAAGCAATATTGCATTTTGAATAAACAATATACAAAAGAAGAGTATGAGACATTAATTCAAAAAATAAAAACACACATGGCTGAAATGGTATATAAAGATGCAAAGGGGAAGATATATCAATATGGTGATTCATTCCCCATAGAATTTTCTAATTATGGATATAATGAGACGGTTGCGCAGGATTATTATCCACTCACGAAAACAGAAGCGCTTGAACGGGGATATACATGGTGTGATTACGAATCGGATACAAAATATGAATTTTCTGATTACAAAATTCCCGATAATATTAAAGATGTCGGCGACGACATACTGGAAAAAGTATTAAAATGTGAAGTATCAGGTAAGCCATATCGCATCATTCCTATGGAATTGCAATTTTATCGGAGAATGGGGCTTCCTGTTCCTCGGAAAGCTCCGTTTCAGAGACATAAAGAACGAATGGCCCTCCTTCTTCCACGAAAATTGTTTTCACGCGAGTGTGATTGCGGTGGGCAGACGTCTTTGAATGGTATCTATACAAATACGGGAAAACATGTCCATGGGGAGGGGAAATGCGGAGTGATAGTGGAAACATCATACGCTCCCGAGAGACCAGAAATTGTGTATTGTGAGCAGTGTTATCAAGCCGAGATTTATTAAAAGTATTAAATATGAAACAAGGGGAAATGAAAAAAATTGCATGCGTTGAATGTTATCAAAGAGAAGTGGCATGAGTGTAATTTCAAATTTTAAGTTCTAAATTTTAAATGAATAATCAACAAGAGAACAAAATCTGTCAAAATTGCAAATCTAGTTTTGTTATTGAAGAAGACGACTTTCAGTTCTACAAAAAAATAGACGTGCCACCGCCGACATTTTGTCCTGAGTGCAGGTTGCAAAGAAGGTTGGCATTTTTTAATATCTTTAATCTCTATAAACGCCCATGTGATCTTTGTAAAAAAGATTTTATTTCAGTTTTTAAACCGGGAGCGCCCTATACGGTGTATTGTCCGAAATGCTGGTGGTCAGATAAATGGGATGTATTTTCCTATGGTAGAGATTATGATTTTTCCCGTCCGTTTTTTGAACAATTCAGAGAATTATGGAAGTCCACTCCTGTTTTGGGTATATCTATTGATATTCCCGCGATGGAGACATCTCCCTATACTTCTCATAGCGGTCATCTTAAAAACAGCTATCTTTTATTTCACGCTGATTATGTGGAAGATTCCGCCTACGGATTTTTTCACGTTCGCAACAAAAGTGTTTTTGATTGTTCCATGATTATGCAATCTGAGCTTTGTTATGACTGTCAGAATTCGTTTAAAAACAATCGATGTATTGGGGTACGCGGAAACGTGACAAATTCTTTAGATTGTGCATTTCTCCGCGATTGTGATAATTGTCAAAATTGTTTTGCTTCGGCAAATCTTAGAAACAAACAATATTATATTTTTAATGTTCCTCACACAAAGGAGGATTATTTTGAAAAGATAAAAAAGTGGGATTTGGGTTCGTATGCAACATATCAAGAAATTTCAAAAATAGCGCATGAGCATTGGAAAAAATTTCCTCCACGTCCGGCATATGATGATTTTTCAGTAGATTGTACAGGAAGTTATGTGTTTGAATCAAAAAATTGTAAAAATTGTTTTGATTGTTCAAATGTTCATGATTCCAAATTTATCATGATAGTGGCAGATCAATTAACAAAGGATTGTTATGATGTTTCCAGTTGGGGAAACAATATGTCGCGGTGTTATGAGTGTTGTAATGTAGGCGAAGACGTTTCTGATGTGCGGTTTTCACAAGAATCTGGGCTTGGTCTCATGGATGCCGAGTATTGTAAGTTGTCTACTGGTGCGCATCATTTTGGATGTGTGTCTGTAAAGAAGGGGGATTATGTGATTTTCAACAGGCGTTATCCAAAAGAAGAATATGAAAATCTTCGCAAGAGAATAATAAAACACATGGACGAAATGCCTTATTTAGACAAAAAGGGAAGGGTTTATAGATATGGTGAATTTTTTCCCGCCGAACTTTCTCCTTTTGGATATAATGAAACGCTTGCAGATGGTTTTTTCCCTCTCTTAAAAGAACAAATTTTAGAAGAAGGATATCATTTTGCCGAGATGGAGAGGCGAGATTATGTGATTACGAAATCATTTAAAGAATTACCAGATCACATAAAAAACACAGACGACACAATACTTAATGAAGTTATTAGTTGTTCTAAGTGTGGGAGAGGATATAAAATCATAGCAATGGAACTTTCTTTTCTTCAGCAAATGAATCTTCCTCTTCCCCGAAGTTGCCCATTTTGTAGAGTGAGGGAAAAATTTGAACAATGGGTAAAGAATATGAGGATGATTTCAAGAATATGTGAAAAATGTGGAATATCATTTACTACGAATTATACAAAGGAAGAAGCGCCGTATATATTATGTAAAAAATGTTACCAACAAGAAGTAGTGTAAAAAATATTTAGTATATAGTAGTGAGTATTCAGTATGCAGACATATTAGAAATTCGCAAATCTTAATGGCTAAAAAAAAGAAAATCAGTTTTAAAATAAGGAAAATGAAAAACGGAGAAATGAGGCGAGTAACTGATGTAACAAATCGTGCTTTTTTTGTTCCATTTGATCCTCATGGATATAAACCAAAATATAAAGAGTTATACGGAAAACTTGAAAAAGATGTTTCCGAAAATGAGGTGAAAGTTATTGTTGCTGTAATAAATAACAAAATTATAGGCGCTCAAAGATACAAATTTCTTTCTGACCTCACCATTAATATTTCTCGACTTGTCGTTTTGAAACGTTATCGAAAAAATGGTATAGCATATAAATTAATACAAGAAATTGAAAAAATTGCTCGGAGAAAAAGATATGAAAAGATAACACTTGATTGTATGTTAGAAAAAAATCTTCCACCTTACTATGAGCGCATCGGTTTTAAAATTGATAAAATAAAAAAACACGGTGATCATCATGATGTTTTTATGTCAAAGAGAATTTCTTAGATTTTGACTTTTTATGAATTAAGAATTTAACAAAAACTCATAAATCAAAATTAGAAATTTACTTTTTATGCCTCTCCCAGAGAAATTTTTCTTTGGATCGTGCTTTTTCCTCATTGGAGTGTTTTTCGCGAGCGCCTCTTTTGGTCTCGCGACTATTTTTTTAACCTGTATATCGGCGCTTCTCTGCCTTGTTTTCTTTTTTGGTTTTCGGAAGAGATCATACCTTTCTCTCTTTTTTCTGCTCTTTCTTATTCCAATTGGTTCTCTTTATTACACAACGCGCGATACGTTTATTGAAAGAATTCCCGCACATTCCACAATTGATGCTCGGGCAGAAGTTATAAAAGACGTGCGGGTTCTTGAATATTCGCAAGAAGCAATTGTCAGCATCTATGGAGAAAACGAAAAAACAATAGGGCGCGCGCTCCTCCGTCTAAAGAAATTTCCGGAGATTCACTATGGAGATGTTATTCGTTTGCGAGGCAAGGCCGAACTTCCTGAAGGTGCCGGTTACGCCGGTTATCTTGAGAAAAGTGGAATTTCTGCCATCGTCGCGTTCCCCGAAATTGTTTTTTTGGGTGAAAACAGAGGATCTCTGATTATGAAGATGCTTTTTTCTGTGAAACGCTTTTCTTTGGATGCGCTTGCAAACACTCTTCCTCCTAAAGAGAGCGCCTTTCTTTCAGGCGTTGTTTTAGGAGATACATCTGGTTTTTCAAAAGAATTTAAAGAAGCAATGTCTCAAAGCGGAACATCACACCTTGTCGCTCTTTCAGGATACAACATTATGATTCTCATCAAAGCGATTATGGGTGTATGTGTGGGTTTTTTTTCAAGAAAGACAGCGCGATGGATTGCTGGAGCAAGTATTTTTGCTTTTGTTGCGATGACGGGCGCAGAGGCTTCTGTGGTGCGTGCCGCGATTATGGGATGTATTCTACTTTTTGTAGGAGAGAGAAAGAATGCAGATCCGCGCAATCTCCTGATTTTCGCGGCACTTGCTATGGTTTTGTGGAATCCAAAAGTTCTTGTATTTGATGTCGGGTTCCAACTTTCCTTTTTTGCTCTCTTAGGAATTGTCTATGTCAGCCCCGCACTCATATCACTCTTTCATATAAAAAATTCTCACAATTTTCTTTCTTTAAAAGAAAGTTTTATTTCAACAGCAGGCGCCCAGATTGCCGTCTTACCCATTCTTTTGAATTCATTCGGGAGTATCTCGTGGACCGCGCTTCTTGCGAATACATTTATTTTAGGATTTATTCCCATAACAATGTGTCTTGGATTTTTAATCATATGTGCGGCTATTTTATTTTTCCCAATATCCGTTGCAATTGGGTGGATTGCGTGGATATTTGTGAAGTTTGAAATAGGGATTATTGAATTTTTTGCGGGCATTTCAGACCCACTTTCTTTTTCTGTTGGTGTAGGGACAATTATTTTATATTATGTTGTGCTTGGTATTTTTGTATGGCATATGATGAAAAAAGAGAGTATTTACCATAAACTCGCATAATCACTATTTCACCTTTTAGCGAAGGTACTACAATAAACATATGAAGGAAGAAGAAAGTCCAATTGAGAAAACAATCGGATATGTGCGTGAATGTCGGTACGGGCGTTCTATTATTCTTGTTATTATTGGATGCCTTATTTTTGATATTATTTTCATTTTTCACTCATTTTTTCCTAAAAATAATTTGGGCGCGATGTATTTTTTTAATGTTGGTCAGGGCGACAGTCAGCTCGTCGTTTTTCCGGAAGGTGGAACGCTTCTTATTGATGGCGGTCCTCCAAATGGACTTGCGGAAAAAGAAATTTCGCGCATTGTGGGTCCATTCACGCGTTCTTTAGATCTTGTTCTTCTTTCGCACCCGCAGGAAGATCATTTTGGGGGTCTAATCGGCATATCGGAACATTATCGCATTGGGGCGTTTTTGGATAATGGAGAAATATCACAAAGCGATGCGTATGAGTCGCTTGAAAAAAATCTCTTTG
>CAZVSK010000024.1:6199-8275 GCA_964630035.1 uncultured Candidatus Saccharibacteria bacterium
GGAGTGGGAAAAAACTCATATGGTCATCCGTCGCCAGAAACACTAAAAAGGCTTTCTATGGAAGGAATATCAATTTTTCGCACGGATATAGATGGTACAATAAAAATAATTTTTGAAGACGGATATGCCCGCGTTTTTTCTATATCTTCGCCTTCATATTCCGAAAAAATCATTTTGGATGTACAATAACTTTATGAAAAAGATTTTTGATTTTTTCCCGGTCTACTTTCTGAAACACCCAGTTCTTCGCGCACTTTTTCTCCTCGGATGTTTTCTTTTTCTTGTCTCTTTTTTTCTTATTCTTTTCAAAATTAAAACCCTTAGTCTTCCTCTCATACTTCATTTTGATTCTTTAAGCGGGGTGGATATGTTTGGTGATGCTTTTTCTTTGTGGGGTGTGTGGCTTCTTGGTCTTTCTTTTTTCGTCCTAAATTCATTTTTGGGAGAGATTTTATTTTTTCGCGAAAGAGCGCTTACATTCGCGTTTTTTAGTACGAACCTCCTAATTTCCGTACTTTTTCTCATTATTATTTCTGTTATTATTACAGTGAATTAATTCTTTATGGAAATATTACTATATGTTATTCTCGGAATTTTTATTGTCGGATTCTCCGTTATTTTTTGGAAACTTTCTGCGAAAAAAAATGTTCCAAAAGAAGACTTTCAATCAATTGTTCTTCTCCAAAATCAATTAAATGAACTCAATAGAATTGTTGACGCGCGCATTAGCGAATCAACACGCGTTGTGGAAAGACAGTTTGGAGAGAGCGCCAAAATTATCCGCGATGTGACTGAGCGTCTTACAAAACTTGATGAAACAAACAGGCAGGTTGTAGGATTTGCGGATCAACTCAAAAATCTTCAGGATATACTCAAAAATCCTAAACAAAGAGGAATTTTAGGTGAGTATTTTCTTGAGGAGACATTGAAAAACGTTCTCCCTCCAAATTCATACGAAATGCAATACAAGTTTTCCGACGGAGAAATCGTGGATGCTGTAGTTTTTGTGAAAGAAAAAATTATTCCAATTGACGCAAAATTTTCTTTGGAAAATTATGAGCGAATTTTGAATGAAAATGATCCAAATGCGCGTGAATCACTTGAAAAGCAATTCAAAACGGATCTTAAAAACCGCATTGATGAGACATCAAAATATGTTCGTCCGAATGAAAATACAACTGATTTTGCATTCATGTTTATTCCTTCAGAAGCAATTTATTATGACCTTCTCGTTAATAAGGTTGGGGCAGTAAAGGTGAATACGCGAGATATGATTGAGTATGCTTTCAAAGAGAGAAGAGTGATTATTGTTTCTCCAACTAATTTTCTCGCATACCTTCAGACAGTTCTTCAGGGTCTTCGTGCTCTAACGATTGAGGAATCGGCGAAAGAGATAAAAAAGCGCGTTGAAGAACTCGGAAAACATCTCGCGAGCTATGAATCGTATATGAAAAAACTAGGAGGGCATCTTGGCACTACAGTGAATATGTATAACAGCGCGTACAAAGAATTTGGAAAAATAGACAAAGACGTGATGCGTATTAGCGGAGAAGCTGCTGGAATCAGTCCTGAGGCGATTGATGGACCAAAAAATGAGGCAGATTTATAACATACTAATAGTTGTATAAATTTATAAAACCCATGTCTCCAAGAGAGTTAGAAAAACTCTTTAAAGCAGTTGGAAACAAGCGAAGAATCGCTATTCTTCAATATCTCAAAAAATATAACGAAGCATCGGTTGGGGATCTTGCGCGCGAGATACGCCTTTCGTTTAAGTCAACCTCAAAACATCTCGCATCGCTTCTTTCAGTTGATATTATTGAAAGCAATCAAATAAGTAGGTGGGCAATATATTCTATTTCAAAAAAACAGCCACCCGCTATCGCAAAGATTCTATCTTTATTATAAATTTTTTATCATTCTTTATTTTCGTTTTGTTTTCTCCATTTACTCATTCGTACGAATGAGTAAATGGAGAAAAAAAGTGGGGGAGATAAAAAATATTTTTTGTAAACAACATGAAGGATGTTTTTAAAGAAAATAAGAATGTTTTGGTTTGCTTATTAAAAGAGAAAA
>CAZVSK010000025.1:0-7589 GCA_964630035.1 uncultured Candidatus Saccharibacteria bacterium
ATATTGGGGACAGGAACAATTGGTCATAATAATGATATATTTACCATCAAATTGAGAGATTTTGATGCGCCGATGGCTGGAGCATTATATATTACACATCGGAACCCGGACCTTTTGAAACTTTATAAAGAAGGGGAAGAAATAGAATGCTATCTCACATTCGATGAATGTATACAAAAGATTAAATTTTATTTAGAGCATCCGGATATATTAAATAAAATTGCAGAAGCTGGATTTTTAAGAGCGCGGAGAGAGCATACGTGGGAGAAAAGAATTGGCTACATTCTTCGGTTACTTAATCTTATTTCCTAATATATTTATTATTTCTTTGTAGTTCGAAACATATTTTTCGAGCGAATATTCGTGTGAGGCAAATATATATGCGTTTTCTTTTATAGAAGATGTAATTTTTTCGTTAGAAAGAACCTCAATAATTTTTTTTGAAAACTCTTCAATATCTCCATATTTGACAAGTATTCCTGTTTTTTCATTTTCTATCATTTCTTTTGGACCAGACTGACAATCATGTGCGACAATAAGTGTCTTACAAATCATTGCTTCAGCAAGTACTTGGGGGAGACCCTCCCAATTTGAAGAAAGACAAAACACATCTGATTTTGCGATGTATGTATATGGATTGTTTTTAAATCCAAGAAAATGAATTTTATCGATTATTCCTTTTTCTTTTGCGTACGTTTTTAGTTCGGATTCAAGTGATCCCTTTCCGATAATAATTAGTTCCACCTTTTCCAATGCGTTTTCAACTTTTTCAAACACATCAATTAAACGCTTGAAATTTTTTTGTTCAGAAAGTCTACCAACACCGATAAGATATTTTATATCTTGTTTAAACATAAAGTCATTGACGTTTTCATCTTTCATTTGTTCGATACGAGAAATATCAAGAGGATTTCGTACAACTTTAAAGTACGTAGATCTTATTTTAAAGTTTTTTATAAAATCCTCTTTTATTGCTTCGGTAATAGTTACAAAGCAGTCGCTCAATTCATAAAGTCGCACGAACAAATATTTGAATAAAAACTCATAGAGAGAACTTACATTTTCCCTGTCTTTTAGAAAAAGAGACGGAAACGCATGTTCTTGTATAATCGTTTTTAATTTCTTATTAAAGAACTTTCCAACAAGTACAGCATAGTTTGTGATTGGGGAAAAGCTAATCGCAATTTCTGTTTTGTGTTTTTTCACAAACTTTCTATATGAAAAAAGTCTAAACAGGACTCTTAATTTTGGTATATCATACGTCCATTCGTTGAGTGAAAAAACAGGCACATTTTTATCAAGATATTTTTCGAAGGGTCCATTTCTTTCAAAAACAACAAAACGAATATCGTGTATATCTTTTAATCCATTTGCAAGATTAATAGCCACCCGTTGGGCACCAAGATCAGAAAAATCAGGAATTAATATATCTATTTTTTTCCTTTCCATAAAGATGACAATAATTATCGTTACGGTGTACTATTAATAATAATCTATGTGTGGAATTGCAGGAATAGTAGATATAAAAGGAACCAACTACAAAGAGGTTGTTGGTAAAATGACTAACAAACTTAAACATCGCGGTCCTGACGCGGAACGCGTATTTTCTTTTGGTGAGTGTACACTTGGCCATGCTCGGTTGAGTATCATTGATTTGTCTACTGGCGATCAACCAATGGTCACAAAAGACGGAAAACTCGGAATCGTATTTAATGGAGAAATATATGGATATAAAGAATTGCGAAACTCTTTACAATATGATTTTTTAACCCAATCTGATACAGAGGTTATTTTGGCATTATATAAGGAACATGGAAAAGAAAGTTTTTTATCCCGTCTTCCTGGTATGTTTGCTTTTGCACTTTGGGACGATGAGAAAAAAAATCTCTTTTGTGTCAGAGATCGATTTGGGGAGAAACCATTTTATTACGCATTTGGAAAAAAAGGAGAGTTTATATTTGCTTCAGAAATAAAATCAATTCTTTCATCAGGATTAGTATATCCTGTTTTAGATAAAGAATCTGTGACACACTACTTGAAGCATCTATACGTACATCCTGAGAAAACTATTTATAAAAATATATATACACTTCCACCCGCGCATTTTTTGGAATTGAGAGATGGAAAGATTTTCACTTCTCGATATTGGGATATGCCAAAAGTACAATCTCGTATAGAACTTCCAGATGCCATTTCTGAATTAGAAAAACTTTTGAATGATGCTGTGAAGAAGCAGCTTATTGCGGATGTCCCCGTAGGAGCTTTTTTAAGCGGTGGGCTTGATTCTAGTACGATTGTTGCTTTGGCAAGCAAATATAACCCACGCATAAAAACATTTTCATTTGGTTTTAGAGATTCAATAGATGAAACACATTTTGCTAGGGAAATTTCAAAAAAATACAACACGGATCATGTAGAGCTTTTTGACGATCAAGAAGATCTTGGTGAGTTGCTTATAAAAATGCAGGAAATTTATGATGAACCATTTGGTGACTCGTCAAATATTCCAACTTATCTCATCTCAAAGCTATCAAAAAAATACACAACAGTTGCCTTGACTGGTGACGGGGGAGATGAATTTTTTGGTGGGTATGGTTGGTATCATCCATATCTTTTCTTAAATAAAAAAATATCTGGTATTTTTCATACACGTGCTGCATATGTCATGGGAAAAATTTTAAGACGCATTGGTGATAACCGTCTTCACAATAAAATTCTTGGTACCAAAATGTCTTCTTTTTCTTCAATCGTTGAAGCCCATACGCGTGGACGCGAAGTTGTATTTAGTGATGAATATATAAATAAATTAGGACTTCCTGAAATTAATGAATATAGACTTTTTCGACCTAGTTGGAATGAAACGAATACAATCGATGATACATTTCGTGTTGATGTCGAAAACTACATGCCGGGAGATATACTTGTAAAAATAGATCGTGCCTCAATGGCAAATTCATTAGAACTTAGAGCCCCTTTTCTTGATATTTCCCTTGCATCATTTTGTCTTTCATTGCCGTATTCGTTAAAGATAAATAATAACATCGATAAATATATTTTGAGAAAAACATACAGTTATATGTGGACCGAAGACGTAAGGAGAAGAAAAAAACAGGGGTTTGGTGCTCCGGTGGGGAAGTGGTTAAATGAGGAGTCAATAAGAAATCTCATGAAAGATTATATTTTTGATAAAAAGAAAAAAATTCATTCCCTTATTTCATCTGAGGAAATTTTGCGAATTGGGATGAAGTATAATTACCAAACATGGGCACTACTTGTCTTATCGTTGTGGATGGAACATCATGATTTTGATATGTAGCATATGGGAAAACCGTTTCTTTCAATTTGTGTATTGAGTTATAATCGTCCAGAAACACTTGGGCGCTTACTTATGAGCATTGATTACAAGAATCAAGAGGATATTGAAGTGGTTATTTGTGAAGATAAAAGTCCACGTCGAGAAGAAATAAGACGTATAGTTGAAGAATATAAAACCAAACCAACACCACCAGTGATCTATTGCGAGAACGAAAAGAATTTGGGATTTGATGGAAATATTCGTGAATGTGTGAGGCGTTCATCGGGGAAATGGATAATGCTTATGGGAGATGATGATGCGTTTGTTCCAGGTGTTCTTGAGAAGTTTGTATTGTTTCTCAAGAAACATAGTGACCTTGGATATGTTCTCAGGTCTTATCGCACCGTGTTTAATGACGGGTCAATTGAGATGTTTCGTTATTATGAAAACGATAAATTTTTTACACAAGGAAAAGAGTCTTATCTTGAGTTATTTAGGAAAAGTGTATTTGTGTCTGGTTTTACAATTCGAAGAGAATTTGTGCTTCCGCATCTTATTAATCTCTTTGACGGAACATTATTATTTCAATTGTACCTTGTTGGAGAAGTGACGTTGAAATATCCGTCTGCGTATATGAACGAACCACTCACTGAGCAGTATGAAAGAGAATTAAGCCCATTCTTTGGAAACTCAGATGCAGAAAAAAAATTATATACCCCAGGAACCGTGACGATCGACAACTCTATTAATTTTATGACCGGATTCTCAAAAATAACGGAGTATATAGACAGGAAACATGGTTTGGATTCAACGGCGCTTATAAAGAAAGATATATCAAAATATTCATATCCCGTTCTCTCAGTCCAACGCGAGCGGGGAGTACGAACATTCTTTTTGTATGTTAAAAAATTAAATGCGCTGGGATTTAATTGCACGCCATATTACTATATATATGTTCTTTCCCTCGTATTATTTGGGAAGAAATTTTGTGATGGGGCGATCAAGTTTATAAAAAACGTACTCGGAAGAACTCCAAAACTTTAGCCTTATATGAAGAAATTTTTAATTAATACAATTGTTTCGATTGCTTCATTTTTTCTTTCATCAAGAAAGATAAAAACCAAAAAAAATGAAAAAATAATGGTTAATGCAGGATGTGGGCTTCGCTGCCTTCCTTCGTGGGTTAATCTTGATGGGAGTCCCACGGCACTTTTTTGTTCCAGAAAACTTACATTCTTGAATAGGATTATGTATATGTTTGCCGGATCATCTGCGCATTATTCGTTTCATGAATTCAATGACATAGTGAAAAAATGCAATTTGCATTTTTCCGATTTAAGAAATGGGATTCCCCTAAAGAGGGAAGCAGCTGATGTAATATATGCGAGTCATTTTCTTGAGCATTTAAATAAAGACGAGGGCAAAAAGTTTCTTCACTCCTGTTTTTTTGCCCTGAAAAATGGGGGGATGCTTCGGATTGCCGTGCCGGATCTTGATGTTGCGTTTTCCTGGTATACACATGGAGATGTTGAACGTATGCTTGATATGTTTTTTTACACTTCAAAATCATACGATTTTCACATGCATAAATACAATTATAATTTTTCTTTACTCAAGCAATTTTTGGAGGAGGTCGGGTTTAAAAAAATAGAAAAAATGTCGTATCAAAAAGGGGTGTGTCCAGACATAAATTTTTTAGATGTGTATCCGGAGCACTCTCTTTATGTTGAGGCATATAAATAATATGAAAATTCTTGTTGCAGGAGATTTTAATACCGCAATACATGAGCAAGCGTTTTTCAATGCATTTAAAAAATTGGGATATGAAGTTGAACAATTTAAATTCTCTTCTTATTTTGAATCAAGAGACGCATTAACTCGTATTCAAAACAAATTTCGCTTTGGTCCTAAAATTTTAAAGTTAAATAAAGATTTTATCACCACAGCAATTAAAAACAGGCCTGATTTCATATTTCTTTATAGGGGAGCGTTTGTTTTTCCAAAAACGCTAAAAACAATAAGAAAAGAAGGAATCGTTTTATTTGGTTATAACAACGATGATCCCTTTGGTATACAATACCCATTTTATTTTTGGCGCCATTTTAAAAAAGGAATTTCATACTACGATCATATTTTTGTATATCGGCATAAAAATATTGAAGATTATAAAAACATTGGGTATTTAAATACCAGCGTTCTACGCTCGTACTATATTAAAGAAAAGAACTTTCCTATTCCAAATATTTCAGAAAATAAATATTCGCATGATGTAGTTTTTATTGGGCACTATGAAGATGATGGTAGAGATGAATATATAAAAGCTATTATTGATGCTGGAATTGACTTCAGGTTATATGGGCCGGAATGGCATCGTTCTAAATTTTATAATTTTTTTATTAACAAATTTGGTGAAATCCCATATGTGAAAGATGATTATAATCTTGCATTGAATAGTGCAAAAATTTCTCTAGTATTTCTTTCTCGTTTGAATAATGACACATATACAAGAAGGTGTTTTGAAATTCCTGCTGCGAAAGGATTTATGTTTTCAACATATTCCAATGATTTAAATTCACTTTTTCAAGAAGGAAAAGAAGCGGAATATTTTAAAACGAAAGAGGATCTAGTAAAAAAACTACTTTTTTACATTTCTCATGATGAAGAAAGAAAAAAAATTGCGGATGCGGGATATGCACGATTAATAATAGATGGGCACGAGGTTACCGATCGTGCTCGGCAGGTTGTTGAAACTTTTAAATTATTAAAAAAATAATTATGAAAATTCTCCATCTTATTCCCAACTATATACCTGGACGTTTTGCAAGTGGTCCGAATAATGTTACTCACGACTTGAATAAGTGGTTAGTGAAAAAAGGAGTTGATGTAACTGTTTATACAACTAATACCGACGGATGGAATGTAATTATGGACGTACCCGTGAAAAAAGAAGTAAATGTAGATGGAGTGAGGGTGATTTATTTTGCCACATCGTTTCCTAGGCCCTGGTATTATTCTTCTGGACTTCGAAAAATGCTCAATGATCACATAAAAGATTTTGATGTAGTGCACATTACTTCCGCATTTTTGGCTATTTCAGCTCTCGGTGCTTACTATGCAAAAAAATATAGTATTCCATATCTCATATCAGTATATGGAACATTTATGAAAATTCCTCTTTCTCATCGCTCATTTTTAAAAAAGATTTATATTTCTTTTATTGAAAAGAGGAATATAAAAAATGCTGCAGTTATACATTTTGCGAGTCAAAAGGAAAAAGATGAATCATTAGAATCGGGATTACCAATAAAAAATAACGTTATTATATTTAGCGGTGTTGATCCTGCCGTCTTTAATAATATTCCAAAAGTAGGAACGTTTAGAAAAAAATACAACATTCCAAGTTCGAATAAAATAATCCTGTTTTTAGGAAGATTCCATTGGATAAAAGGTTTTGATACATTAATTCCAGCATTTGCTGAGGTGGTAAAGAAAATCCAATCAGTTACTTTGGTGCTCGCAGGATATACGGCAGGATATGAGGGGGAAATAACAAATATGATAGAAAAATATAAATTAGAAAAAAGCATTTTAATTCCCGGTCCGCTTTTTAATGAAGAAAAAAATGCAGCTTTAAATGAAAGCGATATGTTTGTTCTTTCTTCGTATTCAGAAGCGGCAAGTATTGCAAGTATTGAGGCATTATTTTTTGGTTTGCCAGTAGTGATTACAAAGGGATGCGGGTTTTCATTTGAGATTGAGGAGCACGGCGCAGGAATTGCTGTAGAAAAGAAAAAAGATGAAATGCGTGATGCACTACTTTCTTTTCTTGAGAATGAATCTTATGCATACAAAGTTGGAGAAAATGGTAGGTATTTTGCAAGAAATGAGCTAACATTTGAAAAAATTGCAGAAAAATTTTTTGAGTTGTATAAAAAAGTTGCGGAAGAACACAATAAAGTGATATAACTTTGTATATGAATTTGTCCGTTATTATTCTTACTTATAACGAGGAAAAACATCTTGGAAGATGTTTGGAAAGTGTGAAAAAGATCGCGCACGAAATAATTGTTGTGGATTCTTTTTCAACTGACAAAACGAAAGAAATCGCGGAGCGATACAATGCGAAATTTATCCAGCATGAATATGTAAACCAAGCGCAACAATTCAATTGGGCGCTTGAAAATGTTTCTATTGCGGGTGATTGGATTTTACGTCTGGATGCCGATGAATATCTTACTCCTGAACTTGACGGGGAGCTACAAAATACGAAATTATACGAAAATACGAATATCAC
>CAZVSK010000026.1:0-3348 GCA_964630035.1 uncultured Candidatus Saccharibacteria bacterium
TATTGACAATAGCATAGAAATATGCTATTTTGTGTATAGAAATTATTAACAACCTAAAGGTGAAAAATGAGAGTTGCATTTGAATCAAAACAATTTCCCTTACTAAACGACTTTCTTTTCAGATTACAAGGGGTATTAAAAAATATCCCAAATAATCCCAAATCAAGTTGTGAGGGATTCTATCTAACAGACTATGATTCAGAAAGAGGGGGCTTGATAAGCGAAAAAATCGGTTTTGTTCCGGCAGAAAAAGATTCCAAATATTTATACCTTTCCTCCAAAAAAGTTGCTCAAACACTTTATCTGGGGAAAAACAGATCGAAAGATTTTGAAAATACTGATCTTGAGCAATATCCCGGTGGAATCATTTTTCGTTATACTCCGGATGTCTTCGGTGCCGGAGTATCAGGTCATGATTCTATGATTGATGAAGCAATAGCCATCCTCTGGTCAATTGTGCGAAGACTTATTAAATTAAATGGTTTTGATCAATCTTTTGCCACTAAAATAAAATTTTACCGACTAGTAGTTATGGAAGCTAGGCAGGTACAAGCCACACTTACTCCCGATAATGAATGGGTGGTTATTATTGCAGAATATATAGAATTCTATAAAGACTAAATTAAAAAAAGCCAATGGAAACGTTGGCTTTTTAAATTATATAAAGTTTTTTTGTTTCCCCTCCCCCACCCTCGTTCTAATATCGTCTAGCACACTGAGCCAAAATTAAAAAGGAGATCTTTTGATCTCCTTTTTATATTTTCTATTCTTTTGTCTCTTTTATCGCTCGCCGTATCGCTGTTGTGTTGAGCTCGTTGAGATTAACACCATTTGTTCCTAATATCTGCACTAAAACATCTAAATCGCGATTTGCTTCGTTGTTGGTATTTCTAATAGCCTGCTTCACCGCATTAATGTGTTGTTCTAACTCTTGAAGATTTTCCCCCTCATCCGACAGTTTTTGAACAATAGCGTCCAAGGCCTGATTCGCTTCATGTCGTATATCTTGATTCGCCTCAAATTGTGGCTCTTGATTTTCGTAATTCATAATAATAAAAAAATGACCTTTTGTTTTATAAGAGTAGCAATGATTCTTTCAATAAGCAATTACTCCTCCACTCTCATTATTTGTCATTGGCGCGAGCAAATTATATCCTCTTCCCCCGAAACGTACGGGCAATAAATATTGATATAAATTGACAATAACCGACATATGGTGGTATTTTGTCTTTAGTTGTTTATCAATATCATTTTGGAGGTTTGTATGAATCTTATAGCACAATCAAGAGAATATCTTGAAGAACTCATGGATAATGAGTGGCATCTTCAACCACCTCGTGGGGTTGGAAAAAAAACAGTAGATCTTTGGATTAAATACGGCTGGGTTAAAACAAAAGTTGTTCCAATTGACAGTAAAAACAAAGTCCAATCTTTTTTTATGCCACTTCAGATTACAAAGAAGGGGCGAATCTCATATCTGAATCAGAAATACCAAAATAAGAAAAGATTACCAAAAGAATTGATTGAATACAGATTAAAACAACTTAGAAGAGTGGTTGGTGTTCAAGTTGTTCGGTCTCTTCAAAAACACAAATCAGTTCTTAAAGAATGGCGACGATCAACTCCTCATAACTGGTGGGTAGAAAATAGAAAGGGCAATATGCTGTGGCATTCTTCTGAAGATCGCAGTAAAAGACAAACTCCTGACACAATAATGTTTGAAATTGTAAAACATTCCAAAAATCTTATCATCACCGGCTCATGGCTTGCAGGAAGAGATGAAGGAAAGCCAGAAGAAACAATATACCGATTAAAAAAGATTTATTCTTAACACTAAACCCCGAATCCGCCAGCTGGCGGACGGGGTTTTATTTAAACGTAAGAACAAGATGAATTAGTTCGGGCGTGTTTCCTGTGCGTATGGGAGGACCCCATGTTCCCCACCCAGATGACACATAAAAATGCGTGTAATTTATTTTTTTATATCCCCAACTTACTTCATAGACGGATTTTGTAATGAAGTTGAAAGGCCAAAGCTGTCCATGGTGTGTGTGTCCTGAAAGCTGAAGGTGAACGCGCCCGTTTTCTGCAACATCCTTCAAATAAAACGGCTGGTGATCAAGAAGAATTATTGGTGTTGATGTACTAATTTCTTCAAGAAGATTATCAAGAGATTTCCTGTTTTTATTACTCCGATCGTCTCGTCCTACAAGAGTAAATGCACCACCAATCACGGAATATTGATCGCGCAAAACCCTAACACCATGCGTTTCAAGATAA
This sequence comes from uncultured Candidatus Saccharibacteria bacterium, assembly GCA_964630035.1. GTDB lineage: Bacteria > Patescibacteriota > Minisyncoccia > UBA6257 > GWB1-50-10 > JAKANR01. Next base: position 2,281 of record CAZVSK010000026.1, read on the forward strand.
TTAATAGACGAATCAATTCCACTTATATATTCATGATTGCCCGCAATACCAAATATTCCATACGGCGCCTGAATCTCTTTGAGTGCAAACCCCACATCCCGACGAAGTGCTGATTCAGCGTCCTCATCAAGGGTATCACCAAGAAAAAGCACAAGATCAGGATGAAAAGAACGTATGGAAGAAACAAGAGATTCAGCGCGAGATGAATTAACAAGCGTTCCGAGATGAACGTCGCTTACTGCGATAATATTCCACGTCTTTTTTCCACTTACCTCCTGAGGAATATTAACGGAAAGATTTCGAACGATGGGCGTCCGCGCATTCACAAAACCAGAAGTTACAACGCACGCGGAAACAATTATTCCTATGCCTGCAACAATAATTTTGAACCGCTCATAGTTTTGTATAAAACCTACCGGAGAAAAACCAGATACAAAAAAACCAAAACGGGCAATATCAAGAATAATCACAAAAAAGAAAAGATAAATGAGAAAACCTACCCAAAGCGAACCCCACCACACAACAACATCAACCGCAAAACCGGAAGTCATTCGTTCAAAAACACGTCCAAGAATAAACGCAGACGCGGAAAGCCAAAAAATAACCGCATACAAAACACGAAGTTTCGGAAACAATTCAAGCGCCTGCCAACCCCTTAAAAAAATATATCCATTCACAAGCGCATATGTGCCTATCACGATAATAAAAAACATAAAAATACTAACTTTCATTAAATATTATGTATATTGTACACGCCTACATACAATTCACGCAACAAATCTATGTATTTTTATTCTATTTTCATTTAAAAACATCTTTAAACCCGTATCGGAAATTTTATCCCCACGAAAATCCCCTACCGAAATGACCCCACTCCGCTGTTTTTGCGTAAATAGGACGCTTTAAATGCAAAATTTTTGCAATTCCCCGAGGAGTCAGATCGTATCCATGTATCTTATCCTCTTTTCCATCAATCACGGCGATTGCCATCACCGGATCTGCCTTCCCTATCGCATACGCGAGTTTTGTCTCTACTTCCTTCGCTCTATATTTTTTGAGCAAATCAAC
>CAZVSK010000026.1:3448-7462 GCA_964630035.1 uncultured Candidatus Saccharibacteria bacterium
CCACCCATAACTTCCACAGCGCATCGCGCACAAGAATCTTTCGCAAGATATGCATCTAAAATAGAATCCGCGATAAAATCACATATTTTGTCCGGATGTTTCGGACTCACGTATTCACATGTTTTTATTTTTTCATTAATTTTCATATATTTTTTTATTTATTCTATCCCCCTCTTCATTCGTTCATTCGCACGAATGAACGAATGACACCGAGTTATACAAAAAACCTCTTTCGCGAGGAAAGAGTGTTCGACCTTTATCTTTCCCCTCCGCTTTGTTGCGGAATCGGGCTGAAATTGGCACTTTGTTCTTTTACGAATAAGTTGCCGGTGGGTCATTGGGTCAGTTCCCTCGCCACACTCTTGATACTTATATTCAGTTGTATTTACATAATACCACACTTTTCAAAATCAGCGCAATAAAATAGATATGGTACAATTAATGCATGCAAAAAGAACTTTATCTTAGAATTCTTGATCAGTTTCCCAATCCAATATGGAGATCTGGGCTTGACGCTAAATGCGATTATTTTAATAAAGCGTGGCTTGATTTCACTGGAAGAAAAATGGAACAGGAAATGGGAGACGGGTGGGTTGAAGGTGTGCATCCAGATGATCTCACGCCATGCGTAAACACTTATTTAGATTCATTTAAAAAAAGAATTTCTTTTCAAATGGAATACCGCTTGAAAAACAAAGACGGAACATATCATTGGCTCCTTGATTCGGGAAGTCCTTTTTTTAACGACAACAATGATTTTATGGGATATATAGGATCCTGCTATGATGTAAACGAATCAAAAAATCATCTGGAAGAAGTTGAAAAAATAAATAAGTACGCAGTGGAAAGAGAATTGAAAATGATAGAATTAAAAAAAGAAATTGAAAAACTTAAAGGAATAACGAAAAAATAAATACAAACAAAAAATCCACCTCCATCGGTGGATTTTTTGTATTCGCATAAAATTTTACTTTTTTAAAACATCTAATTCTTTTTTCAACTCCGCCATCTTAAGCTCTCTGCCAATCATCACGTGGTTTAATCTTTCCAATTCTTTCATTTTTTCCTCCGCGGAAAATTCAGCTTTTTTCTTTCTGTCAATATCAATAATAGTCCCGACCATTCTAACCGGCTCACCACGGTCATCATATTTTGTTGTTCCATTCGCGGAAAACCAGCGGTATTCTCCCGAGCCGGATTTCAATCTATATTCGGTTTCATATCTCTTCTTGTTCTTTAAACTTTCATCAACAATATCAAATGTTTTCTTTAAATCATCGGGATGCAGAATTTTTTTAAAAGAGTCCAAATCATCACCTAAATTTTTCTGTGTGTATCCAAGCATATCAAGTGCTTTCTGAGACCATATAACTTTATTAGAAGAAATATCCCAATCCCATATTCCCGCCTCCGAACCGGCAAGAACGAGTTCATATGTTTCTTTTGAGCGTTGCAATTCTTTTTCTAATTCCTTTTTTTCTTTCAAAGTTTCTTCCAAATCGGATATTTTTTTCCCAAGATCCGAGCGTAGGTTGAGTATTTCCCAAAAATTTCTTGGTTTTTCGCGTTTCTCTTCCGAAAAACCGGCTGTTTTGAGGAAAAAAGTCATAATTGGCGCACCAATAAAAGATAAAACCAGTCTCACAAGAATATTTCCCTTTAGTATTGACCAAAAAAGTCCTGAAGAAACGAAAACTCCCGTTACAAATATGAGAGAATCCAAAAGCAAAACAGCCAATGTTACAAAAAACACCCTCACCACTAATGGTAAAAACCTTATCTTAGAAAAAAGCTCCCAAAACATTGCGAGAAAAATGACATCAAAAATAACAGCTAGTAAAGACCAAAAATAAATCCTGCCGGTTTCAGAACTAATTGCGACCCAATTTGATGTATCGGCCTGAAAACCGAGAAGAAAAACTACCGCAATATAAACAAAAGAAGATCCTAAAATTGTCCACAATGCCAATCTTCCAGCACGAGGCCCCTCAAAAAGATATAGAAAAAGGGTTGCAAACATAATGGTCGTGAAAAAAGAAACAGAACCAATGAGAAAGAAAAACTCACCACTTACGATGGAAAATCTCAAATCCGTAAGATTGTGCGTAAGAAGAGTTGAAATCGCCAAAAAAGAATAGAGGGGTATGAGTGTGTATCTGTCTTTCGCTTTATACAATGCGACTACCAAAAACCACAAAACTAAAGTTTGTAATGCGAGGATAACAACTGGAGATATCATATGACGTTAATCACGGTGCCCTAATGTATCCTCGACCTTTTTCATCACATCATCAAGTGTCCAGTCGGATTTAATGAGATAATATGACGGTTCGTTTTCCGCTACTGCGCGTGTGATCTCATCATCTGCGCTTAAATTTGTAAGCAATATGACTGGAACAGATTTCCCCCACGCATTCATTGCGCGAAGTTCTTTTAAAAACGTCATGCCGTCTTTTTTAGGCAAAACAATGTCAAGAAGTATGACATCAGGAGTTTTTTCTGTGGCTTGAGCAAGCGCCTCTTCCCCATCCCGAGCCTCAATGACTTCAAAATTCTCTTTTGAAAATTTATCCACGATTGCCTCGCGCAAAGATGTTTCGTCCTCCACAACGAGTAGTTTATATGTGTTTTTTTTCATAAATTTTTATTTTTCTTTTTTGCTGAGAAAATTCTTTATTTCCCCAACAACATCATCTAATTTTACTTCGGCCTTTACATAATATTTCTGCGCTCCAAATTCAATATATTCACAAATCTTATCCTGTCCCACGGTGTTTGAAACAACAAAAACTGGAATGTTTTTCCAAGGACTTTCTTCACTTTTTAATCTTACCATAATATCCAAACCGTTTTCTTCCCCCAAAAGATAATGGTCAAGCCAAATAAAATCAATTTCCCCTACTTCTTTAAGATAGTTTATCACCTGATCTGCTGTGCGCGCCGTTACTGCAGATATACCCCATTTTTCCATCTTGCTTTTAACGGCATATGCGAGTGGTTCCTCATCCTCAACAATAAGCGCCTTATATGTTTTTTGTTTTTTTGTTATTTTTTTTGTCATACAAAATTTTACGTCAATTTTCTCGTCCCCTCTTTTTTCTTCATTCCTTCAAGTGGAAGAGATACATAGAAAACCGTCCCTTTTCCTTCCTCTGATTCAAACCAAATCTTTCCTCCTGATTGATCAACAATTGATTTTACAATATAAAGTCCCAACCCCGTTCCCTCTGTTTCCATAATTCGCACATTGTCGGCCCTGAAAAGCTTTTGGAATATTTTATCGTGCTGACTTTTAGGAATGCCATATCCTGTGTCTGAAACAGAGATAAGAATTGCATTTTTTTCTTTTTCAAAAGTAATTTTAATAGAAACCGTTCCTCCAGACGACATGTATTTAACCGCGTTTGAAACGAGGTTTTGGAAAATAATTCCAATTAATTTTCTATCCGCTTGCAAGATTGGAATTTCATCATATTCCTCCTTCAGTGAAATCTTCTTCTCTTTTATTTGTAATTTTTGTTCCTCCACCATTTCTTTTGCCACACTAACCACATCAATCGGTTCTGGATCAATAGAAAATGTCCCGAGATCAATACGAGAAACATTCAATAGTGCGTTAACCAAATCAATCATTCTTTTATTACCTTTATATACCTCCGAAAGATACTTTTTCTGTTCTTTGTTTATTTTTCCAGCATCCCCATCAAGAAGCATTTCCGTATACCATCCGATGGACGTAAGCGGAGTTCTTAACTGATGGGATGCGAGAGACACAAATTCTGTTTTCGCTTTGTCTATCTGCTTCTCTTTTGTGATGTCGCGCTCAATTCCCACAAAATAAATTACCTCATTTTTATCGTCCAAAACCGGAGAAATGCTTATAGATGCCTGATATTCCTCCCCGTTTTTTCTTATGTTTGTAATCTCCCCGACAAAAGGTTTTTTGTCTTTTTTAATAATTGTCCACAAATTCCCATAATATTTCTGGTCCATCGGTTTTTTCCATAAAGAACC
>CAZVSK010000027.1:0-3671 GCA_964630035.1 uncultured Candidatus Saccharibacteria bacterium
GCAAAGTCGGGATAATCGGAGGGCGCCTGCCCGCAGATGCCAATATACTTCTTCTGCTTCTTGCATTTTTTGACGATTTCGGCGATAAGCTTTTTTACTGATTCATTTTTTTCGTTCGCAATATGCGATACGATTCCTGAATCCCTATCAAGTCCGAGCGTAAGTTGTGCCAAATCGTTTGATCCAATAGACATTCCGTCAAAAACTGAAAGGAATTCTTCCGCAAGCAGGATATTTGAAGGAATTTCACACATCACATACACCTTGAGAGTGGCATCTTTGGATCTGTGAAGTCCATAAGATTCCATTATTTTGATCACCCTTCTTCCTTCCTCCGGAGTCCTGCAAAACGGAATCATGGGAATGATATTCTTGAGCCCCATTTCGTCTCTCGCTTTTTTAATGGCTCTGCATTCCAATCCAAATGCGGATTTGAATTTCTCGTCGTAATACCGCGACGCACCGCGCCATCCGAGCATGGGATTTTCCTCCTCCGGCTCGTATAACTCCCCCCCGACGAGCTTCCTGTATTCATTTGTTTTGAAATCTGAAAATCTGATAATCACATCATTCGGCCAGAATGCCGAGGCGATTTTCGCAATCCCCTCCGCAAGCTCATCCACATAGAACTGCTCCTTTTTCTCATATCCAGCTGTCTGCGCGTCTATTGCCTCAATGATTTGTCTCAATGTGTGCTGGCGATCGCTTATAAACAAAGCGCCCCATCCTTTTGAAATTTCCTTCAACTCGGATGCAAGAGACGAATAATCAATGAGCGCATTAGGATGAATGCGTATATGCGACGCAATAATAAATTCAAGACGCCCGAGACCAACTCCCTTCACGGGAAGAGAATGAAGTTTGAATGCTTCTTCCGGAGAACCTATATTAAGCATCAATTTTGTTTTTGTTTTAGGAATTTCCTTGAGTTTGTGTTCCAAAATAGTGAAAGAAAGAATCCCTTTGTATATCTTTCCCACTTCTCCGGAAGCGCAATCAACCGTCACATCCATGCCCGTTTTGATAACACGCGTGGCGTTTCCCGTTCCCACGATGCACGGAATTCCAAGTTCACGGGATACGATTGCCGCATGTGACGTTCTTCCTCCTTTATCGGTTACGATTGCGGATGCAATTTTCATAATTGGTTCCCAATCGGGATCTGTGATCTCCGTGACAAGCACCTCTCCTTTCTTGAATGATGTAATCCCAGAAACACTTTTGATAACGCGCGAGGGACCGCTTCCTATTCCAGCTCCCACGGCAATTCCTGAAGAAAGTACATCTCCTTTTTCACGAAGTACATATTCCTTCAAAACATTTTTATCTTTCATGGAGTGCACCGTTTCGGGACGCGCCTGCACGATAAACAACTCACCCGTCTGTCCGTCTTTCGCCCATTCAATGTCCATCGGTTGATATCTTCCATGTTTCTCTGAAAAATATTTTTCAATCGTCACGCACCACTTAGCAAGCGTGAGAACCTCGCTCTTTTCAAGACAAAAACGATTTCTGTCTTCTTCCGGAACGGCTGATTCTTTTGTTCCCACATTCCCATATACAAGTTTCACATTTTTCTTCCCCATATCCTGCGCTATAATCGCGTTGAATCCTTTTTCCAAAGACGGTTTGAAAACAATGAATTCATCGGGCACCACTTTTCCTTGAACAATAAATTCTCCGAGTCCGTAAATGGCATTAATCACAACAACATTTTCAAATCCTGATTCTGTATCTATGGTAAACGCAACTCCACTTGATGCTATATCGGAACGCACCATTTTTTGCACACCTACCGAAAGAGCTGTTGTCATATGTGAAAATCCTTTATCCACCCTATAAGAAATTGCGCGATCAGTAAAAAGAGAGGCAATGCATTTTTTCACATGAATGAGAAGGGCATCTTTACCCGATATATTCAAATACGTCTCCTGTTGTCCAGCAAAAGACGCTCCGGGAAGATCTTCGGCGGTTGCGGATGAACGAACGGCCACACTCACTCCTTTTCCGTATAGATCTTCAAGATGCTCGTATGCCTTCCCAATTTGATCCTCAAGCTCTTTCGGAAGATCCGCATTCAATATCTTTCTGCGTATTTTTCTCCCCTTGCTTTGAAGAGAACGAATATCGTGTGTATCCAATCCATCTAAAATCTTTTCTATTTTTTCCTCAAGTCCTGACTTATTTAGAAAAAACCTGTATGCAGATGCTGTGACTGCAAAACCATCGGGAATGTTCACTCCGAGCGGAGATAAATGAGAATACATTTCCCCGAGAGCCGCATTTTTTCCTCCTACAAGAGGAACATCTTCTATGCCCAACTCGCCGAATGTCAATATAAACAATTCTTCTCTCTTCATTATTTTTTTATTTCTTTATTATTTACTAAACCTCACTCCGACAATGAGGTCTGACACATTTGATCCGGTATCTCCCGTTTCCACATAATCTCCCGTTTTTTCAAAAAAATGATATGAATCGTTACGATTCAAATAATCAACGGCATCCAACCCAAATCGTGTCGCTTTTTGCTTCGTTATTATATCACAAATTCCTCCGGCAAATTCAGTATTATCTTTTCCGTCCGACGCAATGGAAACAATCACGTCCACATCCGAGATATATCTTAGTGCTGAAAGCGCAACCTCCATATTTCTTCCACCCTTTCCCCCTCCTTTTAATATGACGGTGCTCTCCCCCCCGTAGAGAAGAAATGTGCGAGGAGAAACGTTTTGAAGGGCACTTACAATTCCGGAACCGACATGTCTCGCCTGTCCGGAAAATGCTCGCGTCCTTATTTCCGCTTTCGCTCCCTTAATTTCCGCAATTTTCTTCATTGTATCCAATGCAATTGCGTTTGAGACAATAACGGAATTTTTTATCTTTTCAAAATATTTACCGTCTTTTGGAGTTTCTATAAGCCCGCCTTCTGCGAAAGAACATTCTTTGTGAACTCCGTATTCCGCAAGAACTTTCTTCGCGTCTTCCACGGTTGTTGTATCAAAAACAGTCGGTCCAGATGCAACGAACTGAATATCATCTCCAGGAACATCGGAAAAAATCAACGAAATTACGCGTGCGGGATATGCATACTGCGCGAGATATCCTCCTTTCGCAAGAGAAAGATGTTTCCTTACTGTGTTCACTTTTTGTATTGGAGCGCCTGCGCGGAAAAGACAATCAACAATTTTTCTTTCCTCATAACACGTGAGATTGTTTGGTTGGCAAAGGAGCGAAGATCCGCCACCTGAAACAACAACAATCACGAGATCTCTTTCCTCCGCTCCCTTTAAAATATCTATAACCGATTTTGTCGCTTCCACATTTCTCTCTGTTGGAAGCGGATGATCTCCCAAAAAAGAACGTATCCTTCCTCCCACAAATTTTTCCTCACGCATTCCAAAAACTACACCGGCATGAATAATCCCACCGAATATATGCTCAAGTTCTGACACGGCATCAACAGCACACTTTCCTATTCCGACAACAAAAAGTCTTCCTATATCTCTAACAAGATATGATTCTCCCGCAATATTTATTGTGCTCCCGTCAAAAAAAACATTCCTGCGTATTGCAACACGCGTATCAATTGATTGAAGCCCATACTCAATCATATCCAGAACATGCTTCCTTTCTTCTGTTACAGCAAGATCGTCGTAATTCTTTATTTT
>CAZVSK010000027.1:3771-7359 GCA_964630035.1 uncultured Candidatus Saccharibacteria bacterium
GTGAGTTTATTTTTTTTCATAAATTGTGCCTATTTTTTTACTTCTTACAATATTATTCATCGCAACAATCGACCAATTTCTCAACAATATCTTCAAGTTCCCATTTTTTATTCTTCCCTTCCGCGTCATGTATATTCAAAGCACCATCTTTTATTTTCTTAAATTGCGATGCGTCTATAAGTTTCAGGCGAAGACCCCAGAAAAGTGAGTACACGCGATATGCTTTTTTAAACATATCCTCAGCTTCATCTTTTTTTCCGTCACCCAAAAGTTTTGTTCCCACCTCCATAATTCTCATGCTCGCGGCAAGTAAGTGCTTTGAAATACACCACGTTTCTCCTTCGTGCTCGGAAATCATTCTTTTTAGGAGAGATTTGCGTATCTCACGCGTTTCTTGAAGAAGATCAAAATATTCTGATTTCTCCGTCTTTTCTCCTGTAAAAAAGAAATGCTCTTCCAAACTAACAAGGTTCATAATCGCAATGCTCAAATCCTCTTCAAGAGAAAGGTCAAAATTACCGCTTTTTCTTAGCTCTTCAACCTTATTTAGAAGTTTTTTGAATGTATCGTGGTCCATAGTTTGAGTGTACACCTTATTCTATAAAAGAAGTATGAAAACGCCAAGAAGCACCATCGCGAGTGAACCCCATACACGCAACTTCTTCGCATTATTCTTCTTCCACTCTTTTACCTTTTCCAAAGCAAATTCATTTGCAGCGAGAAAAAGCATCGCAACGAGAGGAATAACAAAAACAATATTGTACCAGAAAAGATAAAAGAAACCCTCCCAAAAAGTCGCGTGATCATGCAAAAGACTTAAAACAAAAAGATACGGACCGCCGGTGCATGGAAATTCAAAGAGTCCTACAAGTACTCCCAAAAAAAATCCGGCGGGATATGATGCTTTCTCTATAAAAAGCGCTATGCTTTTATGTGCTCCGCTCGGAATACCGAGTTTCACTGGAAATTTTGGAAAAACACCGCCTAAAAAATTAACAAGTCCGAAAAGAATTATGATATATGCCCCGACTGTAGAAACAAGCTTAGGTGTTCCGAAAAAACTGAGCGCTTCTAATATTCCGAATCCAATAAGAATATATATAAGAAAAATACCAAATACATATAAACCCCCAATTACAGCAATGTGTTTGCGTGACTTTCCAACATTGAACAAAAACGCTATGGTAAGCAAAAGAACGGAAAATGCGCATGGGTTCACGCTATCAAGAAGAGATGAAACGGTGATAATCGGAAAAAAGAGACCCGTTTCGGATATCGCTTTCAGAGAAAAATATTCAGACCCCCTCAAAAGAAAAGATGCCCCAATAATCACAGCAAGGATAACAAGAGAAAAAAACCATACAATTTCCGACCGTATTTTCTTTTTTGTATTCATATTCATCTCAAATATTTTTCAAAAGTTCTTGGAAAACAGCACGCGGATCTTCTTTGTCTTCTATAATCCGTTTAAGACAGTTTAAAATTCTCAATTTTTTTATCTTTTTCCTCGCGAGAGAAAAAAGGGAAGGAGCGGACACAACACCCTCGCTTTTTTCATCAAATTTTCCATCTTCTAAAACATCCTGCCCTGCCTGCCTATTTCGCGAATATTCACTAAAACCGCACGTACCAAGATCTCCGAGCCCTGCAACGCCTTCAATTGTCTTCTTTCTACCTCCAAGAGTCCATGCAAGACGCGACATTTCATTCATTGATTCCACAAGAAGCCACCCCTTCGCATTTCCGCTCCACTCAAGTCCATCCGCTATACCAAATGCAAGCGCATATACGTTTTTCAATATACCCCCGAGCGCAACACCATGAACATCTTTTGAGTGTGTTACGCGAACTGGAGTATCTGCAAAAAGACGCGAAACTTTTTCATATATTTCTTTATTCGCCGATCCTATCACAGCAACGCCAACATGATTCAAATTCAATTCCTCCGCAAGCATAGGACCTCCAAGCATTCCGAACGATTTTTTGTCAAAGTATTCGGAAAGTATCTCATCCGGAGTTTTTAGTGTTTCTTTTTCAATTCCCTTCGCCGTAGATACAATATGTGCTCCTTTTTTGACAGCGGTCTTTATAAGTCCGCACACATCGCGATGCCCCCACGAAGGAACGCAGATAAAGACAATGTCCGCATCGGAAACAACTTCAAAAAGACTCGCCTGATGTGGAACCCTACCCTCTTCTTTATCCCACATGCGGACATCATATCCTTTCTTTTTGAAGATTTTTGCAAATGCGCTACCTATTCTTCCCGCGCCTATAATCGCGATATGCTCTACCATATATAGATTATATATGAGTATTTTCATGTGTGAAGACCACCGCCAAAACGCACCAAATGCACTTGATCACACTATGTCCCACACCCCCAAATGTCACGACGTCATACGTCGTGACATTTTCCTCTTCTCCATCTCCCTCCTTATTTTCTTATTCCTGCCCGTTTCGTGGGCGGGCGTGCGAACGTGAAAATAGTTGAAAAATAAAAATATTTTTCTAAATTATTTTTGAAGCGGAACGTGAAATCCTGTCCATAAGCGCTTCACCCACCCCTTTTTCCAAAATTTTCTCAACTATAATGACGTCAGCGCCTTTTTTGTCGCACTCACGCACAATTTCAAAAAACTTTTTGGCTGCAGATACCACATCCCCCTTTGCTCCCCATACATGTGTTTCCTCAGCCAATGGATAAGATTTTTTTCTCTCGGAAAAAGTTATAACAAAAACTTTTTTGTTTTTATACACACGTAGGGCGCGGTTTACAGATTTTTCCCCGTGTTGAGCAAGAATGAGAAACGCTTTTGGAGCATAGTGCCGATATTTCTGTCCCGGAGATTTCACTATCCCATTCTTCTTGTTTGTATGAACATATATTTTTCCAATAACTTTTTCCAAGTCAGTGCGGGAAATTTTTCCCTTCCTAAGAAGAGTGGGGTGGGGCGATGAAAGATCAAGAACGGTGGATTCCACACCAATATTCGTCTTCCCACCGTCTAAAATAAGTGGAATAACACCATCAAAATCGTCACGCACATGCGAGGCACGCGTAGAACTCGGACGCGTGGAAGTGTTGGCCGAAGGAGCGGCAATGGGACACATTGACTTGCGTATGAGCTCAAGCGCAATTGGGTGCGATGGCATACGCACAGCAACTGTTTCCCCTCCCACTGTTACAACATATGGAATTTTTTTTGTTTTTTTGAATACAAGTGTAAGTGGTCCCGGCCAAAATTTTTTCATGAGCGGAACTGCTTTCTCTGGAATTTCGCGCGCAATCTGTCTCAGCATCTCTTTATCTCCAATATGAACAATAAGCGGATTGTCTGCCGGTCTTTTCTTAGCTTTAAAAATTTTTCTTACTGCCCTCGCATTAAATGCGTTTGCACCAAGTCCATACACCGTTTCCGTCGGAAACGCCACCAATTCCCCTTTTTTAATAATCCGTGAGGCATCTTGAATTATCTTTTTTTCAGGTTTTTTCGGATTTACTCTTATTATCCTCGTCTCCATACTTACTACTATATACTTTCTACTTCTCTACACCACTTCCGCTTGATAGCACTGTTCGCAATA
>CAZVSK010000028.1:0-3019 GCA_964630035.1 uncultured Candidatus Saccharibacteria bacterium
TTGAATTAATTTCTTAATTCTTTACTATTTACATTATAGCATACTCCTACGAAAAAATCAAGTTTCTCCACTTTTTGTCAAGTCCTTATGGGGTTTAATAGAAAAACCCCACTTAAATGCAGGGTTTTTTATCCAAAATGTCGCTAAGTCGTATGTCTACACAACAATATTTAGCGCAAAGAAAGAACATCGCTTTTCTTAGAACTATCAACCCCAATTAAAAAATAATCAAACAATCCAAGCCATTGTTCGAACTTTAATTCCGTCGGAGTGGCTTTTATGGGAAAAGAAAGGTTTTTTGATAATCGCTTCCATTGCTCATATGTAAATACGTTTTTATAGGCGGTTTTCAAATCCTTTTTCCACGACTCAAAACCAAATTTTACGAACTTTTCGTAATTATGTGCATTAACTGGAGAAACGAGTGGTTGTTCTCTTTTTGCTATGTGCAAAAGAACAACGTCAACACTCGGTATCGGCTCAAAATCTGTTCTTCTAAATTTGCGCAAAATTTCAAATGCAAACCGTGGCTTAGCAAGTACGGAAACTTCCGTTTCGGTGGGGCTACCAATAAATTTACATGCCGCCTCTTTTTGTATTACAAGATATGCTTCTTCTGGCGGATTCTCTCCAAATAGTATTGACTTCACGATTTCCGCGGTAATATTGAAAGGAATATTTGAAAATATTCTATATTTTTTTTCCAAGATTCTGTATTTCAAGAAATCTCCTTCCAGAATTTCAACATTCTTATTCTTAAATCTTTCTCGAAGACGATTCGCAAGCGCCACGTCTTTTTCAATCGCTATAACCTTACCAGCACGCTCAGCCAGCTCTCGAGTGATAACACCCTCACCCGGCCCAATTTCATAAATAACGTCATCTTTCATGATTGTGCTACCGGCAACTATCGAAGCCACAAGATTTCGATCTTTGAAAAAATTTTGTGCGAGTTTGATTCTTTTTCTGACCATGTTTTTCTAAGAATTCTTATTGTATAAAAATCCAAACAACCCAGCAAATCAACTAAAAATTATCTCATAAACATCATTGGGATCAATGTCGTCTCCATAATCTCTGATAGCCGGACAAATATCATAGTAATGAAAACAGTTTCCACAGTGAGGTTTTGGATCGGGACACTTGTTTATAAAACTATTTTGCAAAGCGTGAAAATTTGCCCCAACAAATGGTGACCAAATTTCTGAATTTGTGCTGACATATAATCCAATTGCTGGAACACCAATGGCTGTTGCCATATGAAGCATTCCTGTGTCATTAATTATTCATCACTTCAGAAGAGAGTTGGAAAAAGAAGGTTTGTTCCCATAAAAAGATACCCCAGCTTAAATTGCTGGGGTTTTTAATATATACATATATATCGGACGTTATTATTGTGTTATATGCCTTATCGCTAGTTTATATAAGACGCGTACATATAATGAAAAATGTTTGTGCTATAATATATGCATTAATCCCGTGAGAAGTTGCGACTACGCATTTCTACGGTGATAATTTAATAAATACAAAGTCGTAAAAATAAAATTATGTAGATTCAATTATTTTGTTATTGTAATCTACTTCTAACGGGATGAATAAAAATACTTCTATTATCGTTCTTATTCTCGTCTTCCTCGTAGGGGGCGTCATCGGTTATTACGTCGGCATGGAAAAAGGGAAAGCTGTGGAAAATGAGAAACTCGGAGGTCTTGTTGATCTCGTTTTTCCAAAACCTCCGGAAAAAATAAGTTCAGTATCGGGTATGGTAACCGAAATTGAAGGAACGTCGTTCACGCTTGAAACAGGCGATCCGGATGATTATCTTCCCCACACGGATGGAACTCCCCAGAAAAAAATAAACCGCGAGGTCCGCATCCTCCCAGACACAAAAATACTTCTGATTGATTCCACAAAGATTGATGCACAAGGAAATCCAAGTATCGCAAATATGTCCGCGAGCGAAATCAAAACAGGAGACGCGCTCACCGTCCGCACGGGAGCAAACATCCGCACAGAATCCTCATTTGATGCAACCCAGATTGAAATAGTGAAATATTAGAAAGACGAATGTACACGAATGTGAAGACAAATATCACAAATAAAGTCTTATACCCCCAATTAAGTTACCTTATTATGGGGGTTTTGTTTGACATCCAAAATGAGTTAGGAAACAATCTTCTTGAAAAACATTATCAAAAGGCAATAGAAATAAAATTCAAAGAATTGAAAATCCCGTACAAAAAAGAGGTGAAAACATCTGTATTTTTTAATAAAGAAAAGCTTGGTGATTTTTTTATAGATTTTATAATTGATAAAAGAATTATTCTTGAAACAAAATGTGTTCCTCAACTTACTTTAAATGACATGAAACAAGTATTGCGTTATTTAGAATCAACAAAAATGAAACTTGGGATTCTTGCAAATTTCAGAAGTAAAAGATTAGAATTTAAAAGGATACTTTTGTAGATTCGTGACATTTGTGTCCTATTTGTATATATTTGTACTATATGAATTTAATACCAACAGTTATAGAAAAATTGCCGTACGGGGAACGCGCGTATGATATTTATTCGCGCCTTCTCAAAGAACGCATTGTCTTTCTCGGAGGACTGATTGACGATCATGTGGCAAACAGCGTCATTGCCCAGCTTCTCCTTTTGGATCATGAGGATTCCAAAAAAGACATAAAACTTTATCTCAACACGCCGGGAGGGTCAGTCACGGCGGGACTCGCGATTTACGACACGATGCAATATGTAAAATCTCCAGTGTCCACGATCTGCGTCGGAATCGCTGCATCAATGGGAGCAGTGCTCCTATCAGCGGGGCAGAAAGGAAAACGTTATGCGCTTCCGAATGCAGAAGTCATGCTCCATCAAGTGATGGGAGGAGTTGAGGGTCAGGCGATAGAAATTGAAATCACGGCAAAACACATCATCAAAATAAAAGAACGGCTCAATCAGATACTTGTAAAACACACGGGGCAGAAAGCTGATAAGATTGAGAGAGATACGGACAG
>CAZVSK010000028.1:3119-7316 GCA_964630035.1 uncultured Candidatus Saccharibacteria bacterium
TATAAGACATATGGGTATTATTACTGACAAAAAGAAAATAGAAGAAATATTAGATCGCGGAGTCATCGTGCAAATACTCCCCACAAAAGATGAGTTTATAAAACTTCTTTCATCGGGGAAAAAACTCAAAATCTACATCGGTTTTGACCCAACATCAAATGCGCTTCACTTAAGTCATGCAAAAAATTTCATACTCCTCGAAGAATTCAGAAAACTCGGACATGAAGTTATTGTGCTTTTTGGAGATTTTACAGCGCAGATCGGCGACCCAACGGGCAGAAATGATGCGCGACCACAACTTACGGAGGAAGATGTGAAAAAAAATGTGAAGGATTGGATCGCGCAGGTAAAACCGCTCATGGATTTTGATGATAAAAAAAATCCTCCGCGCATTCTTTTTAATAGTGCGTGGCTCTCAAAACTTTCACTAAAAGATTTAATTCCAATAGCGTCACAATTCACTGTTCAGCAAATGATTGAAAGAGATATGTTTGAAAAGAGATGGAAAAATGATATCCCAATTTATTTTCACGAATTTTTATACCCGCTTATGCAAGGATATGATAGTGTCGCAATGGATATTGATGTAGAACTATGTGGCACAGACCAAATATTTAATGCGCTCGCCGGAAGAACTTTGGTGAAACGACTAAAAAACAAAGAAAAATGTGTTGTTGCGGTAAACCTTATGGCGAATCCAAAAACGGGCGAGCTTATGTCAAAAAGCAGGGGAAATGGAGTGTTTCTCTCTTCGCCCCCAAATGAAATGTTTGGTGCTGTTATGGCTCAGCCAGATGAGATGATTAAAGTCCTTTTTATTAACATCACAAGAATTCCTCTTAAAGAGATTGAAGAAATCTTAGATGAGGAACCAAAAGAAGCGAAGATGCGTGTTGCATTTGAAGTTGTAAAAAGGTTTTATGGAGAAAAAAAAGCAGAATCTGCAAAAAACGAGTGGGCGCGAGTGTTCTCCAAAAAAGAAAATCCGGATAATGCGCCGGAATTAAAGATAGGAAAGAAAAGTATATTACTCATTGATCTTCTAATTGAAAGCGGGGTTAAAAGTAAAAGCGAGGCACGGCGCCTTATCGCCCAAAATGCTGTTTCTATAAACAACGAAGTGAAAAAAAATCCCGACGAGAAAATATCTATTCGCGGGGAGGAGGTTTTAAAAGTTGGAAAGAAAAAATTTTTCAAACTTATATAAAAAATAATCCTCCGCCCAAGGCGGAGGATTATTTTATGACTGTCATTGATCCTTTTTCTCCAACTCCGGCATGTCCGGGAACGGAACAATAAAACGTATATATTCCTGTTTTGGGAACTTTGAATTTCATTGTGCGTGTTTCGTCTGGACCGACACCAATCGCAACGGCCATAAGCGTCTCACTTTCAAAAGCAAGAATATGAGTTCTTTTATCACCTGATGTGAATGCGAGTGTAATTTCATCACCCTCTCTAACCGCAAATGCTTCGGGCGTTAACTTTCCGTCTCTTGCAATAATTTCAACCGAACCAACTGGAAGATTTGTTCTTGAAACTGGTGCGGATTGTTGCGGTGCGTCAGGAGATCCCGGAGGAACGTCAAGGCGGGTTTGGCGTTTTGGTTGGGGTGGAGGTATAACGGGAACATCTTTTTCTTCTTGAGGCTCTGGTTCCTCTTCTCTTTCTTTTGGAGGAATATTTGTGGTTTGTCCATTTTCAGAAGCCTCACCCTGAGAAGCTCCTCCTTCTTCAATAACAATCTCTTCTGCGGGCGCCTTCACTCTCTTTTCTTTTCCAACCTGCCCCAAGGGAGCAATGCCGAATACGCCAAAAAAAATAATGGCGAGAGCGATAAGACCAACGAAGAAAACTGTAATGATAATGCGAAGAGTATTCTCCATATCTGGATGCTCTATTATTTTACATTATTTCAATAAAGAGAAGTAGGGAATATGTGTTTTTATCTCATACAAACACAAACGAAAAACTGCAATTGTACCCCCCATCCCCACTGAACCATTCGCGCGAATGGTTCAGTGGGGAGATAAAAATAAAAGGGAGATAAAATAAAAAGTGAGATTCTTTTTTTGTGCGGGTAAGGAGAATCGGCTTCATCTCTCGGCTCGCCAGTCGCTTGCCTCGGATTAGCCACCGTCTCGCTGTGTATTCTGCTGAATACACATCGCTCCGACGTTCGATTCTCCACGCGAGCAAAATTATTTGCTCGCCTTACCCAAGTAAAAATTCCTAAAAAGTTTTTTGTGTGCGGGTAAGGAGAATCGAACTCCTGTCTCAACCTTGGCAAGGTCGTGTTCTACCACTAAACCATACCCGCGAATATTAAAAATTCTAAATTATAAATTTTATTTCTTTTACTTGGGTTTTATACTCTAATCAATATTATTTGTAATTTGGTGTTTGAGATTTGTGATTTATTGTGTTGAAGGAGGCGGGGTCGTTGGGCCCTTTACACTTGGCTCACCCGTCGGTCCCTTGAAATGCATTTCATCTTGCTCTATTGCCGGAGCTTCCGCGCGATCTTTGATGAAGACAAAAGCAAGTATTCCTGCGCAAAGAAGGACGAGAATCCACACAAAAATATTTCTTCTTTTCTTCACTTCCTTATATCGCATTATAAGGAAAGAAAACGAAAAAATAAAGATGCGAGGCTTGTATGTTTAATGTATTTTTTAAAAAAACCCACCAATCAATGGTGGGATGGTTGTGCCCTCGAGAGGAGTCGAACCTCTGTTACGAGATCCGCAATCTCGCGTCCTATCCATTGAACGACGAGGGCGTCGTACCTTTATTATCCATTGTCAGCCCCAAGCTGATCCCTGCCCGACGGGTGGCGTGGCACCTTTGGCGGAAAACGACCTGTTCCGATCGAAGCATCGGAACGAGGGCGTCAAAATGATAATACTATACAATCAGATTCTTACAAGAAAAGACTACAATCCAAAGTAATCTGAGATGATGTCTATGATAGATTCGTCATATTCTTCTTCTGGAAGTTTTTTTCTCAAAATCACCTTTACGCGCTCTGCAAGTTTTGCATCAATAGGAATGCGAACAAATGGATTAATAAGTCCGTTCTTTCTAAAAACAATTTCATCAAGGTTTCCTGTGCGGGAACGATGCGAAAAATTTTTCAATTCGGCATAATCAACAGAAACAGCATTCCCAATCAATATCTTTTCTTCAGATACAGAAAATTCAAGTATGCGGGGTTTTCTGCGGGCAAAAAAGAGAACCATCCCTCCGGAGAAAAGAGCGAATATCCCGAAGAAAAAATTACTTTTTATAAAAGCGAAAACAGCAATTGCGAGCGAAATAAGTGCAACAAAGACAAACCACGTGAGAGTTTTCTCGGAGTGATCATATTCCGCGGCCCTCCAAAGAACTTCTTTATTTTCTTTTTGAGGCAATTCTCTCTCATCTTTTTTTTCTCCAACGCGTTTCACTTTTTTCATATAACTTATTATATGCGTATTTTTAAAATCGTAAAACCTTCCCTTTTTGGAAAAATATGGAATAATGTAAAGCGCATAGGGTCCCATCGTCTAACGGTTAGGACATCGCCCTTTCACGGCGAAAATAGGGGTTCGATTCCCCTTGGGACTGCAAAATACAACCGCCACGATTTAAATCGGTGCGGTTTTTTGTTTTGACATTTCCACCTCTCCGAAGTAGGGTAAATCCAGAAATTAAACAAATAAAAGAGGTGGATATGGAAACAAAAAAAAGGGTTGTGACTGTTTCAAACGCCATTACTTTACTCGGAATGGTATGCGTTTTCATAAGTGCCTATCTCGCGCACAAAGGAAGTTATATGGAATCTTTCTTATTTTTCCTTTTTGTTGTCGCCTCTGATTATATTGACGGCGCATCCGCGCGCATTATAGAAAAGAGATGGCCGGGATGGGGAATTTCACGATTTGGAGAGAAATTTGACCCGGCAAGAGATAAGAGCGTTATCATCATCCTTTTCGCATTTAATGTGTGGGCTACGCTTCTCATTGTTGTGTGTGAAAGTATATCAACATACTACGCGAACAAAGTGCGTGATGCGATGGGACATCACTTCATCACCGCCGGAAGTAAGGCAATTACATTCTTCCAGGCAATTTTCATTTCTCTCTTGTTCTTCTTTCCAGAAAAAGGAGTGTGGATCATAGTGTGCGTTGCGATTCTCTCATTTGGGAGATATCT
>CAZVSK010000029.1:0-7045 GCA_964630035.1 uncultured Candidatus Saccharibacteria bacterium
TTATAATCCAATCAACAGGAATGAATAAAGATGTCGTGCATCGTTTTGAGGCGACATATCTTGCATCAGAAGGAATAGAGATAATGAAGCACATTATTGACACAGATGTTGCTATTCCTGTTTCAGTTTTTTTTAATTCAACACTGAACTCAAGTAAAAATTACGAAGTTCAATACAACTCCGATAAAGAATTTAATCTATTTGATATTGGATATGTTTCATCAACACGCCCTCTTTTTCTTGATCAAGCAAATGGATTTTATGGCTATGGTGGTGGGGTTCCGACTCTTTATAAAAGAACGATTGTTGTGACGAGCGGAACGGAAGAAATACAGATTCTTTCCGAGGTGGAATGGACTAACGATGGAGAGAGGAAGGCGGTTCAACTTGTGGAAACATTCAAAAATTGGAGAGAGGGTCCTGACGGATAAATTTAGACACCCACTATTTTCATGAATTTTTTTTCAAAATTACAATCAAAAAAATCTGCTGGGTTTACACTCGTGGAACTTCTCGTGTCTATGGCTGTTTTTGGAATACTTATGTCTCTTGCGATAGGTGTTTTTGTGAGTGCAATGAAAGCGGAAAGGAGTCTCACAGATCTTATGTCAACAAATAATAATTTAAATCTTGTTCTTGAACAGATGGCGCGCGAAATACGCATGGGATATTTTGATAAAGATCAATTTAGGGCTATTTCAAGCTCTATCAATACACAACCATGCCTTTCTTCTATTTCTTTTAGGACAATGCAAACGAATAATGCAAAAGATGAAGGAGAGACGGTGTCGTATTCTTTTTCCAATAATTCGCTTCTCAAAGACGGAGTAAATATAACAGGAGAACACGTGAAGGTTGAAACATTATGTTTTAGGGTGCAGCAATATAAGAAGAGCTCAAATCCTTCTGGAGATCCCGAATTTAATTGCAATCCGTGGAGAGTGGGTATCTCTATTGCGGTGAAGCCAAAAAATGCAAAAGATGACGTCAAACCAACATATATAGAAACAGCGGTGAGTATGAGAATTTTTCCAATAGACATAAAGGACGACCCATTTCAATGCAGAAAACCCGAATAAACACCATGTTTAAAAAAAAGAATAACAAAGGGCAGGTGATGATTCTTACGACAATTGTGACGGGGGGTGTTGTACTTACCGCGTCTGTGATTGCGGGAATGCTTATGTTCTATCAACTCCGTGAAGTGAATGATGCTGTAGAATCCGGAATGGCTGTATTTGCTGCGGACTCCGGAATAGAAAATTCGCTCTATTGTTATTTCAAAGAGCAGGGATATGAGGGAATTGATTATGTCTCAAAATGTAGCGTTTCTGGAGGTCTGCCGAATGGGGCTTCGTATGAAACAGAATTTTCATGCGTTGGTCAAAATGGGTTTACAGAAGAGGCCTGCCTTGAAGCTGATAAGGAAAATCCGAAAGTATACGGAATACGCATAAAATCTGTTGGGAAGAAGGAGAAGGTGGAAAGGATCGTTGATACACTCTTCGGTGTTAGGTTTAATTAGGAAAAAAAATATGGCGAAGAAAGATGATATCCGCGAGAAAGTGGAAAAATTGCGGAAGCTTGTGGAATATCACAGGATGCTTTATCACACGTTTGATACTCCCGACATTTCGGACGAAGCATTTGACGCCTTAAATAACGAGCTTAAAAAATACGAACGGGAATATCCAGAACTTTTTAAGTTGGGTTTTGAGACGCAAAAAATCGGTGGAAAACCCCTTGAGAAATTTGAAAAGGTGAAGCATGAAGCGCCAATGCTTTCTTTTAATGATGCTTTTTCAGAAGAGGAAATGAGGGAATGGCTTGTTCGTGTGGAAAATCACCTTCTCTCTCTTGGGGAAAAGAAAAGTGCTGATGATTTCTATTGTGAATTAAAAATAGACGGTGTCGCGATTGAACTTGTGTATGAAGAAGGGGAATTGAAAGAAGGTTCCACGCGCGGGGATGGAATGATTGGTGAAAATGTTACAGAGAACCTGAAAACAATCCCTGCAATTCCCAAGCGCATTACACAATTTGGAAAATGGCCCATTCCAAAACGACTTGTCGTGCGCGGAGAAGTTTTTATTGCAAAAAAAGACCTCCTTCTAATCAATAAAGAGCAGAAGAAAAACGGATTGAAAGAATATGCTAATACACGCAACCTTGCCGCCGGATCTGTGCGTCAACTTGATCCGTCCGTCACCGCATCGCGCAATTTGCAGTCGTTCCAATATGATATCGTTTCAGAAATAGGAACTCCCGTGCGGACGCATGAGGAGAAGCATAAAATACTTGCTTCGTGGGGATTTAAAATTAATTCGCACAACAAGAGAGTAAAGTCTCTTAAGGAGGTGTTTCGCTTTAGAAATGTGTGGGAGAAAAAAAGGGAATTTTTAGAATATGAAATAGACGGTATAGTTGTTATAGAAAACGACAACACTCTTTTTGATCGTGCTGGAGTTGTCGGGAAAGCTCCACGCGCAGCAATTGCGTATAAATTTTCTCCAAAGGAAGCAACGACAATTATTCGTGATATTAAAGTTCAAGTAGGAAGAACGGGCGTATTGACTCCGGTCGCCGAACTCGTCCCCGTTTCCCTTGGGGGCGTCACAATATCTCGGGCAACATTACATAATGAAGACGAAATTACGCGCCTCGGACTCAAAATAGGTGATACAGTTATTGTGAGCAGAGCGGGAGATGTTATCCCGAAAATTACAGGAGTTTTGAAAGATTTGAGGATGGGGAAAGAAAAATCTTTTTCTATGCCTAAAAGATGTCCAGTTGATGGATCTTCTGTTGTTCGAGAAGGTGCGCTTGTCAGATGTGGAAATAAAAAATGTGGAGCGCGTCTTCGCGAACAGTTATATCATTTTGTATCTCGTGGGGCTTTTGATGTGAGGGGTTTGGGTCCGAAAATTATAGATCGTTTTTTAGATGAAGGATTGATTTCGGATGCGTCAGATATATTTTTACTTCGCAAAGGAGATATCGCTGTGCTTGAACGTTTCGGAGAAAAATCAGCCGAAAACATCATTAGGGAAATAGAAGAGAAAAAAAAGACGACACTTCCGCGTTTTATATATAGTTTGGGAATTCTTCATGTCGGTGAAGAAACTGCACGTGCTCTTGCGAGAATTGCGTCGGAAAGAGGAAGAGCTGATAATCCAAACGCGATTTTTGATTTCTTTTCACGTTTTTCGCATGAGTCGCTCCAGGACATTCCCGATATTGGTCCTAAAGTTGCAGAAAGCATTGTTTCTTGGTTTTCCGATTCCGCACATAAAATTTTTATGAAGCGTCTTGCGGATGCCGGAGTAAAAATGCAAAAAGAAGCAAAAAATACCAAGACACCTTTTCAGGGAAAAACATTTGTTTTTACAGGAACATTATCTTCAATGGAGAGGGATGAGGCAAAAGAAAAAGTGAGATTGTTGGGAGGAGAGGCATCGGAAACAGTATCACGCAAAACAAGTTTTGTTGTTGCTGGAGAAAATTCCGGATCAAAATACGAAAAAGCCAAAAAACTCGGCGTAAAAATTATCTCTGAAGATGAATTTCTTGCGCTTCTCAAATGACGTGATAAGGTAAGAATATATTATATGAGCACAATCATAGACAAGGAAACAGTGCGAAAACTTTCGGAACTTGCAAAAATAGAGCCGGAAATGGATTCGCAAAAAAACGAGAAACTTATTTCGGATTTATCCTCAATACTTGATTATTTCGGTGAATTAAAAAAAATAGACACCGAAGGTGTTTCTCCAGTGATTGGAGGCGCATCTGTTGAGAGTGTTTTTCGTCCTGATGAAGTAAGGGATGAACACAAAGAATCACTAATTCGTAACCAATTTCCGGAATCGGAGGATGGATATTTAAAAATTCCTCCCGTATTTGAATAAGAATATGAATTTGCATGAATACACAATTACTTCGCTTCGCGAAGGATATAAAAAAAAAGAGTTTTCATCTTCAGAAGTCACAAAATTCTTTTTTGAGAAAATAGAGAAAGATGACAAATCAATTGGCGCTTTTCTTTCTCTTGCAAAAGAGAGAGCTTTAGAATCTGCGAAAAGAGCCGATGATTGCATGGAAAAAGGAAGCGACACACCAATACTTACAGGCATTCCGATTGCATTGAAAGATAATATTTTGATTGAAGGGGTGAAAACAACCGCGGGTTCAAAAATGCTTGAAGGATATACAGCGAGTTATGATGCAACTGTGGTACGGAAATTAAAAGATGCAGGAGCTGTGATAATCGGAAAGACGAACCTTGATGAATTTGCTATGGGATCGTCAACAGAAAATTCGGCATTCCAAATTACGAGAAATCCGCACGATCTTTCATGCGTTCCCGGAGGATCATCGGGAGGTTCTGCAGCCGCTGTCTCTGTAGGATTTGTACCCGTGGCACTCGGTTCTGATACAGGAGGGTCAATACGCCAACCAGCATCACTTACGGGCGTGGTTGGATTAAAACCCACATATGGAATGGTGTCTCGTTTCGGTTTAATATCACTTGCATCAAGTTTGGATCAGATAGGACCTTTTGCAAAAACAGCAGAAGACGCAGCGATTTTATATGAAGCGATTAAGGGGAATGATGCATATGATTCAACAAGTATTTTATCAGAACAACCCGATACAAGCAGATATGATCCGGAATATGCAAAAAGCCTCGTTGTAGGAATTCCTAAGGAATATTTTGTGAGTGGAATTGATCGGGAAGTGGAACGGGGAGTGGAAGAAGCTATACAAAAATTTAAATCACTTGGCGTGAGATTCAAAGACGTGAGTCTTCCACATACTAAATACGCACTTTCCTGCTACTACATAATTCTTCCAGCAGAAGCGAGCGCAAATCTTGCTCGTTTTGATGGGGTGAGATATGGAGGAATTCACGAAATCAAAAATCAAGTGTCAAACTTGAAAGGATTATATGAAAAAACAAGAGGAACGTGTTTTGGAGATGAGGTGAAAAGGAGAATACTTTTGGGAACATTTGTTCTTTCCGCTGGTTACTATGATGCATATTATGGTAAAGCGCAAAAAGTAAGACACCTAATAAACAAAGATTTTCAAAAAGTATTTGATGGAGGAGTTGATGTTATTTTGGCTCCCACAAGTCCAACGCGCGCATTCAAAATAGGAGAAAAATCATCCGATCCTCTTTCTATGTATCTTTCTGATATTTTTACAATTCCCGCGAATTTTGCTGGTATTCCGGCAATTTCAATTCCAGTAAAAAAATATATCGTTGGAAGCGGTGAGTTGCCAGTAGGGTTTCAGCTTATAGGTAAAAAAATGCATGAAAAGGACATTCTCGCGCTTGGGATGTATTACGAACGCAACTAATGAAGACGTTATATAAAAATTTCGTTATTCCAATGTTCTCAAGAACATTGGAATAATTTTTCAGCTTCCGCAACGTCTTCAGGAGTTCCGACAGGAAACCAAAAATCAGCTTTAACGGCGAATACCTTTCTTGTTTTTGCGATTGCATCTATGGCAGTGGGGAGATAGTATTCTCCATTCTCGTGTCGTGGAGGTGGAAAGTTAAATATGTCAGATGCCACGACAGATACGTTTGTCGTTGCAAGATTAGATTTAGGGTTTTTTGGTTTTTCTTCTATTTCCGCAACAGAGCCGTCTTCGCAAAGAGAAACGACGCCAAACCTTTCCGGACGATCAACTTCTTTCACCGCGACAGAAAAATCGTACTGTCCGCATTTCTCAACTGTTTTTTTATCTATAAGATCATCGGCATATACGACGTAAAAAGGTTCTTTTGGAAGAAGAAGGGGAGCACATAATTCAACAGCCCGGAAAGTTCCTTCTTTCACTTTTTGTTCTATATATGAAACATTTTTTCCAAGAAAATGTGATCCACAGAAGTCTCGGATTTGATTACCAAGATATCCCACGACGAGAATTAATTCATCCACTTTTTCAGGAAGTGCTAAAACTGAATGTTCAAGAAGCGTTTTTCCCGCAACCTCAACAAGCGCTTTTGGTTTTGTGAGTGTGAGTGGACGCATACGCACGCCCTCTCCCGCAACTAAGATAATTGCTTTCATATTTATTTGCGCGGGTGATGGGACTTGAACCCACGACCTTCCGCGTGACAGGCGGACGCTCTAACCAACTGAGCTACACCCGCTCTCCTTCGCTTTGATTTAATATCAAAGCTTCGGACGAGCAAATAACAATAAAAAATAAATTACTTGCCCATCCGGAGCTCAAATATCTTTTTGAGCATAGGAGGGAGCTACACCCGCAAATGTTATTTTGTTAATGTGGATTTCTATAAATCCGTAGCAGGGGTGGGGATCGAACCCACGGCCTAGGGCTTATGAGTCCCTCGCTCTAACCAACTGAGCTACCCTGCCGTCTGGGAAAAGTTACTTTTTCCCGTTTTTATGTATGAATAAATTGTTTGTTTCTTCCTGTTTTCTGCGCTTAAATTCTTTTTTTTCTTCTTCTGTCATTTTTGCCCAACGCTCGTTTGTCACAAAAAATTTTGATTTTATCTTGGCAATTTTTTTTCCTATTTCTCCAGGAATGAAATTTTTATTTGTTGAAACAATTTCATTATACGTTTCCTGCTCATTTTCCTTTTTCTCATCTATTGAATCAATAAATTCATCTGTATTTTCTGTGTCTGGATTAGCATATCGTTCGTCTAATTCATCTCGCGCGATAAAGTATTCATTTTTCCCCCTATTAAAATCTTTTGGAAACTCTTCTTTTTTTACTTCAAACGTCTTGAGCAGTTCATCGCTTTCTATTTGATCTTGTTCACGAATTTCGTCAAGTTCAACCTTTTCCTCTAAATCTCTATCCTCATTTTCTTTTATAACCACCCTTGGGTTTTCAAAAGGATTGTTTTTGGACATATTTTTTCTTTATATTTTCATTTAATCCCATTAAACCAAGTTTTGCAAGCCCTTATATTTTATATTTTGCTTTTTCTCTGAATTCGTATATACTCTATGTCGCGGGGAAGAGTAACGGTTGCTCGCAAGGCTCATAACCT
>CAZVSK010000030.1:0-7038 GCA_964630035.1 uncultured Candidatus Saccharibacteria bacterium
TCTTCAATTGCTTTAACCACTTCTGGCATTACTTTATTTGGGGCAATTTCAAGAGGATTCTCTCTAAGCACTTCCTCAAGCTCCTTTCTCCAGATATATCGAAGTTCGGTCGAAATATGAACAATCGAAATTCCGGCATTTATTGCGGCGACAAAATCTTCATTCACTATTCCAGACCCACCGTGAAGCACAAGCGGAACTCCGCACGCTTCGCGTATATTTTTTACTCGCTGAACATCAATACGCGGATTTGGTATATTTTTGAGCATCCCGTGTATATTCCCTACTGCCGGCGCCAAAAGATCAACTCCAGTTTCTTTCACAAACATCTTCGCGTCTTCTGGTTGTGTGAAATCCTCTGATTGTAAAGCGACGCCCTCTGGAATTCCATCAAGAATTTTTGAAGACGATCCAATATATCCAAGCTCACCCTCAACAATCACGTCCGGATTCATTGATTTTGCAATCTCCACTACTTCCTTAGTCATTTTGATGTTCTCTTCAAGCGGAAATTTTCCACCACTCGCCCCTATCCCAACGAAGTTTGGTGTGGGGTCAAAAAGCACAGCATCAAAACCCGCCTCAACTGCTTCTTTTATTTTTTCAAGCGAATGTGTATGGTCCGCATTCAAAAACAACTGAAATCCCCCTTCTTTTGCATGTTGTTCATTATAACTTTTTACAAAATCAACAATGTGCTTCACTCCAAGATATGCTCGTTCCCCTTCTGATACGCCAATAATCACAGGAAGATTCAATCTCCCACCAACGTGCGCGATTGCCTTCAATTGTTCAAGGTTTCCAATATTAAAATGTCCGATTGCGATTTTTTTCTCCTCCGCTTCCCGAATTAATTCTTTTAATGATCTCATATTATTATTTTAGTATTAAATGAAATATCTTTGTATTCGTATAAATAAGTCCAAATCAGTCAGCCAACTGGCGAATCAGTGTCTATATTTCAAAATATCCCCTTAAAAGATGTTTTTTCATGGCTTTTTCTAAAAGCTTTTCTCCAAAATACTCGCCAAAAATCTTATTCCACAACGCTTCTTGGTGGTGGTAGAGATATTTAATCATCTCCTTCTTTTGCACGAGAGACATAACTGTATCTACGAGATTGAAACTAACAAGCATGTCGTTTCCTGTATCGTCTTTAAAATAATCCCCAACCCAGTCAAGGTTTTCCCAAAATGAAAAATCTCTCTTCGCTCCCATAACTTTTCCCATATAAGCAACATCGGAAGATGCACGCGCCCAATGGAGCGCTTCTGGATTAATACGCGGAACAAAAAGTCTCCATTCATATTCATCTTCTTTCGCAAGATAACGTTGAACGACGAGCCAAAGTATTTTTTCTCCTTCAGACATGCGGACATCAATGACATCCCCACGCAAAAGTGAAATGATATTTTTTGAAAATGTCCGCGCATCTCCACCTGCCGCACGAAACATATCTGAATAAAAAGGAATTTCGTGTAGGTAGTGAAAAATAAGACTCGTCATCCTAAAAAGCTCTCCGGATATTCCAAGTGATATTGGAATAACAAAAACAACACCAAGCTCTTTCAAGTGGCTTATATTGTGCCACTTCTTCATCACAAACACCTGTGCCACATTATTCCATCGCGATGAAAGAGCTTTTACCTCTATTTCTCTTTCTTCAAAATCTTTCGGCGTTAGTTCTTTATATAATTTAAAAAATGTTTTATTCAACCAATCGCTTCCCTCAACAAAACGGAGGGCGCAGAATATTTCAACAACATCCTCTTTCTCAAGCATTTTTTCCACCGATCCATATCCGAGATACGCGAGTATTTTTCTCGGAGGTTCTTTCAATAAAAATTCTTTAGCTTTTTCTTTTTTAAGGAAAAATCCAGAAATAGGGGCGCCTCGCTCACGCGCTATCCTTTGAACTGTTTCAGCAACCTTCGCACATCCTTTTTGAGATGAAAGTGATGGTCTATCAAAAGCTTCATATATTTTATAATCATCTGATTCTGTTTTGGATATAAGCGCGTCGTATACATGTTTTGAATCAGTGTTCCGAGAAAGGCCCAACCTCGCCATTCTATCTTCTAAAATTAAATTATTTTCTTCGGCAATTTTTTCAAAAACGCCCTTTTTACCCGTAACTTTAGAAAAATGCGTGTTGATTTTTTCAAGATAATCCTTGTCACACCTTAAAAATCTTGCAATATCCCGCATGCTGTCTCTCATATGTTCTATTGTACCAATTTTTGCCCAATTGTCGCGCGTTTTATTGCAATTCCTTTTTCGTATTCAGCAAGAACAAAAGAATCTGGGGCAAATGCCTTAGCAATACGCATTTCTTCTTCCGCCCTCGGAATGTCTTCATCGTCTATATCAATAGGATTTCTGAAAGGATTGATAACTCTATATCCAAAACGACGCACTATATTCTCGTTTTCTCTATTATTCCTTAAAAGAAGAATTCCGGCGTCGTCCCAATAAACAAGGGAAAATACGCCACCGCGCATTAAACGCACCGTGAGATTATTAGCAAAAATATCAAGTGGAGGACGATACCAGAGAATAAAGCCATTAATTGAATACTTTTCGTCTACAAGATTTTCCCATCCATCATCTTGTCTTGCGATCGTAAGATATTCACGGAGAGGTTCTCCTTTATATACCTCGTTCCTTCCATCAAAAAACACTCTTTCCTCTGGCCAAAATTTCCAAATAAAATATCCACCGTTTTCCAAGTTGAAAAAGGGTCCACCAACTCTCTCACGAACAATAAAATCTGAAACGCCAACAGGTAAAATACTCCGATCAACCGTTCCCGAAGAAACTTCCCTTGAAAAAGAAACACCACCGGCAAAAACAAGAAGAAAAAGAGAGAAAGAAAGAATTCCTGAAAAACGTGTACGCAAAAATTCTTCTATATGAAGAGATTTTTTTTGTGCAAACCATTCTGCGTACCATACGAATATAGGAAAAACAAGAATAGAAAAAAATATAACGTGGCGTATAGAAAAAAATGGAAGAATAAATCCCAAGAAAAGAATTCCGAGAGAAAATATGTCAATATATTTTTCCTCCTTCATTCTCATATGTGTGACACGTATAATGAACAAAAAAGAAAAAAACATAAGCGCGAGAAATGATTTGGCTTGCCACGTGCCAAGACGCTCAAGAATGGAAAACCACTCCATTACACCAAGCTCTTCCGCAACGGGGGCGATAATTTGCGAGTATGTAAAAACCTTATACCCATTTGGATTTGCGAATGCTACTGCAATTGCACAAAGTATGATAAATAGTGTAAGAATACATTCTTTGTCGCATACGAATTTTTTGTCCAATATTTCCGCAAAGAAAAATAAAACAAGGATAGCAAAACCTAAAACAACGCCAGCGTGCGTGTTTGCCCAAAAAAACATAATAAATGGAATTGCAATGAGTGTTTTAATATTCCTTTTTTTTCTGAAAGAATATAAAACAAAAAGTATAAGTGCCGAAAATACATAGGAAAAAATTTGTGGACGGGCTGACCATAGGCGAAATGTGAGTGAAAAGAAGAAAAAGAAAGAAAGAAGAGGTATCCATATGGAATGACTTCTCAATTTCACTATTTTGAAAATAAAAAAGAACGCAAAAAGAGCAATGCATCCAACACTTAAAATAATTCCCCACGCACCAAAAAAAGATTCAATACCGAAAAAAAAGAGGCCGGGTAGCCAATAATGCGCAATCCATTCAGCACCGAAAGCCGTATATGAAAATATATCAGTTCGCGGTACAGATCGTGTTTCCCATACATATTCCCCTGTTTTAATTAGAAATCCTGTATCTGATTCACGTATCGGATTCAGAGAAAAAAGAAACACAACTGAGAAAAAAAGTGCGCCAATAACAAAGGGAGTAAATATGTTAGATGCTCTCCACATCAAGATTTAGGAACTTCCATCTCTTTTTTGAAAAATCTTCTTTTGTTAAAACACCAGCAGTTCCTCCAATGTGTTCAACAACAGACGTCGCGTTTGCGGATGCAAGACGCAAAGCAAAATTAATATCATTTTTTTGCATAAGGCCCGCAACAAATCCGGAACCAAAAGCGTCACCAGCTCCCGTCCTGTCCACAATCTCTTTTTCTTCAAATACTCCCGCACGATATACATATGAACCGTCGGAAACCGTTGCTCCCCTCCTCCCATCAGTCACAACGGCAATACCTCCCACAATTTCGTCAAATTTCCTGAATATTCCCTTCTCATCTGTATATTTCATATCAGTCATGAATGATGCTTCTTCCCGATTTGTAATAACAACATCGCATAATCCAAGAACGGCGTGCATATCAGATTTTTTCATTTCAAGATAATGTTTTGAAGGGTTGAAAGCTATTTTGACACCATTTTTTTTAAGCGCGCGCATTGCAGGAAAAAGAACTGAGAATGAAATTTCTCCTGGAGCAATATACGCCCATTTTGCAAAAAGCTTTGAAAATGGAATGTCTTTTTTTTGAAAACCACCAGAGGCACCACGATACACGAGAATTGTACGCTCACCTCCGGGAACGAGAAGTATAGATGAATATCCTGTCGGAAGATGCGTGTCACGCGCGACATTCGGAACTATTTTTTCAGATTTAAGAGAACGCATAATTTCATCTCCAAGCCTGTCTTTCCCTATTTTGCACATAACAGAAGTTTTTAATCCTTGGCGGGCAAATGTAACTGAAGCATTATATGCTCCTCCACCGGGAATAAATACTGGTTCCTGAATTTCAAGTTTCCCACCTAAAGCGAAACAATTTGCCTCTCCTGTTTTAAAACCTATGCGTTCCAAATGCTCCTCATCGCGGAGCACCTTAAAAAGATTACTTCGCAGGAAAACATCATATGTTGCAGTGCCAATTGTTATCACATCAATCATATATATAGTATATCGCAAAAAAATGCGGAAAGATAATAAGAAAAAGCCCCGCTGTGGGGCTTATTATTTATTTAAAATTCATCATTTCCATTTTCACTCCACCTTTTGGTGGACGAAGTGTCACAGATACGTTTCCTTGATTTTCAGATATTTCCACTGTGGTCTGGCATTTTGCCGAAAAACTTTTTGATACAAAACTTGTTCCCTTTTTTAAAATAATAGTTGCGTGGCTTTCGGTTCTTTTTATTTCTACAACTCTGCCACCATCTAAAACTACTCTCACGACAGTTGCTTTTTTCGCCATAATAGACCCGCTCCTATATTTAATATTTTACAAATGCAAAATTTACTCTATCCGCCCTTCTTCCGAAGAAATAGCGAGAAAAACTCCGTGGACGGCGAATCGTCCTATGGTGAATCGTTTGAACATCCGCCTTTACCTCAACTTTTTTAAAATTCTTCTTCCCCTCGTCGCGACAACATTTTTTAGCCATAACAACTCCTTTTTGTGTTGTGAAAGATCAATTAATTAGGATTTTCTTTATACCAGAATTAAAGAATAAAATCAAATAATTTCATATTGTCCATGCGACAATTCCGAACTTTTTTATCTTCTCTTTATATTCCGGATATTCGTAATACATCTTCTCTAATTCTTTTGGAGAATGCACATTTGGATTTATTGCACTCGGTTTGTGCTTTTTCAACAACGATTTAACCGAAGAAAAGTGTTCTATATTCTTAATCTGTTTTTTAAATTTACTCTTTCCACATACAAAAACCAACACATCCCCTTTTTTAGCCTTTTGATATTTTTTTGTCGCCGCGCGTGTTTCTACCCTCTTTGTCCCGTTTTTAATTGCAAGAAAAATATCGCGGTTTACCACCCGAAATCGTATGGTAATTTCTCTATGTTCCATAATCTAAAACCCAAGCGCTGAGAGAACTGACAAAAACCCCGGAAGAAGTTTTCTTTTTCGTATCTCACTTGGTTTTACCCATTCATATCCTCGGGCTTCCCAGTCAATTTTTATTTTATCTGTTTTTATCTCAACAAGAATTGGATGCACAATCCATGTTTTTCTATATTTTTTTGCCTCTTGATGGAAAATTGGCCCAATCTTTATTTTTCCTACCATACGAGATGAAATTCCGAGTTCCTCGTAAATTTCTCTGATAATTTTTTATTGCATACTGTAATTATCATCGAGAAAACCCGAAACGCCATTCCAATAATTTGGATAAAAACGTAAATTTTTATTCCGCTTCATGATTAATATTTTCCCCTTATATCTCAAGAGACAATTAATAACTGGGGCATATCTGATATTTGTATAATCTACCTGCCCTCTTTTTGGTTTAAATATCTCTTTTTTATTTTCCATGGCACATAATAAACTTTTCTAAAGATCCGCATGGACACATTTTTTTTGAGTATAATCCTTTTACCCCGTTAGAAGCAAAACGTTTCAAAACTTGCTGTGAGAATGAATGCGATTTGGTTTTAGCGAATGTGTGGTTTAATGTCCACCGCGAGCTTCTAACGGGGTTTACATCTGAAATTGTACCGTAAATTGCTGTTTTCTTTCCATTCCGCTTTGCCCACTGATAGTCGCCGTATGACCAGTGCCAATATTCTTTTGGATAATTTGAAAGTCCTCCTTTTTGGAGCGCAGAAAACATAATTTCTCTATTCTTGCGGATATACGCCGGCAATAATTTTTGATCCGAAAGCGCGTTTTGCTGATAGGTTAATCCTCTCTTCTTCATCGGAATCTTATGTCCATACTTATCCACCAACCTAATATCCACCGCTCCACCACTCATGTGCCCCGATGAAGCAATACCCTTCCAGTCCGCCACATATTCTTCCACTTCTTTTATAATCCTCTCTTTTGTCCACTTTGGATGCATTTTTTTGAATCGCTCAATAAATCCGAAATATATTCTTGCTTGCACATACGCGGAACGCCACGCATCATTAATAATAAAATTCATGCCATTCGGCAAATTTTTCTGGGCAGTTCGTAACATCTCCGCAACTTTTTTTCGCACATATGCCGTTTTCTCAAATCTCATCCGCTCTTTCCCGAGATTAATTTTTATCCCAGGACAGTATTTTTTTATATCCAC
>CAZVSK010000031.1:0-7023 GCA_964630035.1 uncultured Candidatus Saccharibacteria bacterium
ACATTTTTTGAGCAAAACCCCCAATAAGGAAGCCAGCCCCGCCGTCGCTCGGAAATCTCGCCACTCCGCAAAAAAGTTTTCTTCACATTTTTTGATTTGCGCGCGCCGATTTTTTTCTTCTAAAAGGAAAAGAAAACTTTTGTGCGGAGTTCCGCTCTGAACGAGCAGGACGGCGGGGCTGTCCACAATTTGATTTCGCTCGGGCATGGCGGAATTCCCCCCAAACCCCCCTTCCGCCACGCCCTCGCGGGGACGATTCTTTTTTTCGGCGGAATTTGAGGCTGTGCCAATTTCATTGGCGCGCCGCCTTTTATATTTTACAATAAATAGCTATTTAAAACCATCCACTTTCAACGGCGCCCTATCTGATTTGCCGCGCATTAACGCTTTTATAATATCCCTCTTGCTTTTACCTAATAGCAGTAAAATAGTGGCGCTGATTATACCGAAGAAAGTTATTATGCCAAAAAGAATATTAAATCCGAATTTATCGGCAATAAATGCCCCTAGGGCGGCACTGGAAGCCGTCGCTATGCCTACGCCGACATCTTCCAGCGACCATTCAAAGCCCACTATTTTCTTATCAATATGATTGGTAAAAATTATACGCCAAGCTGGCACCGCCATAGAGTAAGCCAAGCCGTTAATAATTTGCAAAAGATATATATGCCACGGGTGCGACGCGATAGTATAGAATAATGGGACAATGGCAATCAGAAAAGTGCCGGCAACCATAAAGGAATATTCATCTCGTTCGCCTTTTATTCTATCCATTAATCGGCTAATCGGGATCACCATTAAAACTCTCATAATCCAATAACACGCTACCGCGTAGCCGATTACTTCGAGCCTATTCTCAATATGATTTAAAACAAATACGGCATATATCGGCGCCAACAAGCCGACCGCGAAAAAAAGAAAAAAATCGGAGATGATCAAAAAACGAATTGTTCTACTTACTTTATTATTCATAATTGCCTTGAGATTCGGGTTGATGTAAAATTTTTTCCACTTTTAATTGTTTCTCTCCCTTGGGAGTATTAACGGAGATTATGTCGCCGATTTTATAGCCCAACAAGGCGCAGCCGATCGGAGAAAACACAGAAACTTTTCTCTGGCCAATATCCGCGTCATCAGGAAAAACAAGCCAATATTCAAGCTCTTCTTTCGATTCAATATCGCGAAACACCACCAGCGAATTCATTGTTATCACATCACTGGGGACATCCTGTGGCTCAACGATTACCGCCCGGTTCAATTCCGTTAGAAGGTTTTTGTCAGAATCGTTATGATCCCATTTTTTGTTTATTATATCGGCCAATTTTTTATGGTCGTTTTTTGTAATATAGATTGTGTTCATATCTTTATGATATTAATAAAAAACTGGCTTTGTTGGCCAGTTGTTTGTTTTATGCAAATGCATCCACAAACAACCGGTCAGGAACCGGTTCCAAGCGAGATTTTCTGATTGAAACTATTTATCTGCATAAGCGCAATTATAGTATAGCAAAAACAAAAAAATAGACAATAGAAAACTAGCGCGCCGCCTTTATTTTAATAAATCTTTGATTATTACCGCTTCATTGTACATTTCGTCTTTGGCGGCGTATAGAAGCGTGAATTGTTTTTCTTTTTTGGCAATCTCTTTCAACTGATTGAAAACTTCTTTGTTTGCCGCGATTTCCGCCTTGTATTTTTTCTGAAATTCCGGCCACTTTTTCGGATCATGCCCGAACCACTTCCGCAACTCGTTTGACGGAGCGATGTCTTTGAGCCACAAATCCAGCGCGGCTTTTTCTTTGGAAACGCCCCGCGGCCACAATCTATCCACCAAAACGCGATACCCGTCGCTTTTCTCAGGTTTTTCGTAAATTCGTTTAATTTTAATCATATAAATATCTTAGACAAAAATCATCGCGGCTGTTTGTTTTTGCGCCTCAGCGATCACGCTTTCGGCTTCTTGGCGCAAATTTCTTGCTTTAGTATAAATCGTTTTGACTCCTGCGACAATTTTTTCCTGTGTTGTTTCGTTTGGAATCGGAATCAGCAAATTTTCTATATCTTCTGTCTGCAATCTAGGCAAAGTGTTTCCTGTCATCAATCGGCTCGTTTGCTCAACCACAACGGAGCGAGTCAAAAATGAAAAGAGAAAATATGGGTCGCATTTTTCCGCTTCAAAAACATGAAATTCCGTTGAGCATATTCCGTCAAAATCCGCGTAAAAAACTTTGTTTAAATACGGGCGCAATTTTGGAAACAAAACATCTCCTTTTTTGAAAACAAAAGCACTGCTGATACTTTCTTTTGCGTTTGTTTCCACATACTCACCCGAATTTGAAACGATATTTTCAAGCCCGACATACGGCGCGTTTTCTGGGATATCGCTTACCAGTTCACGGCGGAATTTTACGGCTTCGGAAAGCGGAACAACGGAGGCATTGGCATTTTTAATAGCTTCAATCGCTCGCAAACGCAAAGGGTGAAAGAACATCGGATCAAGCCGTTTTTCAATCGCGTCGCTCCAAATTTGCCAAATTTGGGCGGGTTCACTTACTCTCTCTCTCTCTCTCTCTCGAGTTCGATTCCTAATTCATCAAGAACAAAACTGTCTATTTTCGCCAGAATTGTTTTAATTTCTTCCTCTTTTTGTTTCTTTTCTGCGTATGCTTTGTTAAGGATTGCGACAATGTTTTTCTGGTCTTTCATTGACGGAACAGGCAGAGGAATGGTTTTTATATCTTCAGGATAAATATGCGAGGTCTGTCCGCGCTTTTCTCGGTTCAATAAAAGATAGCCGATTTTACTTGAAAGAAATCCTAAAAGATATTCGGGCAAAACTTTTTCTGGATTAGCGCGGACACAAATCAGCTCTCCAACAAAATATGTGTCTCGTTCTGGCTCTACATCAAGAATACTTACATTTTTACCGACATAGCTTGCTTGGTGAGCGGCGGAAAGAATAAAAATGTCTCCTTTTTGAGCTTTCTTTCCATTTGTAAAATCAGCTTTAACATATTCCAATCGTTCCAAATCAACGAAACGCCCCGAAGCAGTACCCGCTTTAATAATAGGGACAGAACCCGCCAAATCATTATCCTCATCATACATATCTTTTGACGGCGTTCGTCCGTTGCTAATCAAAAGTGTTATGTCGCCAAGTTTTTTCAATTCAAATTTAGAGCCAGCAACTTTTTTTACAACATCATCAAAAAATGGTTGGTAGTATTCCACATCAACGCGTTTTTTGTTCAACGCGTCCTCGTTGGTGATTGAAAATATCTGTAATTTTCCTAGATTATTTTTCATAGTGGAATTTTTTATATTCTTTATAAATTTCTGGCAAATCATTTTTTGCTTTTCGACCTGTCGCGTCATATCCAACGCATTCAGCTATTGCCATAAAAATTTTGTATTTCCCTAATTTCTCTTTTTCCTCTTTCCTGCGAATAAATACTAATGAAGATTTAACTCCTGCGCCGTAGTGCATAAAGGCAAGTTGTGGCAAACTAACAACCGCCAAAATTTGCGCTCGTTCCATAATGAAATCACGCACATATTGGAGCGAGGAATTTGTCAAAATTCCGTCTGGCAAAACGATTGCCATTTGCCCAGTTCCGGGCTTTAAGAAATCAATACATCGTTCAATAAACAAAATTTCGGTTTTCTGATTGTCGCGGGATTTTTTGCCGTTCTGCCCAAGCGCAAATTTTTCAAGATATGGGTGTTCGCTTCGCTTCACATTCGCGCCAAAAGGCGGATTGGTAACGATCACATCAAAGCGATTTTTCTCAAAACCTCGGTTTTTCTCGGTCATTTTGCCGACATCTTCCAAAGCGTCAAAACCGATCACATTCGTGTGTCCGTCGTCATGGATAATCATGTTCATTTTGGCTACGCGAGCGATTGAATCGTTTATTTCAATGCCAAAAAGATTGTTTTGAGCGAAGTCATGCCAAAAGCGATATTTTTCCGCCTCGTCGTTTTCATTAAATTCTTCCGCTTGCTTTCTCACTTCATCAAGAGCGTGCAAAAGAAATCCGCCCGAACCGCAAGCGGGGTCAAGTACAAGGTCGTCATTTTTTATGTCCATCATTTTGACGGCAAAACTCACAATCTCGCGGGGCGTAAAATATTGACCGCTTTTGCCCTTGAAAAAATCTTCCATAAACTGCTCAAACGCCACGCCTTTGGTATCAAGATCGGTTTTATTGAGCGACACGCTTTGCAAGTGTCCGACGACGGTATATAGTTCTTCGGGATCAATTTTCAAACTTTCTTTGAAAACTTCGGGGTCTTTTTGTTTCGCTTCCTGATAAATCGCGTCTAATCGTTTATAAACGCTCTCAGCTTTTTCGTGCGTCTTTATTTGAAAATCGTAATATTCGCCAGTTTTGCGTCCGCGTTTTTCGTCGCGGATTTTTACAAAAATGATTTTACAAAGCTCGTCAAAAGCGACGGTCGGATTTCTTTTTCCGCCCGCCCAAAGGGTGTTATGGGATTTTTCCAAAGCTCGTTTCAATTCTGACTTATCAAGCGTTTTCAAATCCCAATCGGGATCGCCTTTTTTGAAACGATATTCTTCAATTTTTCCGTAGGAAATAGGAATATCGGTAATGGTCGCTTTTTCTGGTTCTTTGTCGTTCCATTCCGCCGTTTCCATTGCTCGGCGAGTGTTGCCCGCAACACAAATCGCAAACGGTGCGTGAAGCACGCGAGCGTTGCCGATTGCTTGTTTGGTTGCTTGTTCAAATTCTGCGTCCGAAATTCCGTCTTTTTTACACTCAACGACAATGTAGGGTTTCTTTTTTGCGTCGTCCTCATAAATAACAATGTCGGCAAAAAAGCGAGGCACGCGAGCGGGCATTTCCGTTTCAAGCTCTACACGCTGGGCAGGATAGTGATATTTTTCAAGCAAATCAAAATAGTATTCGGCGCGGACTTTTTCCTCGGGGTCATTTAGGTTTTCTTTGTGTCCTGACGGAAGATATTCAATTTTCGCGCCGTCGTTCAAGACGCGGAAATATCCTTTTCGCTCGCCGTCTTTCAAGATTTTTTCAAAAGTATTTTCCATAATTATTTTCTCGTTATTAAATCATACGCCAAACTGGCGAGTGAAATGTAATGAATTGCTAAATTTTTATCCAAATCTTTGGCGGGTGTATGTGCTTTCTCATTTCGCAAAAATTGAATAGACATATGTAAAAATTTCACGCCCTCGAAAAAATCTTTTTCGGCATCGTTTTGCGGTTTCCGTCCGAAAATCTTTTCTTGGTTTGTTTCCGCAAAAGCCTCATGTGCTTTTTCTTTGCCTGTAATATCTTTGAGCTTCTGCCGAACAATTTTATATGCTTCTTCTACCGCGTTAAAGTAATGCCCGCTATTGAGTAATTTTTGAACATGGTCAAAAACTTCTTTTTGCAAAGTTATGTTGATGTTACCGTTTTTGAAAGTGGCTTGAGATTTATTTTCTACTTTCGTTTTAGTTCCAAGAAGTTTTTCCCCGATATTTTTTGCAGCAGCCATTCTGTCAGTTGGAAAATCCGCTCGTTTTAGATTATCAAGCAAAATTTGATTTTCAATGTATTCAATAAGTTTCAATACGCTTTTCCCAACAGTTTTTTCATCTGCTTTTAACCACAAGCCACGCATACGATTAGCTTTTGAACCGCTTGCGTAGTTATATTTTTGATTGTAAATATCAATTCCTATGTCGTCTCTAAAAAATTCTCCCATTGTCCGATCTGAAAAATTCAAAACATAACCACCATTCATTTGGAATAGTTTTTCAAATATTTGCTTTTCAAGTGTGGTTAAGTTTGCCATAGTTTTTTGGTTATTTTCC
Source organism: uncultured Candidatus Saccharibacteria bacterium (assembly GCA_964630035.1). Taxonomy (GTDB): domain Bacteria; phylum Patescibacteriota; class Minisyncoccia; order UBA6257; family GWB1-50-10; genus JAKANR01. Next base: position 5,843 of record CAZVSK010000031.1, read on the forward strand.
GCTTTCAAAGCTTCTTCTGCGCTCATCAAGCGTTTCGCCGTCATACATCCAATAATCTGTTCCAGCTACGCCATATTTATAGCCAAGTATTTTTTGAGCCGATTGGGATAAACTTGTTTTCTTTCCGTTAAATTCAATAGAGTTAGCCCCATGCGTATCAATGACTTTTGCCTTGATATTTTCGTCGCGACTAAAATATAATTCGGCACCGACAGGAATTTTTACCATTTCAAAATTAAATCTGCCTCGTATTTTTCTTGCATCATTAAGAGCGTCCTGATCTTCTTTTGATTCAACAATATCTTTTTGAGGAGTTATGTTTTCTATTTCAGCTAACTTCAAAGCCGCGACTACACGCTCGGGTGCAACATTGAAAAATTCTCTTTTTGGATTAACGCGGTTGTCGTCAAAAGCGTCGTGGAGTTGGTGTTCTACAAAATGAGCGTCTTTTACTGTGCAAGCGTAAAAAACAGTAAAAGGCAAGGGAATGCTCGTGGACGCACTTAACTCTCGGACGCGTTGTTCAAGATTGTTATTTGTCTTTCCAATCTTGACATATCCAGGCATTGCTTCGTTTGTAAGTATGTAAATAATCTCGTTCATATTTTTTATTTCATTAAAACATCAAGCGAAACGCCAAGCGCGTCCGCAATTTTTTTAACTGTATCAATGGTCGGGTTGGGGGTAGAGCCAGCTTCAATTTTGGCAATCGTATGAAAAGCCAAATCCGCTTTCTTTGAAAGCTGATCCTGCGAAATACCGAGCTTGTTTCGGTACTTCTTTATATTGTCTCCGATTGTGGATTTTTCGTTTGACATATTCGTATAGTTTTACTATGATAGTTGTATAGTATTAAAATCATCACTTATCAATAGTTAGTATATGAAATTTTTACGATTTAGTCAAACAAAATTAGGGAGTTCCTTAGTGTTGCCCGCGAATGGGCAGGGTGGGTCAAGGGCAACATCTCTTTTGGTGGCGCATTTTGCTTTGCAAAATACAGCCTCAAATTCCGTCGAAAAAAAGAGTCGTCCCCGCGAGGGCGTGGCGGAAGGGGGGTTTGGGGGGAATTCCGCCACGCCCGAGCGAATACAAAAAGCGGACAGCCCCGCCGTCCTGCTCGTTCAGAGCAGAACCCCGCACAAAAGTTTTCTTTTCCTTTTAGAAGAAAAAAATCGGCG
>CAZVSK010000032.1:0-3457 GCA_964630035.1 uncultured Candidatus Saccharibacteria bacterium
TTGACGACGAAAGACTCTACGAATGTTGGGATGTAAATCAATGTTCTGATGTTGGGTTTTCAGGAGTAATGTATAGTTGTTATCATTCTCTTTATTGCTGGAATTGTCACGGATCACACAATCTTTTCGGTTGTTATGGTCTCCGCAACAAAGAATACTGCATCCTAAACAAACAATACACAAAGGAAGAATATGAATCTATCATCCCCAAGATCAAGCAACATATGAATGATATGCCCTATATAGACCAAAAGGGTAGGGTATATAAATATGGTGAATTCTTCCCTCCAGAACTATCTCCATTCGCATACAACGAAACCATTGCTCAAGAATACTTCCCCCTCACAAAAGATGAGGCACTCTCCCAAGGATACGCATGGAGAGATCCAGACACAAAGGACTATAAACCCACCAAGACACCACAAGATCTCCCTGACCACATCAAAGACGTCCCTGATTCAATTACAAACGAAATCATCCAATGTGCTCATGCAAAACAGACAACAGACAACCAACAACCGACAATCGGATGTAACCACCAATGCACTACAGCTTTCAAAATTATCCCAGAAGAACTCTCTTTCTACAGAAGGATGAACCCCGCCCGACCGGACGACACATCCGGTCGTTCGGGCGGGCTTCCACTTCCAAGACTCTGTCCCAACTGTAGACACTATGAGCGCCTTCAACAGAGAAATCCTCTGAAATTATGGCACCGAAAATGCATGTGCAATCAACCATCAACTAACAACTCACAACAGACAACAAAATACAAAAACACCGCAGTCCATGAGCATGGTGATAAACCATGTCCTAATGAATTTGAGACATCATATTCACCAGACAGAAAAGAAATAGTTTACTGTGAGAGCTGTTATCAGGCGGAAGTAGTATAATGGAAATTCTCCACTTTTAGAGTAAAATCATAGATATATGGAGTTTGAACCAGATAGAGAAGTAGTATTTTTTGCGAAAACGGATTTCCGCAATTCAAAGCGCCTTTTTGGTATAAAAAGGACAGATAGGCGCCAGCACACTTATGTAGTTGGAAAAACTGGCACTGGAAAAACAACGCTTCTTCACAACATGATGGTGCAGGACATTTCCAATGGCGAGGGGGTGTGCGTTATTGATCCTCACGGAGAATTTGTGGAAACGCTTTTGAAGAAAGTTCCCAAGGCGCGCGCCGATGACGTTGTCTATTTTAATCCAGCGGACCCCGACTTTTTTATAGGTTTCAATGTTCTTGAATTGCCGGATACGCGTTATAAACATCTTGTCGCGTCGGGGCTTATGGGAATTTTTACAAAAATCTGGTCAAATGTGTGGTCAGCGAGAATGGAATATATTTTGAACAACGCGATTCTTGCTCTTTTAGACACTCCAGGAACAACGCTTCTTGGTGTGACGCGTCTTCTTGTGGACAAGGAATACAGGCAGAAGATTGTGGGAAACTTAAAAGATCCTGTCGTAAAAGCGTTTTGGATACACGAATATGAGGAGTGGCGTGACCAATTCAGAAATGAAGCAATTGCTCCAATTCAAAACAAAGTGGGACAATTTCTCTCAACCGCTCTTGTGCGCAACATTGTAGGGCAATCAAAGAGCACAATTGATATTTTCCAACTCATGAATGAAGGGAAAATTTTCCTCGTCAATCTTTCCAAAGGAAGGATTGGTGAAGATAATTCCGCGCTCTTGGGAGGAATGCTCATCACAAAGATGCAACTCGCCGCGATGGAACGCGTGCGTATTCCAGAAGACGAGCGCGTTGACTTTTTTCTTTATGTGGATGAGTTTCAAAATTTTGCAACTGATTCATTTGCAAACATACTTTCAGAGGCGAGAAAATATCGCCTCAATCTTACACTTGCGCATCAATATATAGGTCAGCTTGTGACGGATGTTTCCACAAAAGTGCGCGATGCTGTTTTTGGAAACGTCGGAACGATGATTCTTTTCCGCGTGGGAGCGGCGGATGCCGAATTTCTTGAAAAAGAATTTTCACCAGAGTTTGAGGTACAAGACATGGTAAATCTTCCGAACAGACATATCTATATAAAACTAATGGTTGATGGAGTGACGAGCAGACCATTTTCCGCGGGGACGCTTCCTCCTCTTCAAGGACCAGAAGATTCCGCGGATGCTGAAAAAATTATTGAAACGTCGCGCAAGAGATATGCTCGTCCGCGTGTGATTGTGGAGCAGGAAATAAGCACATGGAGTGGAATGTCTGAACAGACATCAGAAATTCACTCAGTGTTATGTTCGTTGTGTGGAAAAGAAACAACTGTTCCTTTTGAACCGGAAGAGGGAAGGTCGGTATATTGTCAAGATTGTCTTAAGAAAATTAAATCAGGAGAAGCGCGCCCCGTTGCTCTTCCGCAGATTAATCCACAGAGAAGCTTCCAGCAGAAAAGTAGAAAAGCGCTCGCGGGGCTTGGAATTGAATTTGATGACAAAGGTGGAGAGGAAATTTTCGGAGGCGATGAGGACGCGGGAGGGCGTGGAGTAAAAACAGCACCCACTTTACGGGATCAAAAGCCAATAAGGCGCCCGTTTTCACCTTCGCACGAAAAGAGAGACAATGTGAATTTCCGTCCACGTCCGCAATATGAAAAAACTCGTGTGGAACCCCCTGTACGTGAAGAAAGAAAGGAAGAATCAAAAAAAGAAGAAGGGCCGACAATACGTCTGAAAGATGTCATTGCGCGAGGAGATATAAAACCAAAAGATACAATCCAGCCGAAAGATGAAGGAAATGTATCAGGATTGAAAAGTGCTCTTGAGGAAGCGTTAAAGGGTTTGAATAAAGAAGAAAAATAATTTTCCAACAATCCCAATCTTTAGTTTTTGATACCTAATCCCCCCATCTCTACGCCTTTTCTACGCGCTCGGCGTATTGTCCTGTTGATGTATTAATACGAACAATATCACCCTCATTAACAAAGAGTGGAACATTTACTTTTGCACCAGTTTCAAGTGTGACAAGTTTTGTTCCGCCTTGCGCCGTATTTCCTTTTATGGCCGGAGGAGCTTCTGTTACCTTAAAATCCATTTTGACAGGCAATTCAACATCAATCACTTTTCCACCAAACATAAATGCTTTAATTTCAGTGTTTGGTTTGAGATATTGTCCAGCGTCTCCCATCACCTCATCCGTGAGAAAAAATCTGTTTTTGGGATTTCCGACTTCGTGGAACCAATATTGTCCCTTGCTGTGATAGATGAAATTTGATTGTATTGTTTCAATTTCCACCTCGCGAAAATCTTCATTTTGGTGTGCAGTGTAATCAAGGAGTTTTCCTGAAATTAGATTTTTAATTTTAAGCTGAACAACAGGTTTTCTCTGTTGCATGCGGATAAATGCGTATTCCATCACTTTATACGGGTCCGGATCGTCGTTTTTTATGAAAACAGTTCCGACTTTGAGTTCAATATATTCAAGTTTGGACAT
>CAZVSK010000032.1:3557-6911 GCA_964630035.1 uncultured Candidatus Saccharibacteria bacterium
CGTGTTGCCGATCATCTTAGAATTCCATTTTATGTGATTGACGCCCGCGAAGACTATTTTGAATATGTCGTGCAGTATATGATTGACGGATATAAAAAAGGACTTACACCAAACCCCGACGTGATGTGCAATAAGGAGATAAAATTCGGTGTATTTTTGAACAAGGCTTTAAAACTCGGAGCGGATTATATTGCGACGGGACACTATGTCCGCCTCCGGCGAAATTTAAAATTTAAAATTTCAAATTTAAAATTGCAGGTCGCGCGCGACCTGAATAAGGATCAATCATATTTTTTGTGGACGCTTACACAAGAACAATTGAAACATTGTTTGTTTCCGGTGGGGGAATACACAAAGGCGGAGGTAAGAGAGATTGCAAAAAAAGCAAAATTACCAACTGCAGAGAAGAAAGACTCACAGGGAATTTGTTTCTTGGGAAAAGTGAAACTACCGGAATTTTTGAAAGAATATATAAAACCAAAAAGAGGGGATGTGTTGGATACTGAGGGAAATAAAATAGGCGAGCACGAAGGTGTGCAATTTTATACGATTGGGCAACGTCACATTAACTTACAACACACAACTAACCCGCCTGACGGACGGGCAGGCAACAAACAATGGAATACGAATAGGAGACCTTACTACGTTGTAGAAAAAGACATAAAGACAAACACACTTGTTGTTGCAGAAGGGGATGACAATCCGGCTCTTTTCAAAAAAGAAGTTGAATTAACCAATGTTCATTTCATCTCTCCTCCGGAAAACTATTTTCCTATTCGCGCGAATAGGAAAATAGTTGGTGAAGAGAGAATTGAAGTGCTTGCGCGTGTGCGTTATAGACAGCAATTAGTGAAAGCAGAATTAGTAATAAGTAACAAGAAACTCTTAAATAGTAAAAAAAGAAAGTTACCAGTTACCAGTTACCAATTACAATTTACCGATCCGATTAAATTTATTGCCCCGGGGCAATCTGCGGTGTTTTACTCGCGCGACGGGGAGATGCTGGGAGGAGGGGTGATTTTGGAGTAAAATGACTAATATCTAATAACTAATTTCTAATGAACTCAGAAATTAAAATATGCCAGAATTGTCATCAAAAATTCTGTATTGAACCGGAAGATTTTCAATTCTACAAAAAAATAGACGTGCCACCGCCGACGTGGTGTTCATTTTGTAAAAGAGAGCGACTCTTATCATGGAGAAATGAACGAACATTATATAAGCGCAAATGCGTGGCGACGGGAAAAGATATTGTTTCTATATTTTCTCCAGATGGTCCCATAATTGCGTATGAGAGAGATTATTGGTGGAGCGACGCGTGGGATGCGGGACAATTCGGTGTTGAATATGATTTTTCAATACCTTTTTTTGTACAATTCAGAAAACTTATGGAACGCGTTCCGATGCCCTCTGTGTTTAATAGTACGTGTGTGAACAGTAATTATTGTAATCATGTCGCAAAATCAAAAGATTGTTATTTTGTATTTGCGTCATTTCAAAATGAGAATCTTGTGTATTCGTCTCAGTGTGGTGATGTGAGAGATTCCTCGGATATACTCACCGCAAACAGCTCGGAGCTTTGCTATGAGGTTATTAAGGGAATGAAGTTGTACCACTGCCTATTTGCCGAGAACTCGGAAAATTGTTCGGATTGCGCATTTATTTACGATTGTAAGGGATGTCAAAACTGTTTTGGATCGACAAACCTCAGAAATAAATCATATTATTTTTTCAACCAACCATGCACAAAAGAAGAATATCAGGAACACATAAAAGAATTTAATCTCGGGAAAAGAGTGGATATTGAAAAAGCTCGTGCATTATTTAACGAAGAAAAATTGAGAGCGGTAAGACGACCCGCATTTTTTGTAAATACCACAAATTCAACAGGGGATTATCTTGATCAATGCGAGTCGTGTACATATTGCTTTGGTATTAGGATGGGAGGTCGAAATTGTAAATATTGCATGAATGGGGGATATACCTTAAATGACTCATACGACACGTTTGGATGTGGCGACAATGGTGAATTAATTTATGAATCAATAGATGCGGGACTTAGTGGCTCTCGATTTCTTTTTGATGTTGTGGCATATGGGGGAACGAATGTGCAATATAGTTTGAATTCTCACGGATCTGAAAATCTTTTTGGATGTATCGGTCTTCGTAACAAACAATATTGCATCTTGAACAAGCAATACACAAAGGAAGAGTACGAAGTATTGATTTCAAAAATAAAAATACACATGACGGAGATGCCATATAAAGATAAAAACGGAAGAGTATATGTTTACGGTGATTTTTTTCCAACCGAACTTTCTCCATTTGCATATAATGAATCACTCGCATATGAGCACTTCCCCTATACAAAAGAAGGAGTTGAAAGACGCGGATACCCATGGCGAGACCTTCCAAAAAATGAGTATGCGATTACTCTTCACACAAAAGATATTCCTGAGAATATAGCGTATGTTTCAGACGAAATTACAAAAGAGGTGTTAGAATGCGGACATAAACGTACCTGCCTTGATAACTGCGTAGGAGCATTCCGTATCACTCCACAGGAATTTTCAATATATAAAAAAATTGGTATTGCACTTCCTACTCTCTGTCCAAACTGTAGGCATATGGAGCGAATAAAAAGAGCGAATCCATTTTTCTTGTGGAAGCGAAATTGTGCGAAATGTGGAAAGAGTATTGAAACATCATACGCTCCCGAAAGACCAGAAATTGTGTACTGTGAACAATGTTATCAGGCGGAGGTGGTGTAAAATTTATAACTTTCAAAATGAAGTGGAAAATAAGTTCAAAACAAAAACAGCTTCTTGAAGATCTTTTTCGAGATATACCCACAAAGAAGGTGAAAAGGGTTCTTGATGTGGGGAGTGGACGGACAAGTATCCAATTTCTCGTAGATAAATTTAAAACCATAACCGTGATGGGACTTGTGTACCCTGGCGACAAACGCAAATTAGGGCCGATCCAAGACTGTGTTTCTCGGATGAATTATGAGATTATCGAACGCGATTTTAAAAATACGCGTTTCAATGAAAAATTTGATGTTGTGCTTGCCCATCTTTTTCTTGGTGAAGCAACAAAATTTGGATCCAATACATTTGAAGGTATGCTCCGAAAACTTTTTTCACTTAAAACAAAATATCTTGTGATTGTTGATCTTCTTTTTGATCCTGGGGTTGATTATAATCTGGTATTTCAGATGATTGCGAAAAAGGGAAAACTTCTCAAGATAATCTATCAATGGAGAGAAGGTGAGTCGAGGAAAGAATATAAGGGAATTATTGGGTTTCTTATTGAGTTAAATCATGAATAAAGAACAAAAGATGTGTCAGAACC
>CAZVSK010000033.1:0-6082 GCA_964630035.1 uncultured Candidatus Saccharibacteria bacterium
AAAAAGTGTGCCCTCAATTGCTTGAGGGCCACATTGTTTTCCGCAAAGCGGACATGTGATGTGATTGCGGGTTTTTAATCCGCGAAATCCGGTTTCCCGTCGTGTCTGATGAAAAGAAAAAATTCATCCGTGCGATATATGTGCCGTTTTTTCCGCACAGAGGCGGAACGCGCTGTGAAAATAAGGAATCCCTGTTGGGAATCCACGCACGGGCGAAGGATATATCATCAGCCCATTATGTAAAAGAGCCTCGATGCTCTGAGTTGTTATTATACCATATTTTTGTTATCTTTTCCGTAGATACTTTACACACAGAGGAGGTTTTCGTGAAAGAAAAAGAATGGAAGACAAGAAAAGTTTGGAATAAAAAAATTATTTTAAACAACAAAGAATCCCTCGTGATTATACCGAGTGACTCCGTATCATATCCGATTTGGAGAATTTTTATAGAACAAAAACAAAAGAGGACATATATACAAGCACAAGCATCTTCAGGAAGAAAAATTCTATTTGGAGAAAATAGCGAAAAAAGAAAAAATCCTCAAAAATATTCACACAAAACCAATTTTTTTATTAGAAATCTAGACGCATCAGATTTTCTTTTTGAAGAGATAAAAGGAGGCGTTTGGTCCCAATTTAATTGGGGTGAATTGTTTAAGTATAAAAAGAACAATAAGTTCAAATCACACATTGAAAAAAAGATCCGTTTTTTAATTAACGAATTTTTGAAAAGCGCGGTAAAAGAATTGGGAAAAGACGTATTGATAAAAAAATTCCCCGTATAGATATGGGGAATTTTACTTTTAAAACAAGGAAATAAAGGATATAACACAAAAGAATCGGAAGATATTGAAGTGTTATATCGTATGCCGATTCATTGAGAGAAATCGCCTTTTGAATTAATATAAATCGGTATAGTGCGGAACACGCGTATGAAAAAATATAATCCTCAATCAATTGAAAAAAAGTGGCAGGAGAAATGGGAAAAAGAGAGCGTGTATGTTGCTCGCGACTTCTCGGAAAAGGAAAAGAAATATGTTCTCATTGAATTTCCATATCCTTCCGGAGAGGGCCTCCATATGGGTCATCTTCGCCCGTATGTTGCGGGAGACGCATATGGAAGATTTTTGAGAATGAATAGATATGAAGTGATGTATCCGATAGGGTGGGACGCGTTCGGTCTCCCCGCCGAAAATTTCGCAATCAAGATGGGAATACATCCATCCGTATCAACCGCGAAAAACATTGAAAATGCCAAAAAACAGTTAAAGAGTTGGGGTATGGGATTTGATTGGTCGCGTGAAGTGAATACGACCGATCCCGAATATTACAAGTGGACTCAGTGGATTTTCCTTAAACTTTTTAAAAAAGGACTTGCGTATGAAGCAAAGGGATTTATCAATTGGTGCCCGAGTTGTAAGACGGGGCTTGCTAACGAAGAAGTAGCGGGAGGCGTGTGCGAGAGGTGCGGAACAAAAGCGGAGAAAAAAGAGTTGCGTCAGTGGTATTTAAAAATAACTGAATACGCCGAAAAACTTCTTGAGGGACTAAAAACGCTTGAGTGGGACGATAAAATAAAAATACAGCAGGAAAATTGGATAGGTAAATCGGAAGGAGCGGTGATAAAATTCCAAATCACAAATGACAAATCTCAAACAAATTCAAAATTAGAAAATCAAAATTCAGAATTATTTATTGATGTCTTTACTACACGGCCAGATACGCTCTTTGGTGCGACATACATGGTGGTGTCGCCAGAGCATGAGTTTTTGGCAAATAGCGAGTTGCAAATAGCGAATAGAGAAGAAGTGGAGAAATATATTGCAGAATCAAAAAACAAATCGGAGGAAGAGAGAATTGAGAATAAAGAAAAGACGGGTGTTGAGTTGAAAGGAATAAAAGCGATAAATCCCGCAAATAACGAAGAAATTCCGATATTTGTGGCTGATTATGTGCTTTCCGGATATGGGACGGGCGCTATCATGGCGGTTCCCGCGCACGATGAACGCGATTTTGAATTTGCGAAAAAATTTAATCTCCCCATTATTCCAGTTATCACTCCGGAAGCGGATGGGGTTGGTATACTTCTTCAAATACCAAACGGAAAATATCTATTTCAAATTCGGGATAACAATACAAAACGTGATCCCGGGAGAATTACCCCGATTGGAGGGAAGAAAGAAAAAAAAGAAAGTGTTTTTGATGCTGTAAAAAGAGAAATAAGAGAAGAGTTAGACATAGAAGAGAAAGTTAATAATTTGGAATTAATAGGATTATTTCCAAGTCAAAACACGCTTGGAGAAATGATTACGATGTTTTACTGCAACATCGCGGTTGAGCCAAAGAGTATTACGGAAGGAAGTGGAATATATGCCTGCACGTTGGAAGAAGCGCTTGAAGATAAAAGGGTTACTAATTTTACAAAACAAATTATAAAGGAATTCAAAAAAGGGTGTGGCGCATATATTGGAGACGGAGTTCTTGTGAATTCAAAACAATTTGATGGTTTGTCGGTTGAAGAAGCGAAATGGAAAATAACAGAATTTGTGAAAGGAGAAAAGAAGGTTCAATATCGCCTTCGCGACTGGGTGTTTTCTCGCCAGCGCTATTGGGGAGAGCCAGTTCCGTTAATTTTTTGTGAGAATTGTAAAAAATTAACAGAAAATCTCAAACAAAATCAAAATTCAAAATTTGAAATACAAAACAAAAAATTTACTTTAGGAGAGGTGTTGAATCCGGGATGGGTTGTGTTAGATGAAAAAGATTTACCACTCACACTTCCTGATGTAAAAAAATATGAACCAACAGGAACTGGAGAGTCGCCACTTGCGGCGATTGATTCTTGGGTTAATACAACATGCCCGAAGTGCGGAGGACCGGCTAAGCGCGAGACGAATACAATGCCCCAGTGGGCGGGAAGCTCGTGGTATTACATCCGCTACGCGGATCCGAAAAATAAACACGTGCTTGCGGATAAAAAATTGATTGAACACTGGCTTCCTGTGGATGTTTATTTTGGCGGGATGGAACACACAACGCTACATTTGCTGTATTCTCGTTTTTGGCACAAATTTCTTTATGACGAGGGAATTATACACACGCCAGAACCGTATATGAGAAGAGTTCCACACGGCATTGTTCTTGGTTCTGATGGTGAAAAAATGTCAAAAAGTAGGGGGAATGTCGTGAATCCCGACTTAATGGTGAAGGAATTTGGCGCTGACGCTCTTAGAATGTATGAAATGTTTTTGGGTCCGCATGACGCAATGGTCAGTTGGAATGAGAAGGGAATTTTGGGTGTGAGCAGGTTTCTTGAGCGTGCATACCGATTTGTTATGTCTCAAGATAATGAAGGAGAAGAAGACACTGATACGCAAAGAGCTCTTCATACAGCAGTCAAAAAAGTGAGTGAGGACATAAGGGATTTTAAGTTCAACACAGCGATTTCAGCACTCATGATTTTTTTAAACAACATTGAAGGTAAAAAAGTGTCTTCGGAAACGAAAAAATCGTTTATTCTTCTCCTTGCTCCATTCGCTCCGCATATTGCCGAAGAAATGTGGGAATTTATAGGAGAAAAATTTTCTATCACACACGCGAAATGGCCGTCATTTGATACATCGCGGATTGAGAAAGACACATTCATTCTTGTTATACAAGTTAATGGAAAAGTGCGTGATCAAATTGAAGTGAAAAGGGGTATAACGCAGGACGAGGCGCGCGAGCTCGCATTTGGAAGCACAAAAGTAAAAACTTTTGTGGACGGAAAGACGGAAAAGAAAGTTATTTATGTTCCGGAGAAGATCATTAATATCGTCGTTGTGTGATATGATAAAAAAGAAATGAGATACATAATATACGCGCTTGTGCTTATTGTTGTGATTGTGGGAGGATATCTCGCTTTTAACAAAGCAAGCAATAATCTTGAATTCACAAAAATATTTCCTATGTTTTCTTCCGGTACGTCAACGGGTGGATTTAAATTAAATTTGGGTCTTGCACCGATGCCAGAAGCGGATAGAGCAATAGAAGAAGCAAGGGAGAGAGAAAGAGAATATTATGAAACAAAAAGGGAGCCTGAAAAACCAGTCATTATTCCACCTTCCGGATTTTCACTTACACAACTTTCTCCTTATTACGACAAAGTGCGCCTTGAGAGTGTGATGAGATCATATGATGATTATTATTCACAGGCATATTTCACAGTTCGTCCCGATTATGCGCTTGAGGGATCTGTAAATGTGACAGGATGGAAGATAAAAGGAAATAGGGGGGCAGAAGTCGTGATTCCCCACGGAATTGCGGATTATGGTATTCAGGGTTTTTTGGAATCGCGCGATATAGAGCTTTCCAAAGGGAGTTATATCACTGTTTATAGCGGAAAGAGCGCAAATAATCAGAATTTTCGTCTGAATAAATGCACAGGATATCTTAATAATCATTATTCATTCAAACCGTCTCTTCCTAACTCATGCCCTTCGGTAGACAGAAACCTAATTGTTTCTTTTTCGGGAAGATGCCAGTCGTTCATTTATTCCATTGGAACATGTCGTGAGCCGTCTGCGAATGAAAAAAACCAATTTTCACTTCCTGAAGACAAGGAGTGTAACGTATTTCTTAATTCATTGAATTATGGAGGATGTTATGCAAAACACAGATATGACGCAGATTTCTTTTCAGGAGAATGGCGCGCGTGGGTGGATCAACAATTTCCTTTTGATAAAGAGCATGACAGAATACTTCTCTATGACAGAAACGGATTGTTGGTTGATGAATACGTGTATTAAAAAATAACCAACAACAGACAATAAACAACAAGCAGAAATCGCAAAACAAAACCCACAACAAAAAGTTGTGGGTTGTTTGTTGTAAGTTGTGAGTTGACTATTTCCTTTCTCCGAGAGCGAGCGTGAGTTCCATCTGTTTGTCTTCTCGAAGTATTTTTATTTTCACTTCATCCCCCACGCTTTGCGATTCAAGGAAATCCAGAATTGTTTTTTCAGGACCCACTGGGTTTCCGTTCCATTCCAAAATAATATCGTTTTCCTCTATTCCCGCTTTATGTGCCGGACTTTTTGTTATGATTGCTTTTTCTCTTGGGCTTTCTCGCATAACAATCGCTCCGTGCGACACGGCGAGATGGAGTTTTTGTGCAAGATCCTTATTAAGCATGAGATAGTGAAGACCAAGGAATGGGCGCCGGATTTTTCCGTGTTTTCTTATGTCTTTTAAGTCACGCACTGCCGCATTGATGGGAATTGCAAGTCCGATATTTTCCGCGTCCGAAACGATTGCGGCGTTGATTCCTATAACACGCCCGTAAATATCTGTAAGTGGTCCTCCAGAATTTCCGGGATTGATTGCCGCGTCAGTTTGAATTAGGCCCCTCATTTCCTGAGCGGGACCGTGTGGATCTGTTTTAGCGACAATGGAGCGCGAGAGACCGGATATAATTCCAGATGAAACTGTATTTTGAAAAATGCCGAGTGCGTTTCCGAAAGCAAGAACTGTTTGTCCTAATTTTACGGACGAGGAATCTGTATACGAAAGAGACGGAAGTTTCTTTTTTGTATCAACCTTGAGTATTGCAATGTCGTCAATTGGGTCCCGCGCAAGAAGTTCGGCGCGGTATTCCTCGTTGTTGTTTGTTATAATCGTGTATTCCGCTTCAAGATCGCTTATAACATGTTTGTTTGTTAATACAATTCCGTGCTTATCAGCGATAAATCCTGACCCCCCGTCTATTTGCACCATTCCGCGCGAATCAACTTTTTCTTTTGGAATGGAAAAAATGTCTATTCTATCCAAAACTTTTCGCGAATTTGCCTGCTCCGCTTTCAGGTCGTCTTTCAAATCTTCTAAACTTTTCTTGATGACGATCGTGACGAGAGAAGGCATCACTTTTTTGATTGTTTTAATAATTCTTTTTTCAGCGTTCATCCCGTTAGAAGTAGATCGCGATAAAATAGGAATCGCTTAATCTACATTTTATTATTTTATATCTAAGACTTATGTTTTAACTATCCCGCGTGTCCCGAAGCGATCGCGACTTCTAACGGGATTCATATATTCAATTGTATCA
>CAZVSK010000034.1:0-3676 GCA_964630035.1 uncultured Candidatus Saccharibacteria bacterium
ATATGAAGAATCTTTACGAACACCTGCCTGAAACGCCGGGGGTCTATATAATGAAAAACGCTCTGGGAGAAATACTATATATTGGGAAAGCTACCAATTTAAAACGACGAGTTTCTAGTTATTTTGCGCGTCCCCACGATACCCGTATTCAAAGAATGGTTAGTGAAATTGCAAAGATAGAGACAAAAAAAACAGATTCCGCTCTTGAGGCACTTATTTTGGAATCGGAACTCATCAAAAAAAACCAACCTCCCTTCAATGTGCAGGAAAAAGATGACAAAAGCTTTCTTTATGTTGCGATCACGAAAGATAAGTTTCCTCGCGTCATTCTTGTTCGTGGTAAGGACGTTATGCACAACACATCTTTATACGCGCGAGTTTTCGGACCTTTTGTCTCTGCATCAAGTGTTCGAGAGGCACTTCGGATTATACGAAAAATTTTTCCGTGGAATGATCATTTACCAAGTGAGATAAGAAAAAAGAAACCGTGTTTTAATTATCAGATAGGGCTTTGTCCCGGAACGTGCATAGGAAAAATATCCGAAAAAGAATATAAAAATACGGTGGAGCACATTATTTCTTTTTTTGAAGGGAAGAAGGGGAAAATTATGAAACAACTTGGAAGAGAAATGAGAAGTGCGAGTAAAAAATATGAGTATGAACACGCAGAAAAGATAAAGCGTCAAATCTTTGCATTGCAACACATTAATGACACAGCTCTTTTTTCAAAAGAGAATTTCAAATTTCAAATTTCAAATTTCAAATTAAGACAAAGGAGGGTTGAGGGCTACGACATTTCAAATATATCGGGAACATATCCGGTTGGGGCGATGGTTGTGTTTTCCGTAAATGACGGAGGCGCTCATTGTATTCCAGAAAAAAATGAATATAGAAAGTTCAACATAAAGACAATACAAGGACCAAACGATGTGGGAATGATTCGCGAGGTGATTGAACGGCGGTTTCATAACGCATGGAAACACCCAGATCTGATCCTTGTTGATGGGGGTTTGGGTCAGGTGAATGTGACTAAAAGTGTTTTAAGAGAGATGAATCTTCATATTCCAGTTATTGGTATGGCAAAAGGAACAAAAAGAAAGAGGACGGATATAATAGGGAAAAAGCCGTCTTGGGTGTCACACGAGGCTCTTGTACGCGTGAGGGACGAAGCTCATCGTTTTGCCGTGACATTTCACAGGAAGAAAAGAGGTGACGCGTTTATTAAAAAAATGTAAAATGAATCTATGATGCAGAAAATAATAAAATTTTTTGATAAGTTTGAAGACAGGGTGCGGGCATTTTTAAGTCATAAACCTATTTTCTACGCCTTTTTCGGGGGCGTTGGTATGGTGCTTTTTTGGAAGGGTGTTTGGGAAACAGCAGAATTTTTCCCCATTTTGGACGGCGTTGGGTCTATCATTGTAAGTGTTCTAATCCTTTTGACGACCGGACTTTTTGTGTCCGCATTTATCGGAGATTCAATTCTTGTTGCAGGATTGAAGTCTCAGAAAAAAATTGCAGAAAAAACAGAGGAGGATCTCGCGCATGAAGAAACGGATATTGTAAGAATACACAAAAAAATACAGCAAATTGATTCCGATATAAAAGAGATAAAAGAGTTAATAAAAGAAAAACATGGAACAGGAGGAAAAAAAACAAAGTAAAACATTTGCGTGGATCGTTTTTGTTCTCATTATTGCCGCAGCAGTGTTTGCGTATTGGTATTTTTCTCATGGAACGCAAAGCTTAAATGGGGTGGAATCATTTGAGGAATATGTGAGGGTTTTTGCCCCAAAAGAGAGAGAAACCGTGAAAAGTCCGCTTCGCATTTCTGGAGAAGCGCGCGGTTCCTGGTTTTTTGAAGGAAGCTTCCCGATTATTTTGAAAGATGCCCAAGGGAATGTTTTAAAAGATGGTTTTGCAACCGCACAGAAAGATTGGATGACGCACGATTTTGTTCCATTCGTTGCAGATCTGGAATTTGATAATCCCGAATCGGAAATAGGCGAGCTTGTATTTAAGAAAGACAATCCAAGCGGACTTCCCGAATATGATAAATCGTTTAGCATACCAGTTTCTTTTTCTCCAGAGACGGTTGATATTAAAATCTTTTTCGGAAATATAAATAAAGATCCAAACGTGCTTGAATGTGGAAAAACATATTTCGTCACGAGAACTGTTCCTAAAGTGGAAGGAATAGCGCGGAAAGCAATTGAAGAACTTTTGAAAGGACCAACAGTGGAAGAGCACCTTAATGGATTCAATACAAGTATTCCAAACGGAGTTGTGATACAAAACCTCTCAATTCAAGAAGGAATTGCACGGATTGATTTTAATCTCGCAATTGAAGTTGGTGGATCGTGTAGAGTTTCCGCAATACGCTCTCAAATTGCAAATACACTTCGGCAGTTTCCTTCAGTATCCGAAGTTGTTATTTCTGTGAATGGAAACTCTGCAGAAGCGCTCCAACCATAACGTTGTATGAAAAGAAGAATTCCCGATATCGGCGGACACGTATCAACTGCGGGTGGAATTTCCCTTGCTATCAAGAATGGAGAAGCGATAAGCGCTTCTACAATACAAATTTTTGGTTCATCTCCACAAACGTGGAGTGTCAAACTTCCTTCGGAAAACGAAGTGAAAAAATTTAAAGATGCGCATGCAAAAAGCCGTATCGGCCCAGTCTATTTGCATGCGGCATATCTCGTAAATCTTGCAAGTGCGTCGGATGAGATATACGAAAAATCTATTGCAAATCTTTCGGGTCATTTGAAAATTGCGGACATGATAGGGGCAGATGGGCTCATTTTTCATCTCGGATCAAATAAGGGGATCTCAAAAGAAGAGGGGATGCAAAAAGAAATAAAAGGAATGAAGGAAGTGCTCGCGCGCGTTAAGGGGAAAACATTACTTATTATGGAAAATTCCGCCGGAGGCGGTGATAAAATTGGCTCCGATATTGCGGATATTAAATATCTTTTCAAGGGTGTGAATTCGGATCGTGTGAAAATATGTTTTGATACCGCGCATGCCTTTGAGGCGGGAATTATGAAAGAATATTCTGAGGATGAGATAAAAGTATTTTTTGATACGTGGGACAGAGAAATTGGACTTGAACACATTGTCGTATTTCACATTAATGATTCAAAAACGGTATATGGATCGCACCACGATCGGCATGAAAATATTGGGGAGGGTCATATTGGAATTAATGGGTTTAATGCGCTTGCAAAAGAAAAGAGGATTTTGGACAAGACGTGGCTTCTGGAAGTTCCGGGATTTGAAGGTGAAGGACCTGATAAAAAGAATATAGAGATACTGCACTCACTTTTCAGATGAGTTAATTTCTAAATTCCCATGCCTACCGGCAGGCAGGTAATTACTAAACTCTAAATAAACTCAAATTTACAGAATATTAATATGAGAATTTTTGTTTCAGCAAAACCAAATTCAAAAAAAGAGGGGGTGGAAAAAATAAATGAGACGCATTTTGTAGTGCGGGCGAATGCGCCGGCAAAAGAGGGGAAAGCTAATAAAAGAGTTGAGGAGTTACTTGCAGAATATCTGTGTGTTTCAAAAAGTTCCGTATTTTTAATTCAGGGGCATACATCAAAAGAAAAAGTGTTTGAAATCTTTGTCTAGTTCTCATTTACTCATTCGTACGAATGAGTAAATG
>CAZVSK010000034.1:3776-5809 GCA_964630035.1 uncultured Candidatus Saccharibacteria bacterium
GTTTCTAAAATATCAGGAGAAATAAACGCATCTTCCACAGTGAATTTTTTTGTGAATGTCGCTTCTGCGTGATTTTGTTCCTGTGGGATAAGTTTTCCGCTTAAGTAATCTGGAAGTATTTTTATAAGCAATTCCGCACCCTGTTTTGCTAATTTTTCTTCAAGAGTCGTATATATGTCGTTATGTGCTATTTGCAATTCGCTCTTTGCAAGTATTTTCCCGTGATCTACCTTCTCATCAAGAAGGAAGAGGGTCACTCCCGTTTCTGTTTCCCCATTGAAAATCGCCGTTTGAATTGGGCTTGGTCCGCGATATTTTGGGAGGAGCGATGGATGGACGCCGATTATACCATTTGGAAAAGATGAAAAAAGCTCTTTCGGGATAATTTTTCCGTATGCGGCAACAATGGCAAAACTGTAATCAGTAATAGGTAATTTGTAATTAGTAAGAGATTCGGGTTGGGAGACGGGAATGTTATGCTTTTGAGCAATGAGTTTTGTGGGTGGTGGAGTGATTATTTTTTTTCTTCCGATGGGGCGATCTGGGTTGCAAACGACAATTGACGGAACGTGTCCGTTTTTAATGAGTTCGTTTAGTGTTATTTCGGCGAATCGTGGAGTGCCAAAAAATGCGAATGAGTGTTCCATTAAGATTTTGGGGAACTTATATTTTTACGACGTTGCCTTCGGCTGTAAGAGTGTATATTTCTTTCGCAATATCTGTGAAAAGTTTTCCATCAAGATGTCCCATTTCATGTTGAAAAACGCGAGCAAGAAGTCCCCATGCTTTAATTTTCACTTTTTTCCCGCGAATATCATATCCTGTCAGTGTCACTTCATAATTGCGTTCAGTTGGGCCATATGAGCCGGGAACACTCAAACATCCTTCCTCCACAGTTTCTGTTTCTTTGGATTTTTTTACGATTTCGGGATTGAAAATGGCGTAAAATTTTTGATTTCCCTGTGCATCGGGAACTTGCGCGACAAAAAATCTTTCATTTATTCCTATTTGATTTGCGGAAAGACCCACGCCATTCGCTTTTTTCATCGTGTCGCGCATTTCGCGGATGAGTTCTTTCACAATCCTTGCCTCTTTTTTATCGGTGAGGCGTGCGATATCAAATTCCTTAGTTTTTGTCCGGAGGAATTTCTCGTCGTGTGATTCGGATATGGTGACAATTTTGTGTTTCATTTTTCTTCTTTCATGAAAAGCATATGCATAAAATATGCTCCTTTCTTCTTTATATCTTTCCGCTCTGCGATGTTTTTTGCAAGTCCGCGGAGTTTTTGCTCATTGTGTTCCTTCGCAAGCTTAATATAGAGAGCTTTGTGCGGTCTGTCATCAAGAAGATCCGCAATTTCAAGTCCTACCAACTGGTGATTCTTTGTGACGCGTTTGTTTTCTCCGCGTTCCTTGAGAGAAAACATATAGGATTCTTTCTCTATCTTTCCTTTCATACTGTCATTGTATGGTATCATGGAAACTATGGAAAGTAGGTTTGATTTTACTCACGCTAAACGTCTTTTTATCGCAATTCCCTTACCTGATGAAGTAAAAAAAGAGATACATTACGCTCTTGATAGAATTGATCACGAGATTTTTTCATACGGACGCGAAATTAGGGAAGATCAGTGGCATATCGCACTTTCTTTTTTAGGAGATCAGGATGGGAAGTTTATTTCTGATGTGATTGTGGTCATTCGTGAAGCGATGCAGATGTTCAAGGACTCTCGCATATCAATTACTTTTAAACACATTGATTTTGAATCGGGGGATAAGAGGATGATGTGGGTGCATGGAACAAAAGAATCATCTGAAAAACTGGAAAAGATAAAAGAATATATTTCGCACAGGCTTTCGGATAAACACATTCATCCTCAAGACAATTTTCAAAAATTCACTTTACACACAACACTTATGCGTTTTTCGCGAAGGCCCCCGAGTGATCTTCGCATACATGAAGAGATTGAGGTCTCTTTTCCTTTGGAGAAAATTGATCTTATGGAATCGAAGCTTTCGCATGAAGGTCCTGA
>CAZVSK010000035.1:0-5747 GCA_964630035.1 uncultured Candidatus Saccharibacteria bacterium
AAGAACCCTCCTTTTTTTAGGAACGTTAGGCATAAATATATTTATAGTATATCAGATATTAGGTGTTTTTGTTGTTCTTTTTTCTCCACAGGCATATTTAAAAAATGTTTTTCCCTCTACATCCGGAAATGAATTAAAAACATAAAACCCCGCTTGTAAGCGGGGTTTTTTATTACTGTGCGTCCAAAAAATCATATTAAAACATCAGCTCTTCAATCTCTATATCGGGCAAACATGAGTGATTGTAAAAAAAGACCTTACGTTCCTCCGGATCAAATCCCGTCACTACCCCACGAACTATAATACCTCCCTTTAACATCGGCCCCGTCCCCTCCGCACGATGTATGTATGCATACGGATGACGTTCGTCTTTCGGCACGCGCTCAATAACATACCAACTTCCATCCGTTGCATTAAAAAGAGCTCTCCCCTCCATTGATATATTTTCCCCTATCCGCAATCCTGTATCCTCCTCACATTTTGCCCACGCATCCGAAATCATCGGAGAATTTACAATTGTTGAAGGATTAAGCCTCCATATTTCAAAATTCAAAACCGAAGCGAACGAGACCCACAAAATATATGGAACAAGGAGAATGCCCGCGATCTTTCTCACGCGCCAGAATAAAAAGATGAGAATAGCAATACATAACCAAAGAACAACAATCTCAAAAAACGCGATACCTATATTATTCACTCCGCCTATGGATAAAAACGGCGATCCGAAAAAAATGAGCGACCACGCGAGATTCAAAAAAAGATGCCCAACAAAGAAAAGGAGAATAGCTTTTTTTCTGCGCGGGGAAAAATCTGAAGTCCACACGAAATAAAACGCGATTCCCATAAGTATATACAAAATTGTCCAAACCGGACCGAAAATCCAACTTGGGGGATTAAATACGGGTTTTGCAATCTGCGTATACCACGTATCCACAGAAGAAGATGTGAAAAATGATCCTAAAAAACCCGCTAAAAGAGGAAGGGCAATAGATATGATAATTTTTATATATTTTTTCATAGTGTGTGCGTGCTTATGACGCTTTTCATTGTTTCAAGCGAACGTGAAAATCGTGTAAGGTTTGCGCGAACCGATTCGGGAAGACGTTCGGATAAGAGAATTTGTTTCTGCATCTCAAGAGATGAAACAAATTGCGCAAAAACCTTTTTTTCTTTTGGAGAAATTTCTTTTCCATAATCCATATTTGCAAGCACGTCTTCCAATTCCTCCGTCTCCAAACCAATAAAAAATACAGGTAGGTTTTTAATTTCTTTTCTCTTCATTTTCCCATTTTCAATTTCAATTCCGTACGAAAGAGTTGCGCCTCCCTCACGCGCTTTTTTTATTGTTTTTTTTGACTTTTCTTCGGCTCGCGCGCTGTTTTTGTGATCGTGCACTTCGTCAAACGCGCACACAATATCACCCGTTTTTTTGTTTACCATCACAGTGTCAATTCCGTTCACATAATCATCATACGCACTCGCGCGCATCACCACAAACTCATTTTTCAGTATTTTGTGGAAAAGAACCGAAGTGAACATCTCCATTTGTCCGTTTTTCTCTCTTTCTTTATTCTTGAGGTACACACTCACAATATCCTCCTCAGTTTCCGCTCCGTAGCGCTCTTTGTAAAATTCCTTCACGCGCGAATTTCCCGCTCCGCTCCATTCAATTTCACGCGCGTGAATGCTTTCTTTGTCTTTGTATATTTTATCGTCAGAATATCCTTCTGAACCCAAAAAATTATCCATACAAATCGCTCCGCGCATATCAACGAGATTGCGTATTCCATATTCCCCTTCTGCTGATTCGTTTATTTCGTGTGAAATATCAGAAATAAGAGCGCGTAATTTTTCCGCCGGATGTTTTTCCTTTTCTCTTTTTTCATGCAATGGCCATTTTTCCATAGTTTAAAAATAAAAAATTTATTGCGAATGAGAAATCCTCAAAATCTTCGCCGTTCCGTTCACAACCTTCTCAAATGGTTTCACAAGAACAAGAAAGAGAACCCCACACGAAAGATTGAAGAGGAGATGTGCATTCGCAACTTGCTGTGATGCTGATCCGCCGATTTTTTCTAAAACTCCGGAAACTTCCGTTTCAAAGGGCAAAAATAGAATGAATCCTATCATGTTAAAAAGAAAATGAGCGAGCGCCACTTTTTTTGCTTCTTCGTTCGTGAAAATCGCCGCAATAAGCGCAGTTACCGTCGTTCCGATATTCGCGCCAATAATCATACCAAATGCCTGTTCAAAACCCATAAGCCCGTTTCCTACAAGAAGAATAACAATTCCCGACACAACTCCGCTTGACTGCACAATTGCTGTGAACACAATCCCAACAAGAACAGCGAGTGGAAAGCTGGAAACACGGGAAAGCAAAGAAAGAACTTCTCCGCTCTCACGAACGGGCGCAAGATAGACGGAAATCATAGCAAGGCTAAAAAACATTAGACCAAAATAATAAATCGGTTTCCCAAATGTTTTAAATCTTCCCTTTGAAAATGCGGCAAAAAAACCAAGAAGAATGAAATACGGAGCAAAGTTTCCTATATTGAGAGCGACGAGTTGAGAAGTTATTGTTGATCCGAGGTTGGATCCAAAAATAACCCCAAGCGTATTTCTAAAAGAAAGAAGCCCCGCATGCACCAAACTTACAAGAATAACAGTCGTCGCTGTGCTTGATTGGATAAGTGATGTGAAAAGCGCTCCCAAACCAAACCCGCGCAAAGGGGTTGATGTAAAAGAATGGAGGAGGGATTTAAACTTATCTCCTGCAATATGCTGAATATGGTCACTGAATTTATGAACGCTAAAAAGGAAGATCGCAACAAGAGAAAGTATGGGAATTACAACTGAATTGATCATTGTATTTATTATAACGTCATATTCGTCTTGTGTCGTATGCCCAATGAAGGAGTGCCTGACGCTGGCGTCTTCTGCACATTACATCACCTGATCTGCAATTTTTTCGTATCTGCGCGAGATGTCTTCTCATCGCAATCCATCTCTTAATTTGACGTTCATCTTCATCGGGAATGCGCCTTCCCATATAATACCTGCAATACCATTGGAACCATCCGCGTGGGTCATCTTTATATATCCACCCCTTTCGCTTCCATTCAGAAAGTGTCTGACTCGCGCGAACGCCAAAATAATTCAACACAGGATTGTGTCTTTCAGGAGAAAGTTTTGCTCCTATAAACCACGACCGAGGAAATTCTTTTCTGCAATCGGTCATATATTTTCCTCCAAAAATACCAAAGTGTAGCATCTCTTTCGGAGAAAGTTCCGGCTTGAAACGCGGATCAAAATTTTTTGCAACGGGCTCTGAAAGAATATAGCGATATCCTTTTTGCATTGTATCGTTCACGACAACAATTTTCTTCATTTTCCTCTTTATTCTTTTCATAAAAACTCTAAGGGAGGTACTGTTCTTCAAGTTCAATGAGTGTCGCGCCATCAAGAATAAACATAAAGGGATACGAAGAAATAAAAGATTCTGGCTTTTTCCATTCCAATACAAATTCGCTCATGGAAACATCTTTTAAAACAGGAGATCCCGGCGACGCAAATATTCTTATTTTAGTTGCAGAATCCACAATATACACATCTGTTGTTTTTTGCTTGTTTCGTATATAAAAATTGTTATTCATACTTGGAATGCATTCTTCTATATTTTCCCGAACGCATTCCGTATCTTCAATTACGGCATATATCGCTTCATCTCCAAAAAGAAATTCAACCTCGTCAATTTCAATAAGAACGTTCATGTTGTTTTCCATGACGTTGCGAACAAATCCGAATTTTCTTCCCGCTTCCCTATCAAATGCGATATTTTGCACAAGAACGGAATCACCCTCGCGAATCCCCTCCACAAAAATTCTGCTTGCGCCTATCGCCTCTTCCAAAGACACGCTGAGTGAGTCGCATGGAACACTCTCTTCAAAAAACGTACACGCGCTTTCTCCGTCAAAAATAAGCGATACGGAAAGCGCAGGAGCTCCCGGCTCTTCATAGATAAACATATTCTCTCCGGAAAGGTATCCGACTTTGGCAAAGGTGGCGCCTTCAAGATTGAGAGATGCATCTTTTTTTTCAAATGTCCCGCTTATGAAAGCGAATACAACAAAAGCGACCACAAATGCTATAAGAAAAATATATTTTTTTCCAAGATATCCCATATCAATTCTTCCGGCTTAGGGCTTCCGAATAGCCAAAAGCGCGTCATCAACAGTATCCACAAGTTTATATAACTTCGTATCGCCAGCATCAATGAATGCACCTTTCCCACGTACATCTTTTTCTATCCATGAGAGGAGGGGTTTCCAATATTCGCTATGCATAAGAACAATGGGAATTTGTTTGATGCGTTTCGTCTGCACAAGTGTAGTAATTTCAAAAAATTCGTCCAACGTGCCAAATCCTCCTGGAAAGAAAATATACGCCTCCGATGCAAACGTGAGCATCACTTTCCTTGTAAAAAAGTAATGAAAAGAAATAGAATCTTTTACATACTTGTTTGGTTTACTTTCTTTGGGAAGCTCTATTGTAAGACCAACAGAATTTCCTCCTGCGTCATATGCCCCCCTGTTTGAGGCCTCCATAATTCCTCTTCCACCTCCCGTAATCACGGTATAGCCCTCCTCGGAAAGCCTTCGCGCAAGTTCACGTGCTTCTTGATAGTATTCCGTGTTTGATTTTGCCCTTGCGGAACCAAAAAAGGAGACGTTTTTGCCGTACTTGTTTAAAAAAACGAATCCATTGATGAATTCGCCGATAATACGCGATATACGAAGGGATGAAAATGCGAGCACATGTTTCTTCGTTGAAAAGCTTTTTCTATTGTCCATATTTCTTATTATCGCACAAAAAGACAAAGGTCTCAATGAAGTGTAAAATTGACTCTATTATAAAACAATCCTTGCGATATATTACATAAAGGAGTAGAAATAAATCAGGTTATTTTGACATATTTTGGAGGTGCATATGCTTGATCATTTTTTCGCTGTGACAAAAACATCAATCTACGAGATCGTTGCAAAGGGAACTGAAAACGGCGGCCGTCCGTCTGTGCAAAAAATCGCCGTTGAGGGCGCAAGCGATATAATGTTAGGTCAGGAACTTGAATGTGGTGGCATGGTGGCAATAGGAAAGTATGTTATCACGTATATTCCTGAAGGAGGCGGAATAACTTCTTTTGAACGTCGTGCTGAATATGTGAATACACGCTACTGGCTTGGAAATACGTCGCCTGTCATTGGTTATTTTTTGACAATTGAAAAAGCACGTGAGTGTTTTGCATGCAAAGACCGAGTTCCTGCCGATCTTAGATGGAAAGTTAATTCGCTTGAGGTTCTGAATCTCATCACAAACAATCATCCCGTGTTCTACATTTTACAAGATGAAAACCTCAGATTGTTTTAAAATTAAAACCCCAATCCGCCAACCGACGGAGGGGTTTTTAATTTTCTTTATCTTTACATCCCCACTGCCAGCGAGGTTTTTCCCCTTTCCAAAAACCAAAAAAGAATATAATCCCAAGCATAATGACAAAACCCAAAAGTGTCGCTCCGGGAGCATCATCTGTCTCTCCGACATAGATTCCAAAAAAAACAAAAGCCATGGCAATCACTACAACAAGCCACCCTTGCCACGTCACAGGCACCCATCCCCACCCATAAAGTTTTCTCTTAAACCAAAGATGTTTCGGATTGTCTTTTAAATAATCAAAATATCTTTTGAACATA
>CAZVSK010000036.1:0-2603 GCA_964630035.1 uncultured Candidatus Saccharibacteria bacterium
TGTTGATGAATGACTGTATTTTTATACACTCCATTTTCGCTTTTTTCTCCCGTGCATTGGCATGTTCGTTTCCAAAGCCTCAAAGGATTTCTCTGGGCAATACGCTCATAATGGCGACAGTTTGAACAAAGCCTCGGAAGTGGAATGTTAAAGCGTTTATAGAAAGCTAATTCTGCGGGAATTATTCTAAACGCGGTAGCACACTGATGATTGCATTTTCCCCCATGCGCACATTCTATGACCTCATTAATAATCGAATCCGGAACATCGCCGATCTTATCGGGAAGTTCACTTGCTTGTTTTGTAATATGATAATTTTTCTCAGTATTTTCGTGCCATCGATTTCCTTGTTTTAAAATTTCATCTTTGCTTAAAGGATGTAATTCGGATGCAACAGTTTCGTTATACGCAAATGGAGATATCTCTGCGGGAAAAAATTCTCCATACGCGTATACCCTTCCCCCTTTGTCGGTATACGGCATTGTATTCATGTGTTCGATGATTTTCGGAACAAGTGTTTCATATTCTTCTTTGGTATATTGGCGATTCAAAATACAATATTGTTTATTGCGAAGTCCAACACACCCGAAACAATATGACGAATCATGACAATTATATGAATAATAAATTTCTCGGCATGACCTAATATATCTGCAAAAATGAACTCCGCTTCCCGGGTATACCGTCGAAGAATCCACAACCCGCTCCGAATTGAGTCCCGAATGATCACAATCTAAACAGTCCCTAACTTTTGAATAAATAAGCCAAAGATATCCGCAATCTTCCGCTCCATCAAATACCTCAAATGACCGGCGACAATTCTTGGCTCCCTCGAGATTATCCCCACTTGCATTTATACTTCGCAATATCCGGGCAAATCTTCGGGGATGCTTCAGTGACTCCTCCAAAAACTTTTCTTTCAAAGAGGAAAAATCCTGATATCCATTCGGCGTCACATCTCTTAATTTTTCCTCATACTCCTCTTTTGTGTATTGAATATTAAATATCTGATATGCCCCATTAGTAAGATTGGTGCACCCGAAACAATCGTGGCAATTTTTGCAGTTAAAAAGAAATGCGCTGTCATAACATCCTTCGCAATATCTGCTCCAAAAAAGTTTTGAACATGAAATACAATCAACGGTTTCATAATTGAATTCACCTTTGGAAACCCAATAACAATCCATGGATTCCTTACTGTTAAAAATAAATGCTGAATAGGAAGTATTCTCATTAAAATCTCCTCCAATAACGAGATAACAGTTTTTATTTCCTTCCGTGATACTGCAATATTCACTATTTACATTCTTCTGACTCATGAGCGCAACATCAGGTACTTCGCGCCACAATTCCTGAAGTTGAGAAAAGAATGGACGTGAAAAATCAATCCGTTTTCCATACATCATCGGATCCCAGTTATCTTTCCACCAACACGTTTGACAAAATACCCGCTGCGGATTATCGGAAGAAAAAAGAGAGAGCATATTCTCGTTATGCTCTGGTGCATCGCACTTTCGCCAATAGAAAATTCTTTCATTCCGAAACACCATACGTCGTTCAAGTCTGCACTCTGGGCAAAACGTTGGCGCCGGCACTTTCATCTTTTCATAAAAATCAAAATCCTCCGGTGCAATGGTAAATGAGTTTTTACAGTTCTGACAATGTTTTGTCTCTGAATTCATATATCTATATTAGCGCAAAAATAATCAAACAGCGAGGCGTTTTTGTATTTTACTCTTCTCCGAAAGCGGAATTTTTGTCTTTTCTACATACTTCTTCATCGTATCAATCGTCACATCATACGTTTTCCTATCTACTGGATACGGCGTTGCATCCTTTCCTCCATGGGCAAATGAATATCGTGCGGGATCTTCATACGATGGTTTAGCGCCATAGATAACCTCCGAGACAAGCGCAAGTGCGCGAATTGTCTTCGGACCAACTCCTTCGGTTGAGAGAAGTTTTTCATAACTCTCCGGCTGTTCATCACACAATTTCCATAAAATCTTTTCAAGATACGCACTCTTTGAAAAATCTTCCATCACGACTGGATGTGCTTTAAATTCTTTATTTTCAAGCTCAAGAAGTGTTAATTGTTTTCCCTCTCCATTTCCCAATGAAACCATTTTTGAAAGTGGAGAATAATACCTTCTAAGAAGTTGTATGTCTTTCATAAGCACCCCAAAACTTTGATGAGTAAGATCAGCACTTATTTCTCGATTCTTTTCGCTTTCATTCGCGGTCATATTTAATACATTCGGAATTTTTATCTGACTTGAAATCCCCGAGTGTGGTTCGCGAATTAAATCTTTTGCCGTTTCAGAGTGCCAATGATACCGCCGCGCAGTTTGATTCTCTTTATTCATCCCCTGTTGCACCACGGTCCACGCACCATTTTTTGTGAAAAAAAATGTATGGTGATAAATTTGAAATCCATCTTGGATAAGCGCGCTATCTACTTTCGCCGCCATGCGGGAATTATACGAGAGTGCACGTGTATTTTTTTCATTGAGCGCCAATCGGGATCCCCAGGTAAATATTTCGTCTGGCGTTTTTCGAGACGTCTTTCCTTTTCCTCCACAAATAAAAATTCCAAGATTCCG
>CAZVSK010000036.1:2703-4135 GCA_964630035.1 uncultured Candidatus Saccharibacteria bacterium
AGAAATAAGAAAACATTATTATTAATATGACTTAAAATTCTAACGGGACAGGTCATAAATTATCGGTTACGAATGGAAACCTTTTTCCCCTGTTTTTTTGCGTGTTTCTTTTTTGCTGTTTTTCGCGATTTATTCATATTTTTATTTTATCACTCGCGAGCCCGTCGAACAATCCATTTTCAGAGGAGAGTAATGATACACTAAATTTCTTATATACCCATTCGTACGAATGGGTATATTTACTTAACGCTATGCTTTCCCCCAATGTAAGGACGTTGTATGTCCTTACATTGGGGACAAATGGATGTTATTTTTAATACCGATATGTGCACACATCACACATTCCGCAGTTGTCTTTTTCGTATGATTCGCCGAAATATGCAAGAAGCGACCGCCTTCTACACTCCCCCGATGTGCAGAAATCAACCATTTTATCAAGTTGATATTGAGCGATAATCGCGCGTTGTTCGTTCTTGCTCTGACGTATGAAAAATTCATGTTTCATTTTGTCCCCATACCCAAAAAAGAGGATGCAATCGGAAGGAAGTCCGTCTCTCCCCGCCCGTCCCGTTTCCTGATAGTATCCTTCTATATTTTTAGGTATATCATAATGGATAACAAAACGTACGTCCGGTTTATCAATTCCCATTCCAAATGCAATCGTTGCTACAATAACACGAACTTTCCCCTTTCTAAATTTTTCCTGATTTTCCGCACGCTCTTTTTGTGATAATCCGGCATGATATGGAAGAGCTTCAATTCCATCCATAGTGAGATCTTCAGCCATACGTTCAACTGATTTTCTGCTGTGACAATAGATGATTCCCGCATATTTTGGATGATCTTCTAAATATGCCTGTATGTAATAATATGAATTGTCTTTCGGACGAACGATGTAGTTAAGATTTTCCCTGTTAAAACTCGCAAGGTGTTCCGCAAAGGAGCCTCCTTTAAATTTGAGTTGCATACGAATGTCTTCGCGAACTTTTCGCGTTGCTGTTGCGGTGAGCGCGATGATTGGCACACCGGGAAATTTTTCTCTTAGTATTCCGAGTTTTCTGTATTCGGGTCTGAAATCATGTCCCCATTCGGAAATGCAGTGCGCCTCATCTATTGCAATGAGAGAAATTCCGCAATCAAGGAGAAAATCCAAAAAATGTTCTTTCACGAGGCGCTCCGGCGCAACATAGAGAAGCTTCACCCTTCCGTTTAATACCTTCTCTTTGATTTCGCGCGCTTCTTTTATTCCCAAACTACTGTTTAAATACGCAGCGGAAATGTTTTTTCCCTCAAGAGAGGTGACTTGATCTTTCATGAGTGAAATGAGTGGTGACACCACAAGCGTTACACCAGAGAATTCAAGCGCAGGTAGTTGATAACAAAGTGATTTCCCAGCACCCGTGGGAAGCACTGCAATGACGTCCTTTTTTTG
>CAZVSK010000037.1:0-3846 GCA_964630035.1 uncultured Candidatus Saccharibacteria bacterium
ACAATCCAATTTTCGTCAAAATCTTTGTGTATGCGTTTCAGAGCCGGAACATACCTTTTCCATATTTCTTCGTCAGAAAGTTTATAAAATTCACTTTCAATTGGAAGATATTTTGATAAGTATACAGGATGTAATCCACTATATGTTTTAGGTGAAATGAAATTTGTTTGTTCAATAATTCCCAAAAAAGGAAAATCTTTCTCATTTATGTTTGTCCAATAATATGAAGAAAGACGGCGATTGAGAACGAGTATTGCACATATTGCTCCCAAATATGGAAATTGTGACACATATTGAGTATATTCCGCGGGGAGAAGAGAGGAAGTTAATTTAAGAAATGGCGTGGGGGCGGCGGCAATAATCACCTCGTCAAACTCTTCCAAATTTTTTGTGGTTCTTACAATAAATATTTTTTCTTTTTTCTCTATGTTTTGCACAGCCGTTCCTATTTTAATAACAACCCCTCTTTTTTGAAGAAATTTTCCAATTTCTTCTATGAATGTGCCTATACTTCCATTAAAATAACCAAATTTTGAAGGACGTTCGTATATTCTTCCCCAAAACCACTCCATGCCAACCATATCGGTATAAGGTCCAAATTTTGACTCAAGAAGCGGTTCCCATAGAACAGAATGAGCTTTTTTACCGAAATATTTTTGCGACCACTCATTTGCGCTTTTTCCGATAAAACGTTTTTCACTGCGCGCTGTTTTTATGAGAGCGAGTGTAATTCCTGTACGAATACGATCAAGTAAATTCAGTGGTTTAAAAGAAAGAAGATTGAATGGTGTGTCAAAAGGAAAAATTTTATTGTTATAAAAAATACCCGATGTCGCACGTGTGAAGAATATTTTTTCTTCAATTCCCATTTCTTTCGCCACAGAGAAAAGCGAATGGTAGTTGGGAAACATGTGATGATAGAACGATTCAAGATGAGTGCCTTGAATTTTTACAGAGGAAGAGAGTCCTCCGAGAACCCCTTCTTTTTCAAAGATTGTTATCTTTATTTCCGCATTCTTAGAAAGTTCATAAGCAACACCTAATCCGGCCATTCCGCCGCCTATGATCGCAATTTTTTTCATGTAGGAGTTTTAAAAATTGATTCGTTCTTCAATAATGAAATTTGGTCTTTGTCTTGCTTCATCATATGTGCGACCGAGATATTCGCCGATAATACCAAGAGCTATAAGTTGGATACTTCCCATAAAAAGAATTCCAAAGAGAATAGGGGAAAATAAAAGGGTATTATTTCCAAAAATATAGAAAATCAGAGAAGCAATTCCATATATAATACTCAGGATCAAAAAGAGCGTCCCTGTAAAAAGAATAAATTGAAGTGGAATGTTGGAAAACGAAAATATTCCATCAAGAGCGAGTTTTAAAAGTTTGGAAAAAGGATATTTTGATATTCCGTATTCTCTTTTTTGCTTTTCATAGGTGACAATTGTATACGAATATCCAAACCAAAAGAAAAGCCCTTTTAGAAATCTCGGTTTTTCTCTAAGTTCGGAAAATGCGCGTGCTATATCTTTATCAATAAGACGCATTTCGCTTATATTTTGAACATTTCCCCACAAAGACGCTTTTCCGAAAAGCTTATAGAAGATTTTTCCACACATTCGCCGAAAGAAAGAATCTTTCCTTGATAAGGCGCTTGTGTACACTGCTTTATATCCCAACTTCCATTTTTCAAGAAGAGTTGGAATAAGTTCCGGTGGCTCTTGAAGATCCGCATCCATAACAATTATTGCATCACCCTTTGCGTTTCGAATTCCTGCCGATACCGCCGCATATTGTCCAAAATTTCTTGAGAATATAATTCCTTTTGTGTTTTTTTCATTGCGCGCTAAGTCTTTAAGAATTTTAGTGGAGTTATCATTACTTCCGTCGTTTACAAAAATCAATTCCCACTCCTCTTTTGAAGAATTGAGAATAGGTGAAATACGCGAGTGAAGTCTTTTTATATTCTCTTCCTCGTTAAAAATGGGAATAACTATAGAAATCATAATTTTAATACTAATACAGATTTAAAAATTCGCCATACCCCGTTGAGATTGCTGTGCGAATAGGATATGATTGAAACAATGTCACAATTTATTCGCTTAGCACTTCTTGTTTTGGGTTCTCCTATTGCGCTTTACATCTTGTTTTTTTTATTTTCTTCTCTTTTTCCTGAAAAGTTAAAAAAAACAGGATTTTCTTTTTTTAATATTCCATTTATTGCGATTTTTGTTGGATATGTTGTCTTGGTCCTTATTTATTTTTTTTCTCCACTCTATCTTGATGTGATTAGTCCTTCTGTTATATCAACGTCGTGGCTCTTTGTGCGTGGGGAGGAAATATATCATAGTTTTTCTTTTGATCGCATATATAGTCTTTTGTATGGACCTTTTGCTTATATTGTGAATGGTCTTTTTCTTTTTATTTTTGGTCCGACTATAATGTCTTCAAAAATTGCGAGTGTTGGGTCGTCTTTTCTTTCCCTCCTTTTTATTTTTTTATCAGTAAGAAAATTTTTCCATACAAAATATGTCTTACCTTTGTTAGGTATAATTTCCGGATTCTTTCTTATCTTTTGGACATATTCCTTTGAGACGCGAATAGATTCAATGGGTCTTATGCTCGCATCTCTTGCTCTTTTTGGTGCGACACGGAAAAACAAAACTTGGGCCATTGCAATTGTTGCGCTCGCCTTAGGTTGTGGGGTTAATTTAAAGTTTTCTGGTATTTTTTATTTTCTTCCCGCTCTTTTTCTTCTTTGGAAAAACATAGGTGTACGGGATGCTTTGTTTTCCGTTTTTGTAGGGGGCATTGTGTCTGCAATTCCATTCATTGCCTTTTCCAATATAAGTTTTTCTAGATATCTTTCTTGGTTGGGTATGGCAGGGAATCATGCTCTTGATGCCGGTTCTTTCGCAAATAATGTTCTTTATCTCGTTTTTCTTCTTATTCCGCTTATCTTTTTTCTTTTTAAAAAATGGGATGAAAAAGAGTTTTATTCAAAGGAATTTTGGTATGTAAAAATATTAATAGTGTGTATGGTTTGTGTTTCTGTTTTTGCCGCTAAGGCGGGGTCTGGTCAGAATCATCTTCTCCCCTTCGTTCCATTTCTTATGTATGGATATGGGATGTTGTGGGAAGTAAACAAGAAAAAAAATGGGGATGAAAAAAGCGAGGAATTCATGAAAACTCTTTTCATCCCGTTTATTATTGTTCTTCTTGTGATTTCTTTTGTTGCGATTATACGAGTTGGTAGACTCTATTCGTTGTATCCGATGGGAGCAGAAAAAGACATTAAAAAAATTATTGAGACGTATTCTGATTTTTCTGTACAAATGGGGTATAGCGATGCTTCGGATAATACAAACTTGAATACAAATCTCCCTTCTTTTAGACCACTTCTTGTTTTTGCAGGAAATGAGTATCTTTTGGATAAGCCAGCATTTGCCGACCTAAGAGAATCAGGAATGAAACTTTCCCCGACTTTTTTAGATAATTTTGAAAAATGTAAAAATCAAATATGGCTTTTTCCCCGTGGAGGAGCTCCGTTTGGTAATGTAGAGGGGTATGGAAAACCGATCTTTGAAGAGGATTTTTATCGGAGTTTTAATCTTAATTTTGAATTAAAAGAGTCCACCAATTTTTATGATGTGTGGGTATGCAAGAACTTAAAAGTGGGTTCTAATGGCGATAGTACCACCGGTACCAATCCACAAAATTTTTAACACCAGTTTCCATTGATACTTTTGGTTTCCATCCGAGAAGGTTTTTCGCCTTCGTTGTGTCTGCATATGTTTTTAACATATCTCCTTTTTGAAGTGGTAGGTATTTCATTTTTGCTTTTTT
>CAZVSK010000038.1:0-3802 GCA_964630035.1 uncultured Candidatus Saccharibacteria bacterium
GCACACAAACAAAAAAACACGATGATAGTCGTGTTTTTTTGTTTTTTGATGATGTGTCCTCGCAAAAATCACTTTTTTTCAAACGTTTCAAAATCTTCGTCTTTTTTAAATATTTTAAGTTTTTCCCAAAATTTTGGATGATCAACAACATACTCGCTTAAAAATGCGAATGGAAGGGCGACAAGAACAATAATCCACAATGTATCAAAAGTTACAGATTCCCCTGTGACGAAATAGACGGCGAGTGAATCCTCAATTGTTCCCATGATCACGCCGATGAGCGCAAATTCAAGAAAACGTATTGTTCTTTTTTTGAGTTTCATGTTAGATTTTTTTGTTTTTCAGATTCTTTCGCGTCAGATTCGTCGAGAATCCGCAAGACATCATTTGCAATATTTTTGCTGAAATTTTTTCCGAATATAGATAAGTCATTAAGTTGCTTAATGAGAATAATGACAAGGAATGTCGCTGTAGCGAAAATTATTTTTATGATATTAATAAAAAACAATTCCGTTTCAAGAAATCCAAAAGAGAGCACAACGAGAAAAGCAAAAATATAGATTATCATCCATTGGAATGGGAGAAGACGTTGGTGATATGACGCGATAATTTGTTTACGGTTTTGTTGAAGCTGGCAAATCTGTTGCCAGATACCATCAAAAGGAGACGATCCCGCGATGTGTGCTTTTTCTTCTTCCGTCATACTTGACATTGATTTTGTTATGCTTGTAATGGTTGTTGATGGATTGAATTCGTTTATTGCCCAATTGTTTGTGTCAACAATTTTCATATAGTGGACTTTTATGATATTTCTTATTTCGTTCTGTATTCTAGGGACCATGCCGAATACACGATAGAGATAGGAGTAGAGACCGTCTCGTTCGGCAATAATTCCTATAATTTTTGAGTAGCGTTCGTTTTGTCTTGTGATGAAAAATCCGGAGAACAAAGCAAAGAAAAAAACACTTGCGACGGTAAGTTCAGACGCAATATCTAGTCCTATGTTTAGATCAATAAAAAAAATAAATATCGAATATATCACAATAAAAACGACAACAAAGAAAATATGAGTTGGTTTCATGATTTTATTATACCAAAAAAAGAAAAGTTACTTAAAAAATCAAATCCGCATTATGGCGGATTATTTTAAATCAATTCCGTAGCTTTAGCGAAGTTGTATATGATTGCACGCAATTCCGTAGTTTTAGCGAAGGATTGCGGAGGGGGAGAGATTTGAACTCTCGAGGGACTTTCATCCCTGCACGATTTCGAGTCGTGTGCCTTCGACCACTCAGCCACCCCTCCATTTATTAACAAATAACTAACAACCTACAACATACAACTAACAACATACAACGCACAATAAAAATATCTCTGTGTACGAAATCAAGTGTACCGCAGTCTTTTTCTTTGGTAAATCCCGTGAAAAGCAATATCTAATAAATCATTAAAGAAATAAATATGGGTGGTTTTTAATAAACAACAATCTCAATGTATGTGTAAACTTCTAACGGGATAAAATAAGCAAAAATGAGAGCATTAACGACAAATATTGACTTATATATTTTAGTATGTTAAAATTATAGATAGAACTAAATAATTCAATTATTTACTTAAAAACATAATGGAGGTTGTGATGAGTAACGATTTAAAAAACTTTTTAATCGGCGTTGCGGTAGCATTTTTATTTCTTTTTTTTCTTGGTTTTTTAATTTTCAGCGGTTTATTTGTGCATCACCTCGGAAAAGTTAGTACGGAAAATCAAATTGCTTCCGTGCAAAAAACCGTTGAAAAAGTAGTTGTGACTACAAATTCAATGGAGAAAAAATTAAATGAATTTGCAGGAGAAATAAAAACTCTTGCAAAAAAAGAACCTCAGGTGAAAGTGGTACATGTGCAATCACCCGCACCTAAACCCGCACCTAAAAATGAAGAAAATACGTCTTCCCCCCTTACACTCAACGACGTGAGAAACGTCTTTAATGAAGGAATGGGAGATTTAAAAAAAGAGATGTCCGAACTCAGATCTGATATGGACGATCTGAAGGCTGGACAAAAAGAGTTGGGTAAAGAAGTTGAAAATATGAACACCCGGCTTCAAAAGATTGAAAATGTAAATCAGCTCTCTTCTAATTCCGAACAAGCTCTTTTCATGATGTTTGGAAAAGAAAAATACAATAAATTATTGGAAGAGAGAGAAAAACAAAAAACGGCGGAAAAAAATATCAGCAAGTACAAATAGAATTAAAAAAGCGAAGGGAAAACCTTCGCTTTTTATTTTATGTGTGCGATATCACAAGCCACACGATAATGCACACAAGAAAAAAGACGAGCCACC
Source organism: uncultured Candidatus Saccharibacteria bacterium (assembly GCA_964630035.1). Classification (GTDB taxonomy): domain Bacteria; phylum Patescibacteriota; class Minisyncoccia; order UBA6257; family GWB1-50-10; genus JAKANR01. The sequence goes on from CAZVSK010000038.1 coordinate 2,339, forward strand.
CGAGAGTGGAAAAAAGAAGAAAAATTGCCTCCTTTTTCATTCCCTCAATATACAATCTCACTGGCTTCCCAAGAACCAAAAAACCCACAATTGTCGCGGAAATCACAAAAAGAAGGAGGAGGAAAAGTGGAATGACAAAATTTTCTTCCTTCCCAAAGAAATTTTCGCCATTGGAAAGAAACCACGCAACGAGAGCGATATACACAACCGATCCGAGAGCGTATAAAAATCCTTTTTTAACACATTCACTTTTTTTCATAATAAAAATATTTTGGTGGACCGTACCGGATTTGAACCGGTGACCTCCTCCATGCCATGGAGGCGCTCTACCAACTAAGCTAACGGCCCATGATGATGATTTTAAGGTTTCAAATTATTCGTTTCCCATTTTTGAAATTTCAATAAGTTTTTCTATCCTATCATTTTCGTTTGTTTTGTTTTTTCTTTCGTATCCGCATTTTTCACATCTATGCGTGATCGCCCACTCTTTGTTTTTTCTCTCCACGCGTATCGGTTTCATCAGTCCACCACACAATTCCAATCGGTCTCCCGGATTTTTATCAACGTGCTTGCTCCACAAACAATTCGGGCAATGATTTGTATATCCCGTACCCAACACATGCATTTCGCATTTTTCACATATGAAATCTTCAACGGTGCGCGTAAATCTTTTCATTATTCCCGTGTGCGCGATAGAGGATTCGAACCTCTGACCTTCACAATGTCAATGTGACGCTCTAACCAACTGAGCTAATCGCGCATATCTTTTTTATTTAAATATATTTTATACAAAATCTGAAACGCTCCCCGCCAGAACGATACCACGTCGGGCTGGTACCACTAAGCTAAGGGCGCGTTTTTTCTTCTTTCTCTTTTTTTAATTTTTCAAGCGCGGACAAAACGCTTTCATTTGGATATTTCATACGCGCTTCCACAACTTCAGAAAAATGACAAGTGCTTCCATCCGAAAGATTCACTATATCTCCAATCTTCGTGAATCCCATATTCACCTCCTTTCCATCCTCGGTTTTCCGCTTAATCATCACGGTATCCGTGTCATCTTTTACCGTAAATTCATACGGTAGCTCAAGAGCTGCCCGCTCGAAAACCTTTTTTAATTTTCGATCTTCATCCTCAGACAATTTGCTGTATTCAGCGCGTTCTCTTTCCACGAATTTTAGGATAACAGAAACACCTAATTCGGCAAGCGGAGAGGGTTGCGATAATGGAGTATTTTTGACATGATGATAATCGAAAGATTTGAAAATTTTCTCCCCTCGTAGTTCAATGGATAGAACAGTGCACTCCTAACGCGCTAATCGAGGTTCGATTCCTCGCGAGGGGACGTGATCTTTCATAAGTGATAAATAAAAATGGAGAGGTGGCAGAGTGGTCGAATGCGCCGCACTTGAAATGCGGTGTACCGAAAGGTACCGTGAGTTCGAATCTCACCCTCTCCGCCAA
>CAZVSK010000039.1:0-3669 GCA_964630035.1 uncultured Candidatus Saccharibacteria bacterium
AGGTGCGGAGAAGGCGGGTTGGAACTAAGTTGGTGGCCACCTACCCTAGTTTACTGCGATAAAATTTCATTCAGTCTTGGAGGTGTTTCTAAAAGATTAATATAAAAATACCTCTCGAAAACTATCTTTTGGTCATCAACTGTTACGCCCCTTCCTAAAAGAGAAAAATAAAGTCTTGAAAAATTTTCGTTTGGTTCAATATTATCCATGTATATGTGGGGCGTAAATGGCGGGGTTCCTAAATCCTGAACAAGGCATTTCATTAAAATCGGCTCCTTTATCACACCAGCAACTACCCCATTAACTAAAAGGTCTATAAAATGTGCGTCTCCCTTGTATGTCTCATATTCTTTTTCGAATGAAGAATTATCACATTTATTATCATTTTTCTGTCCAATACTAATCTCTGGAATTCCTTCGCCTTGCACTTTATATCCCATCCATTCTCCAGGAAAATCTTCTCTAATCGCAGAAAAAATAATTTTTTCTTTGTTAATATCAACATAGTTCTGTATAAACGGGCCAGTAAATGGGTGTTGTTGAATAACAAAAATATTTGGAATGCCTGTATATTTTACAGAAAAACTAGGTCCAACGCTTCCATAATGGTTTTCTAAAAAGACATCCGATATAAGAACTTGTTTTTTCCCGTCTTTTTCAAAAATGATATTTCCCTTAGCTTCTGATCCAATTCCAGAAATTCGTTCCATTGTAACGCCAACATCATTAACCCTACAATGATATATCCAGTCGGTAGATTCATAAATTGATTTTCCATTCAAATTTTGAACTTCACACGGCACATCTCCTATTATTTTTATCCTTTGTTCATTTCCTTCGCTGTTTAATTTAGAAACTTCCACTTTTCCTTCTTGAGTCTTAAATAAATAATCCTTTGCAAAATAAATACCAACAAAAAGAACAATGACTACAGCTAAAAATATGCCAAGTTTTTTATTCATAATAAAATTATATCCCAATTCGTGCATCCCGTCAGGGCATCATTCCTCAATCCGCCAGCCGGTGGATTGAGGAATAAAATACCCCAGCTGAGCTGGGGTGCCTGACGGGGGTCGAACCCGCGACATTCCGCTCCACAGGCGGACGCTCTACCACTGAGCTACAGGCACCATACAACCCGCCCTGGGCGGGAAATTATCAATTTTCAAGTCTCAATTTTCAAATAAATTACAAAAATCAAAACTCAAAAACAGTATACGTCCGCTATAATACATTTTCAATGTCGGGACTTTTCCCCTCTCTCCTGCTCTTCTTTTTTTGGTAGCGGAGATGTTTGTGATGCAAGCGTTCTTCAATCGCCCCATGATGAGGTTCCGTCGGAATACGTGGTTCGTCTTCACGAAGCGCATCTTCCAAAAGTGCATTCAATTTTTCAATTGCCTTCTCCTTGTTTCTCTCCTGCGAACGTTCTTCATCGTTTTCCGCAAAAAGCTCATCATATTCATTTATATTATTCTCAAGCTTCCCACGTACTTTTATTTTTTGCTCATCCGATATATCAAGATCGCTAATTTTAACCCACACTTGCACGCGAGTTGAACGTTTATTCACGTTTTGCCCTCCCGGACCGCTTGCGCGAGACGTTTTTATGCGTATATTCTTTTCATCAATAACCATAATGCTCTATTCATGAGTCGTATTATACGGTATAATGGGAAAAATGTGGATCCCGTCTAATGATAGTTATTGTATAAATAAGAAAAAAGATATATATACATTAGAACAATCCTATGAAAACTAACAAAGGTCTGTTGTATAAGCAAATAACGTACGGAAACGTTTACGTTTCCTATCATTAACGGGATGGACACTTTGATGGATGTTGTGGGTGCGTGGATCACACAAAATCCCACATGGACAGACGCCATACTCGGAATATCAATGATTATTCAAGGAGAACTCACCATTCTCCTTTCTATGTATCTCGCCATTAGCGGAAAAATCACATGGCTTCAGTTTTTTGTTCCAACACTCGGAGCGATTATCATCGCGGAAACATTTATCTACATCCTCGGACGCACGATTCGCAATACGCGTTTTGGATGGAAACTCTCAAAAAAAATAAAGGGGAATAAGCGGGTGCAAACATACACATATTATCTCAGACAGAATATGACAAAACTACTCATTATCACTAAATTCATCCCTGCAACTAATCTTATGATTATGGCGCTAATAGGGTGGTCAAAAACAAAGTTCGCTGTATTTTTCAAATCATACCTGAAGAGCGTGTTCCTTTGGTTTGGGAGCATGGCTATTGTCGCCTACTTCCTTATGTCTGGAATTCACTACCTTCAATCGTCAAAAGTATTCAAACAGGTTGAAATCGCCATTCTTGTAATTTTCATACTTATCTTTGCGGGAGAACACGTGCTTAGCAAAATGCTTAAAAAATATGCGGCAGTTGAAGAAAAAGCCGGACTTATTGGAGAGGCCGTTGATGAAAGGTGGGAAGAAAAAGAAAAAAAGGAAGGAGAAAACAAAAACCCCTGATTCGTAATCGGGGTTTATTTTTTTGAAATTATATCAGCATACTTCAAAACACTTTTCGCATAGAGAGTGCTGTTATTATATCTCTTTAGCGAGGAAACCTTATCACGCGGATTCCATCCTGTTTTCTTAAGATAATGCGCAATACTCCAGACGGCATCCGTATAACTAAATAGAATATCTGAAACTCCGTCCTTATCACCGTCTATCGCGAGAGGAAAAGAAGACGGCATAAACTGTGGAAGTCCCATAGCGCCAGCGCGCGACACAGGAATGGAAAACGGATCTCTCTTCATTTCTTTCGCAAGAGAAATAATCTTTGAAAACTCTCCCATAAGATAGCTCTTCCTCTGTTGGGTACGCGAAAGATGAAAAAGTGTAAAATATGCGTTTGGCGCATTATGTCTTCCCAAAAACAATCCAAAATCGCTTTCCACGCGAAATATCGCTGTGATAACGGAAGCGGGAACTCCAAATGAATCGGAAGCTGAACGCACTGGTTTGTACGAGCGTAAAAAACTTTTTCCACGCGCCACAGAGCTGTCTGTAAAAAGAAAACTGTAATCCGCCTTCCTTTTATGTTTTGATAGACGAACAAGAAATGAATCTATACCAAAACGTGGATCGCCTAATATAGAATCAGCATATTCTTTTGAAAAGCGCTTCACGAGAAGCGTCTTGAAACTTTCCTTGTCGCGTTCAATTTTTGACTTAGTAGAAATTTCTGGAGAATACGAGGTGAGCGCGCCAAAAAACACAAAAAAGAGAAATATCTTTTTCATTCAATCCTCCTTATCAATTTTCTGCATTCAGAATAACTGAAATCTCCCGGCTACACAAGAAAAATCAGCGGACGGCATCAATTTTCGCCGCAAGTATAAAATCATTTTCTGAAAGACCCCCAATCGCATGTGTCCAAAGCTCAATACACACTTTGTTATAAAAAATATGGATGTCAGGATGATGTCCCTCCTCTTCAGAAATTTTCCCGACGTCGTTCACAAATGAAAGCGCGGAGAGAAAATCCTTTTTCTCAAATGTTTTGGAAATCTTCTTCCCACCATCAATAATGTCCCACCCAAGCACTTCCGCGAGATATATGTGTGATTCTTCCTTCGTCATAGGTTTCACCCCACCCTCGCATGGAACGCATTTTTT
>CAZVSK010000040.1:0-3225 GCA_964630035.1 uncultured Candidatus Saccharibacteria bacterium
ACGCGTTCTACATCGGTTTTTTTTGCTCCTTCGGGAAGATCAAGCACAATATCAAGCGCGTATAACTTAAACATATATCTGTGCGGATCAGATCCGTGCGGAGGACACGGCCCTCCATAGCGTACACTCCCCCAACTATTTGCTCCCTGAACGGCGCTTGAGGGAAGAGAGTCCTCTGAAATGTATTGCGTTTTCGGATCAATATTCCACAAAACCCAATGATCCCACACCCTTCCATTTGTCGCGTCGGGATCATCCACGATGAGTACCAAACTCTTTGCTTCCTTTGGAACACCTCTAATCTCAAGAAAAGGATTCACATTTTCTCCATCACACGTATAGCGCGCCGGAATGAATCCATCTTCTTTAAACGAAGAACATTTTAACGCAAAATCTGACATATAGGATAAGTATAAGGTATTTTGTAGTAAGTAGTAAGTATATCTCCTACTTTATACATAATACGTAATACGATATACTGGATGCATATGCCTATCGCGATATACAGAAAATACAGGCCTCTTTCGTTTGGCGACCTTCTTGGACAGGAAACAATTGTGCGTATACTCAAAGAATCTGCAAAACAAGATAAACTTTCTCATGCATATCTATTTGCGGGACCAAGAGGTACCGGAAAGACAACAACCGCGCGTCTTATCGCAAAAATTGCAAATTGCGAAGCACGAGCAAAAGATTCTGCGTTTAGACAAAAAGGAGAACCATGCAACGAATGCAAAACGTGCAAAGAGATAGATGAAGGAAGAAACTTGGACACGATTGAAATAGACGGGGCATCAAACCGAGGTATAGATGAAATTAGAAATCTGAAAGAGAGCATCCGCGTTGGACCAAACACAGGAAAATACAAGGTGTTTATCATAGACGAATCACACATGCTCACAAAGGACGCTTGGAATGCACTTCTTAAAACACTTGAAGAGCCGCCGGAATATATCATGATTGTTCTTGCAACAACGGAAGTGGATAAAGTCCCATCCACCATCAGTTCGCGCACACAACAATTCTTTTTTGAAAAAGTATCAGTAAAACAAATCGCGGAAAAACTCTCTAAAATCATCGCGAGCGAAAAAATACGCATTTCGCCCGATGCAGTTGATCTCGTTGCAACATCAGCAGAAGGAAGCTTCCGTGACGCCGAATCTCTTCTTGATCAACTTGTCTCCCTTGGAAAAGAAGAAATAACCCTTGAGGAGGTTGAAAAAACGATCGGAAAAGTCGGATTTGGAAAGTTGTCTGAATTCGCAGGATTTCTTCTGGAAAATAAGATGGACGAGGCACTCGCAACCCTCACACACATAGAAGACGGCGGGTATAATCTTGCACAATTTACAAAAGATCTCCTTCACTATCTCCGGCGCATCGCCACGTTGAAATATGCTCCACGCATGGCGGAACTCATGGAAAAGGAACTTTCTCACGATCACTTGGAAAAACTCATTGCACATTCAAAAATTTTCAAAGACAAACACATTGAGCTCATCAAAACACTCATTTCAGCATACAGCCAAATGCGCTACAGCCAATTTCCCATCATTCCTCTTGAGGTGGCAATTATAGAGCAGTTGAAAAAATAGATAATAACTGATAGTTTAAAACCTGTCTTTTAAAAATTGAAAGCAAAAATTTGTGGCCATAGTTGCGGGATCGTCTAATGGTAGGACACCGCCCTTTGGAGGCGGGTATCTTGGTTCGAATCCAGGTCCCGCAGCTGTGTCTGTAAATTTTTAAAAAGAGATAATATATATGTATAATAAAAAGAATATATTTACAATTATATATATTGTAATAACGGTTTTGGGAATATGTCTTTCGATCTTTCTTCCCAAATTTGGATTTAATGGCGGATTTATTATCGGAACAATACCATACGGATGGATTATTATATTGCTCTCTAATTTTCCAGGACTCATCATTGTGTACGGAATTCTGGCACTTGTAGAAGCATTCTTTCCTGTTTTTTTTAATAGTTCGGGAATCCTGCAGTTTTTAGGATCAGTATTTTTAGGGATAATTGTATTCTACATAAACGTTATCGTAGTACGATATATTGCAAAACGTGCAGATAAAAAAGGCACAACTCAATAACCAACATAAAAAGGAAAACCCCACCTTCGGTGGGGTTTTTATAAACGTGAAGAAACAATAATATCTGAAATTGTAATATACATCATTCCTGACGCAAGAGTGGCGCTAATCAAAACACAGTAATTTTCTCTACGTGCGCTTACAGTATGAATTTTCGCTTCAATTTTTTCGTACCCGTTCTTTTGGAAAAAATCAGCCATTATTATGAAAAACGAATTGATAGTCATATCTTCCGGAGATTTAAATTTGAAAGCATCAACATTGGAAACTCCACACGCTTCGTTCGCAGATTCTGCAATGCGTTCTCTATCAGACATCTCCGCGTCAAGATCGTTCCACATATCTCTCATTTTTATCTTCAATTCATTTTTAAGGAAAATTCTGTATTTTCCATAATCACTTGGAAGAAATTCTTCAATTATTTTTTTTCCTTCGCGTATATCCTCTTCTTTGAAATGAAAGAAAAAATCAAAGGCAATTTTCTGACTTTCCTCTATTGCCTCTTTTTGCCACTTCAAAACGTGTAGGGGAAATGTTTTTAAAAACTCCCCCAATACGTAAGTTACGGCAAGTTGATACGGCTCTTTCCTTATCTTTCTTAATTTGATAAGGCAAATAAGAAGCTGGAGAAAGGAATTTTGTTGTTTCAAAGATGGAATTTTTGAAATCATATCCGAAACTCTTTCTTCCAGTGCTTTTTGTACTCTATTATCCATTTTGTGTCTCCTTTTTAAATTTAAGTTTCTGACTATATAGTGTGTTTATTAAACGAATCTGTCAATTAAAAACCACCTTTTCAGGCGGTTTTATCACGGCATAGAGTCAAAAGTTGGAGAAATGTAGGATCTTCATAATGAGAACCCTTTTTCTTTATTTTTTCAAAAAGCCATCTTTCCGCTCGAGATACGTACGCCTTCATTGTTTTTTTAGGACAATTCAAATTTTCATCAAATGCGATACGCGCAAGGTTTACAATAAAACATTTAAAACACATTCCGCATTGGCTTTCAAAAAATGGAAATCCTGGATATTTAGGCCAGCATACTTCCTTTTGCATCCTCTTTTTAAGAAGAGGATAGGAAAAACAGCTATTTGTGTGTGCCAAATCTTCTGGATATT
>CAZVSK010000041.1:0-3041 GCA_964630035.1 uncultured Candidatus Saccharibacteria bacterium
TCAATGAAAGTTACTGAACAAATTGATGCTTTAGATACTATGGGAATTAGTCCGGTCCGTTTTTTAGCAACACCCAGATTTTTTGCCGCAGTTGTTATGATGCCCGTGCTTGTTGTTTTTGCAAATTCAATTGCAATTATTGGTGCTTATTTTATTTCCAATCTCTTTCTGGGAGTTTCTTTCAATGTTTTTTTTGAATCGGTTAGACGGTATTTCGAATTCGGGGATCTGTTATTCGGATTAATTAAAGGAATGATGTTTGGCGGCGTAACAGCTTTGCTTGGGTGTCACATTGGATTTAAAACCGAAGGTGGTGCTGAAGGCGTTGGTAATTCTACTATTAGATCGTTTGTACTAAGTTCTGCTATGATTCTCATATTAGACTATGTGATGTGGACTTTAATCTTCTGATTATTTTATAGCTTTATTTTTATAAATAATTGTAATAGATTTAGTTCAAATTTTATTATAGTGAATAATGTACACCTTCAGGCAAAAAAGGTTTTTTGATCTATTCATTTCTATTCCTCTTTTATTAATATCACTTCCATTACAAATAATTATTTTTATTGTAGTTTTATTCACTCTTAAAGAAAACCCGATTTTTATTCAGAAGCGAGGAATTACTTTAGAAAAGTTTAATTTCTCTATGCTAAAATTCCGCACCATCAAAAGTTCTCTCCTTAGATCGAATAATAAAGAAATATCAAAGAAAAATATTTTGATTTCGGATTATTCTGATTCCATTAACAAATTCTCTAAATGGTTAAGGAAAACAGGATTGGATGAATTACCACAGCTTTATAATATTATTGCAGGAAAAATGAGCTTGGTTGGTCCACGCCCATTAATGCTGGAAGAACTTTCTTATATAAAAGTTGAATATCCGGATTTGTATCAAAAAAGAAATTTAATGAATTGCCTCCCTGGGTTAACTGGTGTTTGGCAGATATTTGGCGATAGGGATTACGGGGTTCGAAATCTTATTGAACTCGATTTATTTTATGAAAACAATAAAGGAATAAAACTCGATCTAAAAATTCTTTTTTACACTTTTATAATAATGACCCACGCAAAAAATTCCGGGTCTATTTTATCACGATTAAACTTATTCGAAAGAATTTTTACAAGCTCTACTTATCACGAGATGAATGTTAATCCGAATGGAAATATTATTTTTTTTGATTCCGGTTCAGGAGTAAAAAAGTATAGAATTAATATACCGGTAGAATGGTGGTATATTAACGACAGTATTACAACTTCAATTAAGGATTCAGAGCATCTTAAGGTCATTCAATTTAGAAAGGAAGCAAACAATAAAACCTGATAAAAAATATAGGTGATCTATGTTTCAGGAAAAAAAATCGTTGGTAGATTATACTGTTACCAACAACTCGCCAGATGAACTAATCGAAATTAAAATACCGGATAACTGGTGGCAGTCTCAGAATACTTACTTTCCCCCCAAAATTAAATCACTTAAACTCATTGACCTGAGGCAAAGAAGGGAAAAGGAAAATTTTATTAATTCATTTCCGGAATGGGATATTAAAAGAGGGGACTTTCTTACCAATAATCAACCATCAAAATTTCCGCTTTCCCGCGAATTAAGGAAGAAAATTCAGATTTTTGCATTCATTTTAATTTTATTGCTTTCTGGTTTTATTACATGGCTTGTTGCATTTCTTGTTGCAAAAATATGATGAATTTACTTGCACAATAATTTCTTACAATCTATTTTGTGCACGTAAATAATAGTCCTCTATCGTATTTTGAAAAGTGAATTTATATTGGGACTTAAGAACAAAAATAAATCGAAAATTTTCTTGAAGGTTTCTACTTCTACAGATTTTATTTATTACTCAATTCAAAAGTTTTACAATCTTCCTATTCCACATTTAATCTAAAGTTTTCCTCTTCTGTTCAAATCCTATAATTAATTTATTAACAAAATCAGCGGAGATTTTATGTCCGAGTTCGTTAAAAACCTAATGTCGCAAGTAAAAGCAAAAAATCCTAGTGAACCAGAATTTCACCAGGCAGTTTACGAGGTAGCTTCATCATTATCTTTAGTCTTAGAAAAACATCCTGAGTATCGAAAAGAAAAAATTCTTGAACGAATAATTGAACCCGAGCGGGTTATATTATTCAGAGTTCCATGGGTAGATGATCAGGGAGAAGTTCAAGTTAATCGTGGATTCAGAATTGAAATGAACAGTGCGATAGGACCTTATAAAGGAGGATTAAGATTTCACCCTTCTGTTAATCTTGGCATATTAAAGTTTCTTGCATTCGAACAGGTATTTAAAAACAGTTTAACTACACTTCCAATGGGTGGAGGTAAAGGCGGTTCCGATTTCGACCCGAAGGGAAAAAGCGATGGTGAGGTTATGAGATTTTGCCAGAGCTTTATGACAGAGCTTTACCGCCATATCGGGCCTGATGCGGACGTCCCGGCGGGCGACATTGGTGTTGGCGGACGCGAAATCGGTTTTCTTTTCGGCCAATGGAAACGCCTGACGAAGGAATTCAGCGGTGTGCTGACCGGCAAGGGACTCAATTGGGGCGGATCGCTCATCAGACCGGAAGCGACCGGTTATGGCGCCACTTATTTCGCTCAGGAGATGCTCGGCACAAGAAAAACAACGCTTGAAGGAAAAACATGCCTTGTGTCGGGTTCGGGGAATGTAGCTCAGTATACAGTGGAGAAGGTAAACCGGCTGGGCGGTAAAGTGATCACCATGTCCGATTCCAACGGCTTCATTCACGACCCGACGGGCATCACGCCCGAAAAACTGGCGTTTATCATGGAACTCAAGAATGTGCGCCGCGGTCGCATCAAGGAGTATACCGAAAAATATGGCGGTGCGACCTACACGCCCCTCGACCCCGGGATGGAATACAATCCGCTCTGGTCGATCAAGGCGGACTGCGCGTTTCCCTCGGCGACCCAGAACGAGATCAACGGCAGAGATGCCATGAACATGGTCAAAAACGGCATCATGACGGTGAGCGAGGGAGCGAACATGCCGACCGATCCC
>CAZVSK010000042.1:0-2952 GCA_964630035.1 uncultured Candidatus Saccharibacteria bacterium
TATCTGCGCGGGGAAGAATATGTAAAAATTCCGAAAGAAAGGAGAAGCGTAAAACGTGATCATGATTGTCTTAAGATAAAAGGAATTACGGAAAATAATCTTCAGAATATAGATGTTTCTATTCCACTTCGTCGTTTTGTTGCAATAACGGGGGTTTCTGGATCTGGAAAAAGCACGCTTCTTTATGATGTGATATGGAAAACACTTGCGAATAGATTCTCCGCCAAAGGCGGACCCGCCTCGGGCGGGAATGGTTTAACTGGTTCTGGAAAAAAAATGCCAAATATAAAATCAGTGTTGGGTTTGGAATATATCAATCGGGTTATTAATATAGATCAGTCGCCGATAGGAAGAACGCCTCGTTCAAATCCCGCGACATATGTGGGTGCGTGGACGTATATACGCGACCTATTTGCATCTACGGAAGATGCGCGTGTGCGCGGTTACAAACCGGGGCGCTTCAGTTTCAATGTGAAAGGAGGGCGATGTGAGCATTGTGAGGGACATGGAGTGATCGCGATTGAAATGCACTTTTTGCCGACTGTCTATGTGGAGTGCGACGCATGTAAAGGAAAAAGATTTGATAGGGAGACGCTTGAGGTGGAATATAAAAAGAAAAATATTTTTGATGTTCTTGAAATGACGATTGAAGAAGCTACGCGTTTTTTTGACGATATACCTTGGCTTTATGACAGATTGAAAATTTTGGATGAAGTTGGTCTTGTATATCTGAAGCTTGGTCAATCAGCGACAACACTTTCCGGTGGAGAAGCACAGCGCGTTAAGTTGGGTTCGGAATTAGGAAAAAGGGATACGCGCAAATGCATATATCTTTTGGATGAGCCGACGACAGGTCTTCATTTTGCAGACGTTGAACAGCTTTTGGAAGTGCTTCACCGTCTCGTTGACCGCGGAAATACTGTTGTGGTTATAGAACATAATCTGGATGTTATTAAAACAGCGGACTGGGTGATTGATCTTGGTCCCGAAGGGGGAGATAAGGGGGGAGAAATTGTCGCTGAAGGAACTCCTGAAGCGGTGTCGCGCAAAGCGGGAAGCTTCACGGGAGAGTATTTAAGAAAATCTCTCAAGTGAAATAAAAATTATATGACGTTGTGCGTCATACATTCGCAATGTAACGACATGCGACGTCGTTGCATTGTTGTTTTATAACATTGACAAGTGTTGTTTTTAGGTGTATAATTATAGATAGAAAATTAAAAGGAGAATACAAGTGGAAATCAGAATATTAGAAATATTCGTTTCACTTATTTTTTTCTCAAATAAAATAGGTATGCTGATTGAGAAAAAAATTGGATGGGCTCTCGGAGCCTTAGGAGCGCTTCTCGCAGTTATTTATTTTTTTATTCTCAATCTTTTTGTATATTCATTTGCCGAATTCGGACTTTTTATCACAATGATGTATGGAATCATTGTGAAGGACGAAAACAGAAAAGTGGAGACATACATTATTATTTGCCTTTCTGTCATCGTTCTTTTTCTCACTGTGTTTACATTCAGTGGAAAATTAACATTGTTTGAATTTTGGTCCTCTGTTGGGATGCTTGTTGCAACTTATATTTTGCATCCTAAAAATGATATATGGAAAAAGAAATGGGGATGGGCTATTCTTGCCGCCACCCATGTTGGAGCCGCATATATAGGGTACGCCAAAAATCAGCAAATATTTGGCGATCTACAGATTGCTTCTTCTATTGTCGGCATATTTGGAGCTCTCAAAAAACCTAAAGATTAAAATAAAAAACCTTTTCTCTGGATTGGAGAAAAGGTTTTTTTCTTTTATAATATTCACATGGCAGGAAAAATTCCGAAAAAGGTGGGTCTTGCGCTTGGCGGTGGAGCGGCGCGCGGTCTCGCGCATATTGGTGTCATACGCGTTCTTGAAAAAGCGGGTATTGAGATTTCTTATATTGCGGGAACGAGTATGGGGGCGCTTATTGGTGGATTATATTCCGCAACAAAAGACATTGCTTTTTTAGAGAATCTTTTTTTGGGAATTAAAGATAAAGATATACACCATCCTCTAAGAGTGTTTTTGAAAAAAGATGGAGAGCTTTTTAAAGACGGATCAGTTGTTGGGTCTCTTGAAAACAGAATCAGAGACATGAATATTGAGAACTGCAAAATTCCTTTTTCAGCAGTTGCGACGGATGTGGAAAACGGAGACGAGATTGTTTTGAAATCGGGAAATCTCAGGACGGCGATACAGGCATCAACTGCTCTTCCTGTTATTTTCCCCGCGGTCAAAATAGAAAACCGGCTTCTCATGGATGGAGGATTCGTGAATCCAGTTCCAGCAGATATCGCGCGCTCCATGGGAGCGGAATTTGTTATCGCTGTTGACGTTTCAAGCAAGTGGTTCAATTTGGAAGAAGAATCTTTGAATCCAAAAAAAATGTACACAGTCATTCCGCGCGCGATGGATGTTATTGAACATCAGCTCGCGAAGCGCGTTTTGCCGACCGCGGATATCGTTCTCACACCTCCTGTGTTTGGATTCAAAATATTTCAATTTCACGACGCGAAAGAAATCATTAAGTGCGGAGAAAATGAAGCGAGAAATAAATTGAGGGAGATCTATAAAGGATGCGGAGCAACGCCACCGCAAAAAACTCCCTTCCAGCAATTTTTGGATTTTATTTTTTATAGTGATTAAATAGACGCGGATTAATACTGATAATGCTGATTTATACGGATTGGAGAAAGATGCGATAAAATATGGATGATCGCTATGCTATAACATAGCGGTTTCTTTTGCATCTATGTGTAGAATTTATATGGATTGAGAACACTTGACATATTCAATATAGTATGCTATACTTATAGATAGAATTAAATTAATTTCTTAATTTAACATTAAAAAAAATCCTCCAAGGAGGGGGATCATATGAAACAACTTAAAAAACTTTATTTTTCAGTTTGTTTTTCAAA
>CAZVSK010000043.1:0-1262 GCA_964630035.1 uncultured Candidatus Saccharibacteria bacterium
GTGATTGTGTACGACCGCTCCTGTGAGGGCGGCGAATTATTAAAGGCTCGTATAAAAAAATAAAAAAATATGGATATTAAAACACTTGCGACAGCAATAGATCAGATTGCGGCGGAGAAGGGAATCTCGTCGGAGCGCGTTCTTGAAGCCGTTGAATCGGCGATTGCGGCGGCATATAAAAAAGAATATAGAAAGCGTTCGGAAGTCGTGCACGCGAAGTTTGATATTAAAACTGGAGACATAGATTTTTGGCAGACGAAAACAGTTGTAGATCCGAATGAAGTGAGAATTGTGGAAGAGACGGAAGAAGACGAAAAAGAAGAAGAAAAGAAAAAGGATAAAGACGCGGAGAAAGAGAAAAAAGAAGATGAAGAAGAGGGGAATCTCCTCCCGCGCTATAACTCCGATAGACACATCTTTTTAGAAGATGCGCGCGCGATTAATCCAAAAACACAAGTTGGTGATGAGCTGAAATTTCCGCTTGAGACACATGCGGATTTTGGAAGAATTGCTGCACAAACAGCAAAGCAAGTTGTTTTACAAAGCATACGTGAAGCAGAAAGGAGCTCCATACAGCAGGAGTTTGCGGGAAAGGAGGGGGAAATCGTGAGCGGAATCATCCAGCGTTTTGACAGGGGGAATGTATTTGTGGATCTCGGCAGGGCTATTGGAATCATGTTTTATAACGAGAGTATTCCGGGGGAGCACTACCGCATCGGTCAGCGCATGCGTTTTTATGTTCTCGCCGTGCAAGACGATCCGAGGCGTCCGGGAATTGTTCTTTCCCGCGCACATCCGAACTTTGTTTCAAAGCTTTTTGAGTTAGAAATTCCAGAAATGGCGGACAATATTGTTGCTATCAAAAAGATTGCGCGCGAGCCGGGAAGCAGGGCAAAAATTGCCGTTGCATCCAATCAGGAGGGTGTGGATCCAGTAGGGTCAGCTGTGGGACAACGCGGAATGCGCGTGATGGCTGTCACGAATGAACTTGGAAATGAAAAAATAGACATTATTGAGTGGTCTGACGATCCTGAAAAATTTATAGCAAATTCGCTTTCTCCCGCGAAAGTGAAACTTGTTGAAGTTTTGCCAAAACGTGAGGCGCGCGTACTTGTTGCCGAGGATCAACTCTCTCTCGCAATAGGGAAAAGCGGACAAAATGTTCGTCTCGCCGCGAAACTTACGGGATGGAAAATAGACGTGCGTTCGCAGTCCCGACCGGACGAGGTTCAAGAGGGAGGAATTGCAGACGTTTCTGAAGT
>CAZVSK010000043.1:1362-2924 GCA_964630035.1 uncultured Candidatus Saccharibacteria bacterium
TATCTGTCAACCTTCCCAAAAGTATAAGGAAATTCAATAATAATGCGGTATGGATTTCAAAGGAAAGAAAGTTCTTGTTGTTGGTCTTGGAACTCTTGGCGGAGGCTTGGCAACCGTGAAGTGGCTTCTCGCTCATGGCGCGAATGTGACGGTTACAGACCTTAGAGAACACGCGCGTCTTAAAGATTCAATTCGCGCATTAGGAAACTCGGCGGGGCGTGTTAGGTTTGTTTTGGGCAAACACACAAAGAAAGATTTTGTTTCTCACGAAGCGATTGTTGTGAATCCAGCCGTACGCATACAAAAAAATCCTTTTCTTTCTCTCGCGAGAAAAAATGGAATTCCCATTTTAAACGATCTCGTTGTTTTTCTTGAGAATGCGAAAAATCCTATTATTGCTGTCACGGGTACGCGTGGTAAAACGACAACAGCAAACTGGGTTGCGCATTTTCTTTCTGGAAAAAAAGGAAAAGTTTCGGCAAGTGGTAATTCTTCTGATCATGCTCTTTTGAAACTTCTTCCGCGTCTTGAGAAAAAAAGAAAAATACCGGCAGTTTTGGAATTATCGTCGTTTCAACTTGAAATTGCGAAATTTGCTCACCGCGCGCCAAACATTTCCATCATCACAAATCTTTATCGCGATCATCTAAATCGCCACCAGACGATGGAAAAATATGCGGACGCAAAAGCCAACATTTTTATGCGTCAAGATAAGACACAAAATCTTATTTTAAATTATGACAATGCATGGACGGCATATTTTTTAAGAAAAAAACCAAAATCGCGGATATATTTAATTTCATTAGAAAACGTTATTCCCCGCCGTTATAAGCATTTTCTAATTCGCGCGAATAAGAAAATAGTTTTCAGCGATGGAGAAAGAAAAATAAATGTTTTTTCAAAAAAAACATTGGAAAAAATAGAGTTGCTTGGAAAGCATAATATGTATAATTTTCTCTGTTCGGCGCTTGCCGCGCATTTGGCGGGGGTTTCGTGGAAAGAAATAGAATCTCGCGTGCAATCTCTTCCAGTCATTCCTTACAGGCAGGAGGTCATTATAGAGAAAAAGAATATGCGTGTGATAAACGACACAACCGCAACGTCTCCTGAGGGCGGTATTGTGGCGCTCGCCCGTTTCGGGGGTAAAAACACAATTTTCATCGCGGGGGGAACTGATAAGAAATTGGACTACACAGCATGGGCAAAAGAGGTGAAGAAAAAAATTGATCCCCAAAACTTATTTCTTTTAGATGGGAGTGCAACGAGCAAAATGATCAGCGCACTTACACGCATCGGTTATTTTAAAAATACGCGTCCGCGATGTTTTGAAGATTTAAAAAAACTTTTGCAATCTGTAAAGAAATTTTTAAACATCAATCGTCAGTTGCCGGTTATCATACTTTTCAGTCCGTCTTCGGCGAGTTTTGAAAAATTTAAAAATGAATTTGACAGGGGAGAGAAGTTTGGAAAACTTTCCAAGAAGATTTTCGCATAAAAATGCGAATTAATGATTTATTCATCAGATGGAACGCTGCTTTTTTGTTGACCAAATAGAAAAATCT
>CAZVSK010000044.1:0-2806 GCA_964630035.1 uncultured Candidatus Saccharibacteria bacterium
GACTTGCATGCCTTATCCACGCCGCCAGCGTTCATCCTGGACCAGGATCAAATCCTCTAAAAAAATAAGACTAGGACGACTAAAAATGTTCAAAAGTTATTTTTAATCTTTATGAATGCTTGCTGATATATTTGGTATATATCTATTCATTTTTCAAAATACATTCGGTTTCCCGAATAAAAGGCCGCTTAAAAACGGCATAGAGAAGTATATACGCACCTTGAAAGCCTTGTCAAGCATAAAAATGGATGCTATTATCCTTTCGTTATCACTAAAATATGAAAAAGGACATACATCCAAAATACTTTCCTAAAACGAAAATTACCTGCGCGTGCGGACATTCTTTCTCCTTCGGAGCGACAAAAGAAGATATGAAGGTGGATATTTGTAGCCACTGTCATCCTTTCTATACTGGCTCACAACAGCTTGTTGATACAGCAGGACGCGTAGAACGCTTCAAAACCCGCCAATCAAAAGCTACATCATCCACACGAACAAAAAAAGAAAAGAAAGAGATAAAAAAGGTAAAAAAGACAAAGAAGGAAAAATAATAAATCGTGTATATGAATTCCATTCAAATTAACATATCCCCGCGAACCACGTTTGGAAAAAAAACGAAAGCGCTTCGCAAAGAAGGAATTATTCCAGGAGAAATATTCGGCCACGGATTTGCAAATGAGCATGTGTCCGTATCTGCAAAGGAATTTGAGCATGTATACAAAAAAGCTGGGCAGAACACGGTCATATCTCTTGTTAAAAATTCTGGTGAAAAAATTCCAGCACTCATCACAGGACTACATCGCGATACAATCAAAAATGAAATAATGTCTGTTGATTTCTATCATGTAAGAAAAGATGAAAAAATAAAAACAAAAATCCCTATTGAATATACTGGAGAAGAAATTGTAGCGAAAACTGGATATCTTCTTGTTAAGGTCCTTGATGAAATTGAAATAGAAGCATTACCCGATAAAATCCCTCATTCGTTCACCGTGGATGTATCAAATCTCTCACAAATCGGACAAAATATAAGCATCTCTGATCTCACTGTTCCTGAAGAAGTTAAAATCCTAATCGCAAAAGACGCAATCATTGCAACAGTAACAGAAAAAGAAGAGGAGATACCGGAACCCCCGAAAGAAGAAGCTCCAACAGAACAGGAAGAAAAGAAAGAAGCTGAAGGAGAAGAAAAGAAAGAAGAATAGAAAAAATCTTTATGTATTTACACCGCCTCCGTATACAAGGGAGGCGGATTTTTTGAAAAAGAAAAAATGGGATATAATGAGATACGCATGCAAAAAATGGTTTTTGATATTTCAAAAAATCTGAAACGACGTATCTCCGTGGGACGCGCCGAATATTTTTATTTCCCCGCAACACGCATCGCAAAGATATTTGTTGTGTGTGTGATTGCATATGGATTCTTCTTGAGTCCTGTAAGTGCCCCCCAGCAAATCAATTATGTATCCGCGCAGGAACAAGAAGAACAGCAAACGGAAGGAGAAAAAAAGATAGATGCACTTCAAGAACAGCGCTTGGAATTGGAAAAACAACTTGCGGAATATGAAAAACAAATAGAAGAAACACAAAAAACAATAGATCAATATAAAAAACAGGGAAGTACTCTAAAAAATGAAATTTCCTCGCTAAATGCAAAAATAGACAAACTTAATCTTCAAATCAAAGCAATTAATGTAAGTCTTACTAAAATAAATCAAGACATCACGGAAACACAAAAAGAGATAGGAAAAACAGAAAATAAAATAGACACCCACAAGGAGGCTCTCGCGGAAGCTCTCCGCGCTATCAGCCAGATGGATAGCCAAAACATAATGACTATCTTTCTTGCAAATAAAACTCTTTCCGATTTTTTTGGAAGCTTGAATAATATAACGCTTGTCCAAAATAATTTGCGCTTGGAACTTGAAGAAGTCACAAAGCTTCGCCAAGAACTTCTCGCTCAAAAAGAAGAGCTAACTCTTCAAAAAGAAGATGTGGAAAACCTTCGCGCAATACAACAAGCACAGAAAAAAACAGTTCAAGTAACACAAACGCAGAAACAAACACTCCTCACAGAAACAAAGGGAAAAGAAACAGAATACCAAAAAATACTCGTGAAAACACAAGAAACAGCGGCGCAAATAAGAAGTAGAATCTTTGAATTATTGGGAGGTGGGCAGCTTACATTTGAAAAAGCATATGACTATGCAAAGCTTGCGGAAAGCGCAACTGGAGTAAGATCGGCTCTTATCCTCTCTATACTCCATAGAGAATCTCTTTTGGGAAAGAATGTCGGGAAGTGTTTTTATAAAACAGCAATGCATCCGACGCGCGATATACCCTATTTCCTTGATCTTGTGAAAAGACTGGGAATTGATCCTGAATCGGAATTTGCAAAAGTGTCTTGCGCAAACCAACACGGAGCATACGGAGGCGCGATGGGACCTGCTCAATTCATTCCTTCAACATGGAAATTATATGAGAGTAAAATATCCGCCATTACCGGAAATAATCCTCCCAATCCATGGAACAATTCAGATGCATTCGCCGCAACTGCGGTGTATATGAGAGATCTTCTTGCTTCGCAAAGTTGCATTGATTACGCAAAGGCAAATCAAAATGTCCTTCCGTACAAAAAACTGCTTGAGCGATGCGCGGCCGCAAAATATTATGCTGGATCACGATGGTACACATATCGCTTGTGGTACGGCGAACCGGTAGTTCAAAAAGCAGATGAGTTTGAAGCGGATATCGCGGTATTAAATAAATAAAAATCCCCCAGATGGGGATTTTTATTTATTTTTTT
>CAZVSK010000045.1:0-2756 GCA_964630035.1 uncultured Candidatus Saccharibacteria bacterium
CCTGACGGGAGGTTTGAACTGGGGTATAATTATTTTATGAACACACAAAAAGGATTTGCACCTATCGTAGCACTTTTGATTGTGCTTGGTGTTATTGTTGTCGGAGGAATTGGATATTCATTCATGAAGAAGAATGAGGCTATAGAAAATAAACCAGCAATCCAAGAAGCACAACTCCCCAAAGAAGAGGTTCAACAATCAAAAGATGAAACAGTAGATTGGAATACTTATCGAAATGAAAAATATGGGTTTGAGATAAAATATCCAGATGGGGCTTTTTCGATTCTTGAAGATGCTACCAATGAATATTTATTAAATATGGAATCAATCGATTTTTATGATTCGCTAGGGACGAAATTTAACCTTGCTATTTATATAAGAGAATTCCCACTTGATGGATATGAACTTCATTCACATCAAGCACCGGTGTATTTCGGATACAATTCTCAAAACGGAAAGTGTTTTATGCAGAGAGATTTTTTCCCTTTGTTAGACAAAAAGCCGTCTCCTCCCGAGTACAGCGACCCAATTATTGAAGGTGATATGGTTTTTTGTCCTGCAAGCACTGGTTATAACTCTTTATATCTTGTTCCAGATGTTAAACGAAATAGAATGTTCGTGATTGGACACGATATTGGTGCCGAAGATTTTTTTTCTCTTGATTATAACTCAATTAATACTTCTTATAATGGTTATGAATTAGATGTTAGTTATATAGCTAGAACGTTCAAATTCATCCAATAAGAATAATTCGCACCCCAGCTCAGCTGGGGTATTTTATTCCTCAATCCACCGGCTGGCGGATTGAGGAATGATGCCCTGACGGGAGGTTTGAACTGGGATATAATGAATATATGAATCCTATTAGAAAAACAGCAGCGGTAATTATAAAAGATAAAAAAATACTTTTAGTAAATGGTAACAGGCAGAATTTTTATTGGACTCCTGGTGGAAAGATAGAAGTTAACGAATCTCCCGAGGATACAAATGTGAGGGAATTGAAAGAGGAATTGAATGTTAATGTAACAAATCAAAAATATTATTTTACCTATCTATCGGATAGGGAAGAAGATAATAAGACCCGCGAAGTGCAAGTATTTTTTGTTGAATATGAGGGAAAATTAAAATGCGGTGCAGAAGTTGATAATATACAATGGATTTCCAGAAAGGATATTGAAAAAGGAAACATAAATTTACAATTAGGGGTTGGTGGACATCTTATCCCAAAACTTATAAAAGACGGTTTTATGTAAAGTCTGGGTGTTAGTAAAATCCTTCTATTCTAGTCCTCACTTCCTCCCCGCCCGTACCGGACGGTACGTTCGTGCAGGTACTACGGCACCCAATATTGACAAATGGCGCAACAAGTGCTATACTTTTTTTAGTTAAATAAATTAAAATTATTTTAATAATTCAAAAAGGAAGGAGAAATGAAATGAGTGGACAGTATGAAAAAATCTCAAACGAAGAAATTAATACCGTAGAAGAATATAATTCACAAGCTGGACTTCTCATGATTTTGGCAAATTCAGTTCTTGTAGATGCCGAACAAAAGGCATCTGGAGAAAAGAAATATGTGCCAGAGTTTCATGAATCAGGGTGGAGTATTGCAATCGAAACACCGCATGGTGTGGTTGGTCTCTGGTCATGTTGGCTCAATAATCAGTTTTATCTTGGTTATCCAAAAGAAAATAATAATTTTTCCAACGCAGAACAGGTGATCGACCAACTCATTATGCAAATACTTAATGTTGAACCTGCGCTTCCGGTAAGGAATGTTAATTTTGGAACACGACAGTGGGCAAAATTTTATGGACCACAGCTTCCTGATAATAAAGGAAGGGTTTGGGTAGATCATAGTGAGTTTGATTCAAGTAGTCATCATTTTAATGTGATCACAAAGTTTGGAAGTTTGCAGAATGTTTATTATGGTCACAATGAATCAAATGGTGTGCGTACCATGGAGTTCAATTTCTTCAATGATGAGGAACCAGAATCACCAAACGCAACACCAGAAGCAATTCAACCGTATCGCGATAAGTTTATTGCACTTGCATGTGAAATTGCACAGCAGATGGGCGGTGCGCGTGCGGTAAATATTAATTATGGGTTTGTACTTGTTCCAGAACAACTTACGCAACTCGGTTATGATAATGTTAAATGGCTCAAAGGACGTGCTGGTGTTCGTGAAGGATGGGGCAAAGAAGTAGTTTGTGCAGAAAAAGATACAGAGATAATAGTTCTTAATAGTGGGAATGAACTTGTTCCTTGGAGCACTATTCGCCGTATACTTTGTACACCAAAATTAAATGTAGAACAGCTTATCAGTTATCTGACTTTCTAATATTTTTTTTATTCCTTAATAAGGAGACACACATGGAAGATGATGCATTCAGACAAGTCGCACCCGGAGTTTTTGTAAACAAAAAAATTACCGTTTCTATCCCACATCCTGATCCGTGCTGGATTATTGAAAATAAAGAAAAGACAAGCGTATTGGGAAGTGATGATTCATTGTTGGTTTTTTCTACTCCAGAAAAAGCGAAGAATTTCATGGAGAGTGAGTTTGAAGACGAATATTCTATTGAAGAATATACTTGGGATGATCTCGTTGATATTTTTTCCCCCCGCATTTCTCTTGTAGTGGTAGATAAGGAAAATGAATCGGGATTCTATCAATCGGTTCCATTACAGAAAGGAATTTAGTTTTTATCAAAAGCCACTATTGAGTGGCTTTTTTCTCTGATTCTAGTTCC
>CAZVSK010000046.1:0-2744 GCA_964630035.1 uncultured Candidatus Saccharibacteria bacterium
ACAACTAATGTTACTTAAAAAAATATACCAACACTACAACCAACTTCCAGAATAGGGGAAAAACAATATTTTCTCAAGTTTTTTATCATTTAATTATCAACTAAATCATTAGCGCACCTGCTCGCTTAGGGAGGAAATTTTTTAGTGATTTTTTGAATTTTTCTTGTATTCATCGCATTTCTCTGTTACCTTTACAAATACTATGGAAAAACGTCCACCTATCATAGCAATTATGGGGCACGTGGATCACGGGAAAACCACGCTTCTTGACTATATACGAAAAACAACCATTGCAGAGCGCGAAGCTGGAGGAATCACGCAATCAATCGGCGCATATGAAATCACGCACAACGGGAGAAAAATTACATTCATCGATACGCCGGGGCATGAAGCGTTTTCCAAAATGCGCGAACGGAGCGCACGCGTTGCCGACTTAGCCATACTCATTGTTGCTGCGGACGACGGGGTGAAGCCACAAACCCAGAACGCGCTTGAATATATCAAAAAGGAAAAGATGACGTTCATTGTGGCAATCAATAAAATTGATAAATCAAACGCGAATATAGAAAAAACAAAAACTGATCTTGCAAATATTGGTGTTTATCTTGAGGGATTCGGAGGTGATGTATCTTGGCACGCAATTTCCGCGAAAACAGGCGAGGGTGTGCAGGAACTTCTTGATCTTGTTGTGCTTGCTTCCGACATGGAAGATTTTTCATATGATCCAAAAGCGATTCCCTCGGGCGTTGTTATAACAAGTAAATTGGATGCGCGTCGTGGTGGGATTGTTGGTGTTATTGTAAAAAATGGAATTCTTTCGCAAGGGCTTCCTATTGCAACACAAACAGCGAAAGGAAAGGTAAAAATTTTGAACGATTTTCTTGGAAAACCCACATCTTCGCTTGTGCCGAGCGCGCCAGCTCTTGTGATTGGATTTGAAACACTACCAGAGGTGGGCGAAGAATTTATGTGCGGAAAAGGCGTGGAAGAAATATATAAAGGAAAAAATCTTCCTTGTGGGACGAACGAAAAAGGACGCGCTCAAGAAGAATGTGTGTCGGTTATTATCAAAGCTGATGAAGCTGGATCGCTCGAAGCTGTACGGGGAATTGTGGAGAGAACGAAAAGTGATAAACCGATTTCAATCGCGTCTGTTGGTGTTGGAGATGTGTATGAAACAGACATTAAGCTTGCGAAAAGCACTGGGGCGGTAATTTTAGGTTTTAAAATAAAAATAGACAAGGCGGCGGCGAATGTGGCGAGGAACGAAAAAATTACACTCATTACATCCGATATTATTTATGAACTTGAAAAAGAATTTATAGAACACGTGAAGAGAAATAATCCGAAAGAAATGCCGAGCATAGAAATTCTCAAGGTTTTTGGTGCTCCAAAAGGGAAGGAGAGGGTGATTGGTGGAAGAATTATTTTGGGTCCCGTCAAAAATCAGGGAGAGTTTGATGTGTGGAGGAATGGAAAAATAGTAGGAAGCGGGAAGGTGATTAATCTTCAATCGGAAAGAAAAGACATTGCGGTTGCGGATACTGGAATGGAGGCGGGGCTCCTCGTGGAAAGCGAGGGGGATGTCCGTGTCGGCGATACTCTTATTTTTATCTAATACATGAAACCGTATCGGAATTTGAAAATGGCAAGTCTCATTGAGCACGAACTCTCGCGCATGATTTTGGAAGAGTGTGATATTGATGGAGCTCTCGTAACAATTGTTTCTGTGAACGTGTCCGAAGATCTCTTGCAGGCGAAGGTGATGCTCTCTATAATTCCTTATGAGAAGGAATTGGAGGCATATTTCATGATTGACGGAAAGAAGAAAGAGTTTGAGCACATGCTCTTAAAAAAAATGAAAACGCGCTTTGTGCCCCACCTGAAATTTGAAATTGAATCACACGCGCGCGAGTGAGATTTATAGGGCCGCGTAGCCAAGTGGTAAGGCAAGGGTCTGCAAAACCCTTATACATGGGTTCAATTCCCATCGCGGCCTCCAAAAGAATTAATTGTTTTCCACCCGACGGCCTGCGGGAAATCCAGCCAACACCTCGCTTGTATAAAAATGCCTTTATAAAATAAGGGCGCTTGTTTTTTTTATTTTAATCAATATAGCAGACAAATAGGAACTTTATGTTTATACGTCTCCCATTTCGTGATATAATGAATTTTATGAAGAAACGATCTTGGACAGAACATCAGTTGAAAGACGCTGTTAAAAAATCATTTAGTACAAGACAAGTATTAGTTAAATTAAATTTAAGAGAGGCGGGAGGAAATTATGATCAAATTAAAAAATATATAAGAGAATATAAACTAGATATATCCCATTTTAAGGGACGTGGGTGGAACTTAGGAATGAGAGGAATTGGTAAGCCCAAGATTTCGCTGGAATCTATTTTGGTAAAAAACAGTTCATTTCAGAGTTTTAAGTTGAAAAAAAGATTGTTTATGGCTAAACTAAAGCCGGAACATTGTGAGTGGTGTGGGTGGTCAAAAAGAACAGAAGGTGGATATTTACCACTAGAACTTGATCATATAAATGGTGATCGCCATGATAATCGGATAACCAATCTTAGAATTCTTTGTCCGAATTGTCATAGTTTAACACCACATCATAGAGGGAGAAAATAACGAAGGGCCCGGATGGCGTAATTGGTAGCCGCGCAGCACTTAAGATGCTGTGCCGTAAGGCGTGTCGGTTCGAGTCCGACTCCGGGCACACAAACAAAAAAACACGA
>CAZVSK010000047.1:0-2631 GCA_964630035.1 uncultured Candidatus Saccharibacteria bacterium
GCGGAATTCTCATCCTTTTTCTTTTTGAAAAACTTCTCAAGTGGTATCACTGCCACAATAAGGGTGTGTGTGAATATCACACATTCTCAAGCGCTGTGCTTTTCGGCGATGCGGTCCATAACTTCATTGATGGAATCGTTATCGCTCTCAGTTTCAGCCTAAGCACTGAAGTCGGCATTGCATCAACAATCGCTATATTCCTCCACGAAATACCTCAGGAAATAGGAGATTTTGGAGTCCTTCTTCATGCAGGATGGGAAAAGAAAAAGATAATCTTAGTAAATCTCGGCACTTCGCTCATGACCATTCTCGGAGCAACCATAGGATATATAGCACTTCCTTATGTTTCTTCCATACTTCCTCACCTCATCGGATTTTCCGCTGGAACTTTTATCTATATCGCCGTATCAGACCTAATGCCAGAGGTCCGACATGAATCAAAACCGAAAGAATTTATACATTTCTTCACAATACTTCTCGGAATTATAGCTATCTTTGTTTTTGGATCGCTTATTGAGCACTAATACAACATTCCAACATTCTGCAGAATATTGGAATGTTTTTAAAAAACATCCCCACTAAAAGTGGGGAATTTTTTAATTTCCTAATTCAACTACATCTGTGTTTTCTTTTTCGGTTTCAAAACATTTTTTGCGAAAACACTTAAACCTTTTTTCTCCTTCAAAGGGCACGACTCTTGTGTGCCTTTTTATATCTTCTTTCCGAATTATATTCTCAAGAAATTCACCCTCTTCTTTTTCGTCCTCACCGGCAAGTTTTAGTAGAAGATTATATATTTCAGTGTTGAGTGTTACCGTGATAGTTCCCATAACACCTCCTTATGTTGTTGGTTATAATTCTGAAAAAACTATACCTCAAACAAAAAGGGAATACAATAAACACCGCAGAAATGCGGTGATTATATTTTTGTACCCCGAGTAGGAAATCCTTCTCCCCCATCCCGCCGACGGCGGGATTCCTCCGAAGCCACGGACTTTTATTTCATCTCGCCCCGCGAGCATAAAAGTTCCGTTCGATTCCTACGAGATCAATAAACAAAATATACTATCATTTTTGATAGTATATTTTGTTTTGGTACCCCGAGTAGGAATCGAACCCACATTAAGGCCTTAGAAGAGCCCTGTTCTATCCATTGAACTATCGGGGCATACTTCCACGCTATTCAAAACAGCGTGGAAAGTCAAAACTATCTAAGCTCTGCATCAAATTGAGATGCTGTTTCTTTATACAACTTATCCTGAAGAGCATCAACCTCTTCAGAAATAAGTGTGCGTTCGTTTGAGCGATAAACAACACGGAATGTGTAACTCACTTTATCAGGACCAAATTTCTTTTCATCTTCGTACATATCCAAAAGTTCAACCGCTTCCACAAGATCACCTCCAATGTCGCGTATCACATCATAATATTTATTCGGAAAAAATCCCTTCTTCACAACAAATGAAATATCTCTTGTGATGGGGGGAAACTTACTCACTTCTTTGTATGCGTTATCCAACACGAGTTGTTTTTTAACTCTCATATCTTCCGAACGAAGAAGACGAATATCGGGAAGCTCCATACTCACTATTGCAAGACGTTCCGCGCCAAAGCCAAATGCCCATCCAGTATATTGCTTAGGATCTACACCAAGATTTTGAAGAACGACGGGGCGCACCATCCCTCCTCCAAGCACCTCAATCCATTTTCCTCCCCTCTCAATTTCCATCTCAACGCTTGGATCTGTGTAAGGGAATGTGTCTTCATTAAAGCGGAATTTTGTAGATTCTCCGAATACGGCTTTCGCAATTTTCCCTAAAATATTTTTAAGTTCATCAAATGGAACAACCTTGTCACTTGTGGGATGCAAATACCAACCGTCTATTTGGTGAAACACGTTCAGATGAAATCGATCAATCTCATCCTTGCGATACACTTTTCCATATGAAAGAGATCCGAGAGGTTGATTGTTTTTAATTCGCTCCTGTATTTCAGGAGATGTGATGTAGTAATACCACATGATCGTAGTATGTGTGCGAAGAATATGCTCCGCATCCACAAAATATGTATCCGATGCGCTTCTCGCGGGATGATCTGGTGGGAAGTTGAAAAGATCAAAACTCTGATCTGCGCGCACAATTTCAGGAACTTGAATATGATCAAATCCATTAAATTCCGGAATAGCAAAAATACGCTGTGCGATTTCGCGTATCGGATGACCCTCGGCACGAGTGAGGTCTGAAAGGGAGAGAAAACGTGACAAGCGTTTGCTGTCCGGATCGTCCTTTTGAGCAAGCTCTCCGCGCAAACGCGCTTCATCGGGGGAAGAAATATTTAAGCGAAGCGCTGATAAACCTTCATAGAATTCCATAAAAATAAAAAACCCTTGGCGAAGGGGTTCCTATTCATCTCTAAGTTGCGGGAAAAGAACCCCCTGTGGTTGGGTTAGATAAAGAAAAATCTAAAGAATTTCTCCGCGACTTTTTTCATTACAAAAACAGTATACACTATCGCGTGAAAAAATCAACGAACCTAATATTTTTGTTGCGGGGGTTGGAATTGAACCAACTACCTCAAGGTTATGAGCCTTGCGAGCAACCGTTACTCTTCCCCGCGACATAGAGTATATAC
>CAZVSK010000048.1:0-2616 GCA_964630035.1 uncultured Candidatus Saccharibacteria bacterium
CGTGCGGTTCGGACCTCTTGAGCGGTCATGGACGAGCACTCATTCAACATTAAATAAAAAATTGGAGGTCACCGCCATGGCCGCTCAAGGAGTCTTGAGCGGCTAAAAAATAGATATAGTATATCTGGTGATATAAATGTATTATTATGTTTTCTTTTTTTTCAAAAATTATAGAGAAAAAAACTCTGGGTCGCTTAGAGGATCTTGCGTCTCTTGTTTTGACATTTGAAAATGACCTAAAAAAACTCTCTTTGGAAGAACTGAGAGAGAAAACAAAAAAATTGAAGGAGCGATTACAATCAGGTGAATCAGAAGAACAAATTCTTCCAGAAGCATTTGCGCTTGTTAGAGAGGCAAGTTGCAGGACGCTCAAGAAACGTCATTTTGACGTGCAAATGATGGGGGGCGTCGTCTTGCATGAAGGAAAAATTGCAGAAATGAGAACTGGGGAGGGAAAAACTCTTGTAGCGACTCTTCCAGCATATTTAAATGCACTTTCAGAAAAAGGTGTTCATGTTGTGACCGTGAATGATTATCTTGCCAAGCGCGATGCCGTATGGATGGGGCAAATATATCACGCGCTTGGACTTTCTGTTTCTTGTTTAATTCATGATGGGGCTTATATGTATGATCCTGAATACACAGAAAAAACTCATAACAAACAACCGACGACTTACGACAAAAAATCTGAGACAGAGAAAGAAGAAGAACTTGATAAAAAGCGCGATGAAACAGGCGGATTCATGGTGTTTGAAGAGTTTTTGAGACCAATTTCGCGCAAAGAAGCATATCACGCGGATATAACATACGGCACAAATCATGAATTCGGTTTTGATTATTTGCGAGACAATCTTGTTTTGCGTACAGGTGACCGTGTTCAGAAAGAGCATCACTACGCGATTATAGATGAAGTAGACAGCATTCTCATAGACGAAGCACGTACACCGCTTATCATCGCGTCGCCAGATCAGGCCTCAAGCGACTATTACAAAATGTTTGCGCGCGTTGCCGAGCGTCTTGAAAAAGATACTGATTATACAGTAGATGAAAAACTTCGCTCGGTGAACGCAACTGATGAAGGAATAGAAAAAGTTGAGAAAATGATTGGAGTCGCGAATATATTTGATCCAGAACACTCCAGACTTGTTCATTTTCTTCAGGAAAGTCTTCGCGCTAAAGCTCTCTTTTTCCGTGACCGCGATTATGTCGTGCGTAACGGAGAAATTATTATTGTTGATGAATTTACAGGACGCATGCTTCAGGGGAGGAGATATTCAGGGGGCCTTCATCAGGCGATTGAAGCGAAAGAGGGCGTTCTTGTTAAAGAAGAAAACCGCACGTATGCACAAATTACGATACAAAATTATTTTCGCCTCTATAAAAAAATTTCCGGTATGACTGGAACAGCCCAAACATCTGCGGAAGAATTTCACAAAGTTTACAAACTTGAGGTTGTAAGCATACCGACGCATAAGCAAATGATACGCCAAGATCTTCCAGACAGAATTTACAAAACAAAAGATGCAAAACTTAAAGCGATAGCACGCGAAGTGAAAGAAAGACACAATAAAGGCCAACCAGTGCTTTTAGGAACGACATCTATTGTGAATAACGAAACACTTTCATCGTATCTTTATTCGGAAGGTGTTCCTCATGAGGTTTTGAATGCGAAAAACAATGAGCGTGAAGGCGCAATTATTGCACAAGCAGGGCGTTTTGGCGCGGTGACTGTCGCGACAAACATGGCTGGACGCGGTGTGGATATTATTTTAGGAGGAAATCCACCCGACGAAAGCGAAGCAGAGAAGGTGAAGAATTTTGGAGGACTTCACGTGATTG
Organism: uncultured Candidatus Saccharibacteria bacterium; assembly: GCA_964630035.1. Lineage (GTDB taxonomy): Bacteria > Patescibacteriota > Minisyncoccia > UBA6257 > GWB1-50-10 > JAKANR01. The sequence continues at coordinate 1,840 of CAZVSK010000048.1, forward strand.
GAACGGAACGGCACGAAGCGCGACGCATTGATAATCAGTTGCGTGGACGCGCGGGACGACAAGGAGACGCTGGATCATCGCAGTTTTTCCTTTCTCTTGAAGACGATCTTGTGCGTATTTTTGGTGGAGAGCGTATTTCCCGTCTTATGGACACGCTTCGTTTTCCGGAGGATGTTCCAATAGAAGCGGGAATGGTTTCAAAAGCAGTGAATCAGGCACAGCAAAAAGTGGAAGGTGCGAATTTTGATATGAGAAAACACCTTCTGGAATTTGATGACGTGCTCAATAAACAGAGAAGCGCCATATATACAAAGAGAAATTTGTTTCTTGAGGCGGGAGAAAAAAATAATGTGAGAGATATGCTTTTTGATGTGCTTTCAAAATATGTTTCTTTTACAAAAGAAGCGATTTTGTTCGAACTTGAGAATGATCCGGAAAGAAAGAGGGAATCCGAACTGAGCTCTTTGGAAGAAAAACTTGCCCGCGTTCCGAAAAATTTTGAACCAGAACGTTCTCTTCTTATCGGACAACACCTTGTGCGCATATTGGATATGTTGTGGGTGGAGCATTTGGAGCATCTTGAGGGCCTTCGCGATTCCGTGAATATTCGCGCGTATGCACAACATGAACCACTTGTGGAATACAGGCGCGAAGCACACATTTTATTTCAAAAACTGAATAAAAATTTTGAAGCTCTTGCATGGAACACAATTTTTCCTATATTTGACATTGATTTGAAACAGATAAAAACAGAAGAGCCAAAAATGAAAACACCCC